>NZ_JACFPU010000012.1:26832-100612 GCF_016101825.1 Gilliamella sp. B14384G12 | reverse complement strand
TTAAAAGGCCTGACTCCGGTTGAATATCGAAATCAGGCCTTACAAGCCGCTTAATAAAAGTGTCCAACTTTATGGGGTCACTTCACTCATTGAGTAGGCTTTTTTATTATCTGCTTTTTGAGAGGATGATAACCGACCAGAAGTTCGAGCCGATCTTAATAATTCTAATTATCTTTCTTAATAAAGCTAATTAAACACTCGCCCGCATTCGAATGACTGGTACAAACGCTGACAAATCCATTTCATTTGTTACTTTTTTATTCTTTAAATTATCTAATAGCAGAGTGGCTGTATATTCACCGATTTCTTTATACGGTAAAGCGACCGTTGTTAATGCGGGAAAGCTCACTTGGCTAAACTCATTATCACCAAAACCACTTACTGCTAATTGATAAGGTACTCGAATATGTCGACGTTGACATTCATACAGTACCCCACAAGCTAATTCATCTGTCGTACAAATTAATGCGTCTAGTTCTGGCCAATTTAATAACATATCGGGTAACAACTCACTTCCTGTACTAAAATTGGCTGGTTTAGCAGCATTAATAACTCGATGTGTAGGGAGATGATAAGCTAACATAGCTTTATACCATCCGTGTAAGCGTTGTTGAAAAATTTGATATTCTTGGTTAGCACAAAGTAACCCAATGTGTTGATAACCTTTTTTAATAACATGTTCAGTGAGCATATACATAGCCAAACTATCATCTATTCCAACATTTATATTAGTTAATCCACCATAATCTTTACCAATATTCAAAATAGGAACAATTTTATTTTGCACAATTTGCTTAATAAAACTTTCATCTTCAACTTGAAATAGTAATATAGCTTCAAGGTTATGACTATATAAAGCATCTAACATTTGCGATTCAAATTTATAGTAATGATAAGATTCAATAAGTAAGGTAGTATACCCCTCTTTTGCCAAGTGTGTTTGAAGTGAATTTAACCATAATTGAGCGGAATGATCATATATTTTAGGTGTGATAACAGCAATGACTCGATTTGCCGATGCAGAGGCTAGCAAACTTGCAGCAACATTAGGTTTATATCCTAAAGCATCGACAGCAATTTGAATTTTTTGGCGAAGTTTATCTGAAACGCGATCTGGAGTTCGTAAAGCTCTAGATACGGTCATCGTTCCGACACCCGCATATTTTGCAACATCGAATAAAGTAATCTGTCCTGTAGTTTTACGCTTCTTTATTTCTTGCATCTTTCATTCCGATTAAATTTAATCTTAACTTTTTTAAATAAATCTTATATTAGTGGTAGCAAAGCAGAAAAAATCGATAATAGACAATTAATAATAGAAAAGTGTGATACAATCACTTCGAAATCACTCTCATTTCTATAATACTATTACGTCTAAATAACTATTTTATAATCGTTATATCAAAAATGTTACTTTCATCACAAAATGAGAAAAATTTTCATCAACTTTGATAGCGCTATCACATTTCTAATATTTTTTTATTTCTATTCTTATTTAGTATGTTATTTTTTAAACTAACAATTGATGATATCAGGTTTAATGGAGGAAAAATGTTAGGTAAATGGTTAACCAGCCAAACAGTCAATATTGTTGATTCTGTTGAAGATTGGAAAGAAGCGATACAAATTTGTGCAAAACCATTATTAGAAAATAATGCCATTTCGCCAAATTATGTCCAAGCAATTTTTCAATTACATGAATCAATTGGACCTTACTACGTATTGGCACCGGGTATCGCTATGCCGCATGCTAGACCAGAGCAAGGTGTCAATCAACTGGGCTTATCTATGTTACTGGTCAAACAAGGAGTGAAATTTAATTCATCAGAAAATGACCCCGTATATTTAATTACTTTATTAGCAGCCAGTGATAATACAAGCCATATTGAAATGTTAACTCAATTAGCTGAGCTGTTTGGTGAATCAAACGATATGCAGACAATTTTTAATGCACAAAATAGTGATCAAATTTTAGCTGTGATCAATCGTTATTAAATTTAATAAAACTAAGAAAAGGATAAATAAAATGAAAATTATGGCAGTTTGTGGTTCAGGTCTTGGTAGCAGTTTTATGGTTGAAATGAATATCAAAAAAGTTCTAAAAAAATTAAATATTGATGCAGAAGTAACGCATGCAGATCTTGCCTCAGCAACCCCAGAACAAGCTGATTTATTTGTTATGACTAAAGATTTAGCAGACAGCTCTGGCATTCCTAGCGATAAACTAGTAGTTCTAAATAATATAATTGATATCAATGATTTGGAGTCCAAACTCGTTGAACATTTCGCTAAGCAATAGTTAGATAATGAGGTGTTGCGATGATTCAAGAAGTCGTTAAATTTATCGTTGATATTTTAAAAGTACCGGCCGTATTAGTTGGTATGATTGCTATGGTTGGGTTAATAGCCCAACGCAAATCCTTTGCTGATACAGTAAAAGGAACCGTTAAAACTATTTTAGGATTTTTAGTTTTAGGCGGTGGTGCAAGCGTACTTATTAGTGCGATTACACCATTAGGTATGATGTTTGAAGAAGCTTTTAAACTACAAGGCATCATCCCTAATAATGAAGCTATCGTATCCATGGCATTAAATGAATATGGCGCAGCAACAGCATTAATCATGGCTTTTGGAATGATTGCTAATATTGTGGTTGCGCGTTTTACATGTTTAAAATTTATCTTTTTAACTGGACATCATACCTTTTATATGGCGTGTATGATCAGCATTATTCTAACGGTTGCGGGTTTTGAAGGTTGGCAATTAGTCTTTACTGGAGCCCTAGTACTTGGTCTAATTATGGCGTTTTTTCCTGCAATGGCTCAACCATATATGCGTAAAATCACAGGAAATAATGATGTAGCATTTGGTCACTTTGGCACCTTAGGTTATGTATTGGCAGGAGCGCTTGGTCAAGTCGCTGGTAAAAACTCTCGCTCAACAGAAGAGATGAATTTACCTAAAAATCTAAGTTTCTTGCGTGATAGCTCAATTTCAATTTCATTAACAATGATGATAATCTATTTGATCCTTGCCGTTTTTGCTGGACCTGATTATGTCCAAACAAATTTAAGTAAGGGGGATAATTACCTAGTTTATGCAATTATCGAAGCAATTACCTTTGCTGCTGGGGTATTTATTATTCTACAAGGCGTACGGTTAATTCTTGCTGAAATTGTTCCAGCATTTACAGGTTTTTCAGAAAAACTCGTGCCGAATGCCAAACCAGCCTTAGATTGTCCAGTTGTTTTCCCATATGCACCAAACGCTGTATTAATTGGTTTTTTATTTAGTTTCCTTGGTGGATTAGTTGGTCTATTTGTATTAGGTCAATTAAATGCTGTACTAATTTTACCTGGCGTAGTTCCTCATTTCTTCTGTGGTGCAACTGCTGGTGTTTTCGGTAATGCTATGGGCGGACGTCGAGGTGCAATGCTTGGCGCATTTGCT
Organism: Gilliamella sp. B14384G12; assembly: GCF_016101825.1. Lineage (NCBI taxonomy): Bacteria > Pseudomonadati > Pseudomonadota > Gammaproteobacteria > Orbales > Orbaceae > Gilliamella > Gilliamella sp. B14384G12. The sequence continues at coordinate 97,162 of NZ_JACFPU010000012.1, read as the reverse complement.
AATGGTTTATTAGTCACATTTTTACCTGTACTTTTATTACCTGTTTTAGGTTCGCTTGGTTTTGCTAATACGACTTTCTCTGATGTCGATTTCTGTGGTATTGGTATTATTTTAGGTAATATGGCTAAATGGTTTAACAAAGATATAATAATGATTATTATTGTTGCTATTTTTGCTCTTCTGGTTATCCACAACTACATGTTAAAAAATAAGAAAACTGCAAATGATTAAGCTTAAAATTTTTTAATTAATTTTAAGTAACAATTAAATTACCAGATCAAATGATCTGGTAATTTTTTATAATTAACGCTAAAGATAAAACTAAAAATATAATTCTTTAATTAAGTAAAGTTTATGTTATTCTTAAAGTTATATTAACACAGAATTGGTTGTACTCTCTTAAAGGAATAATTAATGACAAATACCAATCAACAAAGTATCATTGTCAATGAACATCTTCATTTAGTGCCATCAGATCGACAATACTCAACTAAGTTATACAATATTATTGATGTTAATCGTGATCATTTTAGTCAATTTATGGCTTGGCCTAAGTTTGTCAATAATGAAGCAGACACATCAAATTTTTTAGATAATTGTTCAGTTGAGCACCAAAAAGATATTACCAAAACTTATGTAATTTTACTGGATAATAATCCTGTCGGCTTATTGTCTTTTAATCGAATAGATAAAAACAATAAGACAGCCTATATTGGTTATTGGCTCGATAGCCAAGCAGAAGGTAAAGGTATTATGACACAAGCAATTCAAGCACTTACTCACTACTATGCATCACAAAAAATAATTAAACGATTTGTTATTAAATGCTCAGTGGATAATCCTAAAAGTAATGCGGTTGCTAAGCGATGCGGTTTTAGTTATGAAGGAACACTTAAACAGGCTGAATATTTGAATGGAATTTTTCATGATCAAAATATTTATGGTCTAATTTCAACATATATTTAAAATTTTCACCAAACTGTAACAAAATAATTACTCACTAACTTTATATTAAATATTTTATTACTGATTAAATTAAAAGGCCTGACTCCGGTTGAATATCGAAATCAGGCCTTACAAGCAGCTTAATAAAAGTGTCCAACTGTATGGGGTCACTTCATAATGTCGGTTTTTACTTTTATAACGTTGAAATGATTCATTTCAAAATAAGTTAAATATATTCTCTGATTATTTACTAAACACGTTACCATAAAGAGCTAACAGAGCAACGATGATCATTGTAGAAACTGCAATGGTATATTGCATTTTCACTTTATATTTTTTCATTTCACCAAGTGAAAGCTCTTTATTCTTATTCTTTCTGTGGTAATAATAATATAAAGGTAAACCGATTAAAGTTAGAATGATTGACGCAATACCATTAAAAGTTTGATAAACAAGCATACCATAAATAACATACATAGCCCCTAGAATTGCGATAATTGGAATGATTGGATAACCAATAACTTTATAAGATCTTGGGATATCGGCATATTTTTTACGAGCGATGATTACACCAATAAATGTTAATAAATAAAATACCCAAATTGAAAACATTGAGATTTCAGATAAACGATCAGCATCCAGTAAAATTGAATATAAAAAAGAAAATATCACTAATACACATATAGCATTAACTGGTGAGCGACTATCATCATCGATTGTACTTAAATAACGCGCTCCAATGATGGTTCCTCGTTCTGCCATACTGAAAATTGTACGAGATAACGTCATAATATAACCATTAATCCCACCTAAAATTGAGATCATAATGCCAACCGCAACTAAATTACCACCCAAATTGCCAAACATACGTTGTGAGGCAACGGCCGAAGCATCATGACCAAGTGATACCATCTCTTGGACAGGAAAAATTTTAAACAATGCAATATTGATACAGGCATAAACAACAACTAAAAATATGATACCCAAAATAATTGCTTTAGGTAGCACTTTTGCCGGATTATGAATTTCACCAGCAACAGAGGCAACTTGAGCCCAACCATCATAAGCAAATAAAGTAGCCAAAATAGCTACAGCAAATGGAGCATAAGTTTCAATCCCTTGACCACTAGCACTAAATAATGCTACTTGACCATTACCTTTCCATAGTCCAAATACGGCTAACAATAAAATAGGAATAAGCTTACAAGCAGTAGCTATCGTTTGCAAATAACCTGCTTGCTTAACGCCAATAGCGTTAATAACAGCAATAAATCCTAAAACGCCAGCACTTACTGCCATTTTATAAGAATCATCAATACCAAATAACAGGCAAAATACCGAACTAAAATATCCTACCAATGCCCCAACTAATGATGGAGCAAAAAGCACGGTAATCATCCAACCATAAAGATGAGAAACTTTTGAGCCGTAAATTTTTTCCAGATAAACCAACATACCGCCCGTACGTGGAAACATAACACCTAATTCACAAAGCGTTAACCCACCACAAATAGAGAAAACACCACCAATGATCCACGCTAACAGTGCATAGTTATAATCACCGGCAACTTCTAATACGGCAGGTGGTTTCATAAATGCGCCAGCCCCTAAAACCATACCAACAACCAGCGACAATGCAGAAACTAAACCAAGATCTTTCCGTAAATTATTTTCTAAATTGTGATCTTCCATATAGGTCCTCTTAAAAAATATTAAATTAGCGAGCAAAATTGATTTATGATAGGGATTTATTAATAAAATACAAGAAAGATTAATATTATTGATAGTAAAGGTAGCGAAAGTAAAACGGATAAATTAATATTTGATCATGAAAAAAGCCGGCATTAAGCCAGCTTTTATTGGTTTTTAACTTAATATAGAAAACAATTATTTCTGTTTTTTCATTTTCATATCAACAACCATACGACCACGAATTTTACCTTCTCTCATTTCGTTAATCATATCGTTGATATCTTCTAATGGACGTTTTTCAACAATTGGCACAACTTTACCTTCAGCACTAAATTGGAATGCTTCGGCTAAATCTTGACGCGTACCAACCAATGAACCTAAAACTTGAATACCATCTAATACTGTTTTAGGAATACTTAAATCCATCGTTTCAGAAGGTAAACCTAAAGCGACAACTCTACCTAAAGGACGAACAGACTCAATTGCTTGATTAAAAGCTGTTTTAGTGACTGATGTTACCACTGCACCATGCACACCACCACCTGTATGTTCTTTAATATAAGCACCTACGTCTGCCACTTTTTTAGGGTTAACAACCAAGTCGGCACCCAGTTCTTTACATAGTTCTAATTGGCTGTCACTATTACTAATCGCCACTACTTTATTGTTAAACACTTTTTTGCCATATTCAACTGCCAAAGTGCCTAAACCGCCAATACCAAATACCGCAAGCCATTGACCTGGTTTTGTGTCTGCAACTTTTATGCCTTTGTAAGTTGTTACTCCAGCACAAGTTACGCTAGTTGCTTGAGCTGGATCTAATCCTTCTGGTACTTTAACTGCGTAATCTGCTTTGACAATACACTGTTCTGCCATACCACCATCGACACTATATCCAGAATTTAAAACATTACGGCAAAAGGTTTCCTGACCTGAAATACAATATTCACATGAACCACAACCAGCATGGAACCAAGCAATACTAACACGATCACCAATTTTTAAACTTTTCACATCTGGAGCTATTTTAGTAACGATCCCTACTCCCTCATGTCCAATAACACGACCAGGTTTTTTACCAAAGTCACCTGCCGCGACATGAAGATCCGTATGACAAAGACCACAATATTCAACTTCAACTAAAGCTTCGCCTGCTTCCAATGGACGGAGAGGAATATCTTTAATTTCAACTTGACCATCGCACTCTTGTCTAACAACTGCTGCCTTCATTTTTTTCTCCTAAATAATTTTAAAATAAAATATAACTTAGTTTATTCTATCCTAACTATGTTGAAAAAAAATGAGGTATTTCACAAAATTATTAAAAAGTTTGATTATTTAATAATCCTGATTGAAACGTATATCTAACCTCAAAGTTTTTGACAAAAATCTAGAATTGCTAAAAAACATCCTTAATTAACTTTATTAATTGTTTGCTCTGTTTTTTTATTTTGCTGTTATCTCTTGAATGATAAATCATACCAATAAACTTAATTATGAATTAACCTAATGACTTGATAACTTAAAGTAAGTTAGCGATAGATAATCAAAAGTGCTTGATTAATTTTTATATTTATCTCATAAAATTTTTAGATCAATTAATGATGGTATAAGGCTTTTTGAAAGATTAAGCCATGAAATAAATAGAAAATCACAGACAGGAAAATGTTTTTATATTTTAAAGGAACGAGCCTGAATACTCGTTCCTTATTTAACATTTAAAAAATTATGGTTAACCAATATCTTTTGCAATGTATTTTTGACTATTATTATTCATTAATAAAAATAGTCCAATTAATGCACCGAGTGCGAATAACCCAACCACATACATAGCTGGTGCCATTTTGCTCACAAAGTCACTCAAAAATGATATGAGTAATGGCGTTAATCCTCCTGCAATGGCATACGCCATATTAAATGAAAACGACACTCCACTATAACGAATTTGGGTAGGAAAGACTTTCACCATAAAGTAGGCAAAAGATCCAACAATACCGACGCAGAACCCTGCTAGGGAATAAGTGATAAATAAAAGTTGATGATTATCTAAGGATAAATAAAAAATAGCGATAGCAAGCGCTGCAAGAATGCAACCAATCAATATGACCTTACCCATCGTAAACTTATCCATCATCATGCCATAAAAAGTACAACTTATAATCAGACCTATTATTGCTAATATATTGCCTTGTAGTGCATCAATTGGTGAATAATCAAATGATTTTTGTAATAAAATAGGCGTCATTAACATAATAACCATAATACCGGCAGATAAAACCCAAGTCAGTAACATTGATAATACTGTCTGTGGTAAATATTGAGTTATCACGGTAACAACAGGAATTTTATTCGATAATTCTTGTTGTTTACGTTTTTGAATTTCAAGAAAAATGGGAGTTTCTTTTAACCAACGGCGCAAATACATTGCGATCAAACCAAAAATACCACCAATAATAAAAGGAATACGCCATCCCCAATCGATTAATTGTTCGGATGAGACGCTTTTATTCATAACAGTTGAAACCAAAGAACCGAGTAAAATACCTAAACTTAAGCCACTGGTTAAAATTCCACATGCTAATCCAATTTTATCTTTTGGCACATGCTCAGCAACAAACGTCCAAGCACCGGGTACTTCGCCCCCTACTGCCAATCCCTGACATAATCGCATAAGTAATAATAATAAAGGTGCAAAAATTCCAATATCGGTATAAGTAGGTAAACAACCGATAAATAATGTCGGTAATGCCATAAGCAGAATACTAAGTGTAAACATTCGTTTGCGACCAAATAAATCACCAAAGTGCGCCATAATAATTCCGCCAAAAGGACGAATTAAATAACCTGCAGCGAAAATACCGAATGTTTGTACCTGACTTAACCATGCAGGCATATCATCTGGAAAAAATAGATGACTGATAGTAATTGAAAAGAATACAAATATAATAAAATCATAAAACTCTAAAGCCCCGCCTAAAGCAGACAGAGCTAATGTTTTGTAGTCTTGTTTATTTAAAGTACGCGTTTGCGTAATTGGTGTCGTGTATGACATAGTTTTCCTTGTAAATTATTTTTTACACAGAGTGTGCGTTAATCTACTAATATACCTGAACAACATTTTTTTTAAAGACAATATCAACAAATATGACAACCTACATTTTATTATTGGCATGAAATAAAAACTTTTTTAAATATAAGCGATTTGATCAAATAAACAGCACTAAATGATTAATATATGTTAAAAATTAAAACTACAATCAAATGATATTTTTAAATGGAGAGTTATAAAATGGCTATAAAACATATTACTCGAGGTAAATTCACACGCATGCAACAATTATCGAACCAGGATGGCGTTATTGCGGCATTAGCAATTGACCAACGCGGTTCAATAGTAAAAATGATGGAGTCGGCAGTCGGTAAAGATCGCTATCATGTAGATATGGTGTATGAATTTAAAGAGCTTGTCTCACAAGAATTAACAAAATATGTTAGTGCAATCTTGTTAGACGAAGAGTATGGCTTTAAAGGTATGACTAAAAAAAATAAAGATGCTGGATTAATTATATCTTATGAAAAAACAGGATATGATGCCAATACTCCAGGTCGACTACCTGATGTATTGCCAGAAGACTCTCTACAACGGTTATTAAAAAAAGGAGCCGATGCTGCAAAAGTCTTGGTTTATTATAATCCAGATGATCCTCAAGATATTTTAGAAAAAAAACATGCATTTTTAGAACGTATCGGTACAGAAGCAAGAGCAGCGGATATCCCGTTATTTGTTGAGCCGATTGTCTATGATAATGTAGTAACAGATGATAAAAGCCCTGAATTTGCCAAAATAAAGCCTCAAAAAGTCATTAACACCATTAAAGAGTTCACTAAAAATCAATATTATATTGATGTACTAAAAGTTGAAGTTCCAGTACTTTTCAAAAATGTTGAAGGATTTAATGATAATAATGTTGTTGTTTACACCCAAAAACAAGCAGCTGATTACTTTAAACAGGCCAGTGACGTAGCAACTCGTCCATTTATCTATTTGAGTGCTGGGGTACCAACCAAAACTTTCCATCAAGAATTAATTTTTGCGGGTGAAAATGGCGCTAAATACAGTGGTATTTTAGGTGGACGTGCAACATGGTTTGAAGGTGTTGCAGCGTATGCCAAAGAAGGTAAAGAGGGCTTAAAACGCTGGTTAGACAAAACTGGACGTGAAAATGTTGAGCACCTCAATAAAATTTTAAAACAGTATGCGACACCTTGGTACGATATTTATGGTGGCAAACAAAACATAGAAGTGATCGATATTAAATTAGGCGATTAATTAATTTCAAATCCAATCCCAATAGTTATAAATTATAAGTAAGCAAAGATAGAGTACAGGGTTTTATCCTATTTACCTGTACTCTCTTTTAAAGTTCTAAAAATTTTATCACCAAGATTAACTACCCAAAAAAGATAAATTAAAACCTCCTGAATAATTTTAAATTGCTTTATCAAAAAATAAGTTCACTTTGGTTAGTTTAGACATTGACTCGATATAATCCTTAACTTTAGGCGGAAAACGTAATCCTTTTACACAAGTCAAATTACGTAAAACAGGAAACAGACAGATATCATCTAAAGATAATTGCCCATTACACGCTTGTGGCGAGATAATCAATGGTTCAAGCTCGTTTAATAACTTGGATATTTCAGATACCAATGAATCAGTTTGTGCTAAGCATTCATCAAATGAGCCGATTTTTTTAGTTTTACTCGTGACAAAGTAATTGATCGCACTTTGAGTTGCAAATTCTGCTAAGCTAAGTTTGATATAACGTGGACACTCTAATTTATAATCATATTGCTGTAGTTGTTTAATTAATTTTTCAATATTTGGCGATTTTGGGCCGATTAAGATAGGCTTTCCTCCATAATGATTATCGACATAATCAACAATATCCAGACTTTCAGGCATATAACTGCCATCCTCTTTTTGTAAAATTGGTGCCATCTTTTGACCAATCATACTTTCGGGAGACTTAAAATCATCACTCAAAAAGACATGTAGCTCAAAAGGGATATCTTTTAAACCAAAAATCATTCTAGCCCTTACACAAAAAGGACAGTGTTCATAAATATATAATTTCATTTCTACCTCCTTAAGCAATCAATAGCCCATAATAAATAGGCAAACCCTATAAATGCCAGCATGACAATGCTCGCATTAAACAATGCATGTGGATAACCGATTTTTGTAACATTGATAAAAGGATACGGATAATAATGAGTAAAAAAGCCTAGTACAAAAATATAAACGGCATAAATTAACATGGTAGTTAATGATCCTATAATGACGCGAAAGCTAATGCGTCGAAAGGGTCCCCAAATCAGCCAACTCAATATGCCTAGTAGAGGAATAACAACATGTAAACTTTCATTAGCGAATCGCATAAATATATTTGGTGGAACATGAATGCCACGTAAAAGCGAGTTATACACAATAGCCGTTATAATTACACCTACCAACCCATTTAATCGAATAATACGAAAAATAAAACGATTACAATTCGGACTAAAAGCTAACCATAAACAACTTATTGCCAACATAAGGTTAGATAATACAGTAAAAAAACTATAATAAAACACCATACGCCCTATTGATGTTGCTGGCTGCCAGCTTCGAAGCTGCATATGCCAATAAGTATAAGTTTCAAGACCAACAACCAATAGCACATATAATGCAATAAAAAGATTAATATTTCGTTTTAACATAACAAACATAAAAAAATAAAACCGTATTGCAGTATATATCAGTAAATCTAAAAAAAAGAAATTATAAAAATAGATTAATTTGTTATTTTTAATAAAAATAATGTCAAAACTTTTATCCTATGAGAGTATTTTAATAAAAGTCGTTTTTTAGATATAAAAGCTTAATCTAAATTCTACTCACTGCTCACTGTTATAAATCGCGCTTAGAATTTAAATTTAGAATGTTTTTATTATGAAATGGTATAGACTCCTGAATATTTTTTACAAAATAAACTATAACTTACTAATATAATTGTATTTTTATATAAACTCAACCCAGTTATTTATTCAAACTAAAATCCTATTTTTTGTTCTAACAATAATTAAAAAAATTTTTCATCATTGTACAGTCCTTTATTTTTGTCAAAAAGTTTCAGGTAATGGCTATGTCTGAGTAAAAAGGATTTTTATATATAAATCTTAATAAAATTCAGTGAAAAATTATCCAATAAAAAATCTGCAAAAACCAAATTCTTTTAGTCCTTGTTTGATCATGTTCAGGTGACAAACTTTTAACGATATTTTATTTTATTTATTTATTAATAATATCATTAAGTTATCCATCTAATTAAAATTTAAAGAAATGTAAAAAAAGATTGCAAAATATACAAAACAGTGTATTTTAGATTATTTTTAATATCTGACTGATTTTAACACCTTACTGCCTATTGGCAATTTTTATAATAATTATTAACTGGTCAGATAAAAATAATAAATAGTTCAATAAAACAAAGTTGTATTTGCAGTACACATGAAATATATCGAGGATAACATGGATAAAGGACTAACCAATTTGGTAAATCAATTGGGCAATGGTTTAAGTCGAGGCTTAAAGCAAGGTTTGGTTAATGGAGTCGGTCACAATCGCTATACGTTAAATATTGATGGTTTGCCTACTGAGGTTTCAATCTTAGAGGTTGAAGGTAATGAACAACTTAACCAGCCTTGGCATTACACCATTACCTTTACCAGCTCGGATAAACAACTTTCTGTTGAGTCATTTCTTAATCAAAATGCCCGTTTGAGTTTTAACCCGGCAAATTCTAACAATTTAAGTGATATTGCAACGAAAGGACTTGATGCACTTAATTCCTTAACTTCGGCTAATCCATTAGATGCATTAAAACACTCTGAGCCATTAAAACAGTTAGATAAACTTAAACAATCCAATCCACTCGATTCACTTAACTCTTTAACCCAGTTTAATCCGCTTAATCCGTTAAATTCATTATTATCTCAAGGTGGCTCACGCACTCTTTATGGTGTGATTACCCTGTTCAGTCAATTATCAGTCAGTAACGATGAAGCCCGTTATCAAGTTGTCTTATCCTCGCAATTAGCCAAACTGGCATTAAGTCATAACTGTGCTATTTTTCAGAATCAAAGCGTTATCAGTGTGGTTGAAGAGGTCTTGCGTGGTCATGGTTATACCGGGATTGATTATCGTTTAGCACTTAAAGAGCAATACCCTGAACGTGAATTTATTACCCAGTGGCAAGAGAGTGACCTTGAGTTTATTCAAAGACTGCTTGCTGATGTGGGGGTCTATTTTCGGTTTGAAACCCATGGTGAACACAACTGTGATGTGATGGTCATCAGTGATTATGAGCAAGGTTATCAGCAGGTGGCTGATATTGTGTACAAACAACCGAGCGGCACACTGGATAACGGCGTTGAAAGTGTCTGGGATATAACCTTACACAGTCAGATGGTGGAATCTTCGGTACAAGTACAGGATTATAACTACCGCGATGCGCAGGCGAATTTACTGGGTGAAGTTAACAGCCAACAGAAAGATAACACCACTTATGGCACCGATTACCGTTATGATGAGCACTATAAAGGCTTAAATAGCAATGGTAGTAATACCAATAACAATGATATAAATAATCACAACAGTAATGATGATGAAAACAGTGGTGATATTGATACCGACGACAGTCAAGGTAGTAACGGCAATAGTAATGACAACGACAATAATAGCGATAACACTGGCAATAACAACAGCAGTGATATTAACCATAATCAAGCTAACACGGGTAATAGTGTTGAAAGTGGTGAATGGTATGCCCGCATTCGCCATGAACACGCCATTAGCCGTCAAATTGTTATCCGGGGTAAAAGCAATCAGGCCAATTTAGCTCCGGGTCAACATATCCGCATCAAAGGCAGTGCGATTGCCGGAATCGATGAGGGGGTAATGATATTAACGGTGCAAGGTCAGGGAAATCGCAGTGATGCTTATGAGCTGAGTTTTACTGCTATACCATACCAACCATTAAAACCTTACCGCCCGGAGCCGATTCCTTTTCCGACTATTGACGGCACTTTACCGGCACGAGTAACCAGTCCGAATAATGACACCTATGGTTATATTGATACACAAGGGCGCTATCGGGTTAAATTTAACTTTGATTTAAAAGAGTGGCGAAACGGTGAAGAGAGCTTATGGTTAAGACTGGCTAAACCGTATGCGGGCAGTACCTATGGTTTTCACTTTCCACTGATTGACGGCACAGAAGTTGCGGTAGCCTTTACTAACGGTAATCCGGACCGACCTTATATCGCGCATGCGATGCATGACAGTCAACACCCTGACCATGTGACCGCCATAAACAAACACCGAAATGTAATTCGTACTCCTGCTAACAACAAACTGCGGATGGATGATAAGCGCGGACAAGAGCACATCAAGTTAGCGACCGAATACGGTAAAACCCAGCTTAACATCGGGCATTTAGTTGACCAAAACAAAGAGCAGCGTGGTGAGGGATTTGAACTGCGCACCGATGAGTGGGGAGCAATTGCTGCCAATAAAGGTTTATACCTGACCAGTCAGACCGAGCCTAAGGCACAGGGTAAACAACTGGATATGCAAGGAGCTATTACCCAGCTTGAAAATGCGTTATCAATTGCCAAAGCACTGCAAAATGCAGCAACTGCCTCTGAAGCCCATGGCGCAGATACCGACAGTCAAGAACAACTTAAAACAACATTAACCCAATTAGCCCAAAGTGGTATTCTTGCTTATGCACAAGAGGGCATCGCTTTAACCAGTCCAGAAAACATTCAACTGTCAACGTCGAATAGCGTTTCAATGACCAGTGAAAACCAAACTGACATTAATGCGTTAAAAAACATAACCGTCTCATCAGGGGAATCCATCGGTCTGTTTGCCCATAAATCGGGAATGAAAGTCTTTGCCAACCAAGGTGATGTTGAGGTGCAAGCGCAAAATGCCAACCTGAATATGGCTGCCAAGCAAGATATTAAAATAGACAGTGTGGATGGAAAGCTGACGGTCACCGCAAGTGAAGAACTGACGTTAATGTGTGGTGGTTCATACATCAAAATTAGTAGTGCTGGGATTGAACTGGGCACCGCTGATAATGTTTATATAAAAAGTAATGCATTGCAGAAAATGGGGCCTAGTACACTAGATAATGAGAAACGGAGTTTCACAAAAAATATACTTGAAGTAGGTTTAGTACGTTTAATAAATAGTCATTATGTTGATTTTTCAGGATAATTTCTAAAGGAATAATAAAATGTCCATAAAAAAAACAACGAAATTCATTTTTCCGATTGGTGATAAAGAATTAAACCAAGATACCTATTATAGGGCATTATCCGAAGCTAATAATGGTTTTTATCCATTTGGAGAAAATGGTTTATGGCATGGTGGAATACATCTCGATGAAAAAGTACTGAACAAACTTGGCAATGATGAGCAATTACGTTGCATGGCTAACGGTGAAGTCATTGCCTATCGTATCAATAATGTCTACCCTAAAATAACCTATCCAGAAGAAAACATACCTGTTGTTCTACGTGGCGCTCTAAAAAATGTTGCTTATTTTTCGACTGGTTTTACATTAGTAAGACACCTATTACAAATGCCAAAAACAACTGATGCAAAAGATGAGCCACCGGCAATAACCTTATACAGTTTGTATATGCATCAGCTTGATTGGTATGGTTATCAGGAAAAAATGAAAGATGAAAAAACAAACGTACAATATCCTCACTATTGGCAACTTGGTTCAGGAAAAGTTGACGAGAATAAGGCGGATACTGTTTTCGGCAGCGTAATTAGAGCAAATGGCAGTGGAACCGAAGTGGTTGGCTTATTGTTAAAAGGAAGTAAGATTCGTTTAAGTGAAAAACACGCAACTAAAGCCGGTTGGTATAAAATTGTTTCGATATCAGAAGGAACATTGGTAACCTCAACCGAATTTAAACAGCAATTAAGTGATATTACCGGTTATGTTTGGCATAAGGACCTATCGCCGCTACCAACCGGAAACACGGCAGATACCAATCAAGATTATGAAGTTGTAAAAGAAGACAATAACACTGTTGGTAAGTCAAATGTGAAAGTAAAGGGCATAGCGGTATATGAAGCTGCAGATGATAAACAAAAATTGACTTATTTACCACCAAAAGCAACATTTGAATTAGATGGGCAAGAAAACGGATACGCTAAAATTAGTAAAATTAATGATTGTGACGTTCCAAACTTATTAAAAGAAAATGACAGTACAGACGCACCACATAAAGGTTATGTCAAAGTAACCTCACTGACTTCATTCACATTTAAACCTGAAAAATTCAATGACATTGTGGTATTAAAATCGCCGATTGCAATTTCAAGTGGCGATTTTATTGGTTATATCGGGCATAATCAACTCAAAAAAAATAGTTTTAACGAGCCTATACAAGCATCTATATCCACAATAAAACGACCATCAGATAAAAAATTACCGCAACTGTTACATGTTGAATTATTTACCTGTGAGGATTTATCAGCATTTATTACCCAAACCCGTGCTTTAGCCGATAATTTACCCGAAAGTGAAAAAAACTTAATTCAGGTTGAAAAAGGTGCAAGATTGATACAAGCATCAGAAGCGGATGGAAAATTAAATTCAGGATTAGGGATAAAGTTTATCAGTGAAAAATATAATTATTACGTTAAAATTAACTTGGAATATACTTTAAATTCAAAGGAATACTATGCTGATAACAATCTGGCTGCACAATCTAAAGTTGATGAAAAAATTGAAGAAAATGATAACGACTTATCGAATAAGACTTTAGAAATCACTTTAACAGCCGACAATAAAGAACAGTTAGAAAATAGATATAATAAAACTTATCCGCAGTTAACCAAGTCTGATATTCCGGATAAGGTTGAACTTGTTGAAGTTGATCACAATAGTTCATCTGTCAAAATACGTTTTTGTGTGAATACTAAACATTATTGGATAGCGTCAAAAGATGTCTCTCACTTATTTGGACAAGATGGGACACTCAATACCGTAATTCCTTATTGGAATAATTTTCCGCTATCATTTGATAATTTACCTCCTGCAACTAAAGATAACACGGTACATTTTCCACGGACAGTATCATTAGATTCATTAAGTAATGAGAATTTAATCACTATAGAAGACGAAAGCACGGATTCAATTTGGGTAAAAGTCACCGCAGGAAATGAAGAGCGTTGGTCAATAACAGGTTGGGTAAACATCAAAAAAGATGCTCAAGAGCACGTTAAACGAATCAGTCCCTGGCATTGGCAAGGATTTGAGACAGTAATCGAAAAAGCTTCTGTGGGAGAATTTTATACTAAAATAAACGATAACCGAGCAGGAACATTGGACATTAAAGAATATACTGATTCAATGAAAGCTATGCATAAAATCTTAATTGAATCACTTTTATATTCTGTTCAGCGAAAAAAAGGACTGCCACCTTTTACTATTGAATTTCTGAAAGATGGCCTACGCAATAGTTGGATAGCCGAAATGATAGGTCACTTAATAATAAAATATGAAAGTGAATGGTATGCAGACGAAGCGCTAACCAAATGGAAAGAAATAGATGATTTATTTGATAAAGAAACACATAAACAAAAAAAATTAATTGAAAAATGGTTAGATGACAATAACATAACCATGCCTTATAAGCGAAACTCAGCTTTAAACAGTGTTGATGAAGCACACGAGGAAACCAAAATATATTGGCAACTGGAAAAAGAGCAACGTATTAAACCCTCCCTTTGGTGGCGAGAAGTAGCACAATCTCAAGCAACCCAATCATCAAACAACCAAACACCACAAACACCCGCACTAAGCAATCTTTCGGCTGATGGCAAAGCATGGTTTATTCATCCAGTCTCAGTGATGGGTAGATTTATAAGCCCAGGTATAGTGACATATCATATTTACCACGATGGAAAAATTGAAAAACATATACCACAGGAAATATCGAAAGACTACAAGCAAAAATATAAGTATGTTTATCATGATGTAAATAAAAATCAACATGAAATTGGTATTTTTAATATACATAAAACAAAAGCAATGGAAAGAGGAAATGTAGCTTTAGATTATGATGTAGAATTAATCAATGTAAAGGAGTTTGAAGAAGGATATAGTTCAAAAGAAGGAAATGTTAAAGCAAAATTTAAAACATTTAATAGTGATAGTAAAAGATGGTATATAAATCCCGATTGTTTTGCAGGATTACTTGGAGCCATGCTTGAATTAAATGTTGACTATTTAGGATTCAATGGATTTAGTACATATGATGCTAAGTCAGTTCAAAGTAAGTCTCATATTAATGGCGTCGCTGGAGATTTAAGGTATATATCAACAAAAAGAAATGGAGAATTAACTTGGTTAAGTTATTCCACCTTTGATTTTAATGAACAAGAAAAATTTAATATAGCATTACATAAATTTGGTTGGGCAAGAACTTCGTTAATGTATTCTGAATACTTTACTTATAACAAAAAAGCTAACACATTACTTTCTTATACTAAACATATGCACAAAGAGGGTAAAGGTGGATATGAGCACTATCATCATTTACATATTTGTGGTTTTGATTTTAATTTGATCATAAAAAAACAAGATTGATTTGAATTTTTTGGAATTAATTTATTATTTTTTAATTTCAGGAGATAAAATGAAAAATAGAAAATTCAATTTTAAAGTTTAGAGGAAATAACATAATGAAATTATTCAGAAAATATTTAATTATTTTTTTTATAAGTTATTTATCTATAAATTATGCATTTTCAACAAATGTAACAAGTGAATTAAATTACTATAAAAAAATAAACTTACCTTATTCCTCTAATGAATTAAAAAAATACTATTATTGGGGAGAATATGGGTTGTATTTGTCTCCTGATATGCCGTTTCCTCTCAGGTTCACTAATAAAGAATTTTCATATAAACCTAAATTATTTGATTATCTCGCTAAAACGACATTTTATTTTCCTCATTGTTATTTTTATTATAAAAATATTTTATATAAAGGCGTTATACAGATGGCGACAGGTGAAAATGATGGTAAAGTTTTTACTTTTCAATTATATAGTTATGATAATCAAGGGGAGGTTATTGATGCAATATTACTTTATAAAGTTGAGGGTGGTGAAATATCATACTGGAATGACTTTATTATAAATCCAAATGGAAAAATTTTGATAACTCAATATCAGCAAGAAAACCTTTTTGAGGACGATGAGGAGCCAAAAAATAATCAAATCGATACCAAAACTGTAGAATTTCAAATGACTCCTTCTGGTATTTTTAATTCAACAAAGGAGTAGTTTATGAAAAAATCAATATATATAGCGGTGATAATGAATTTGCTTATTTTTAATAGCTATGCTGAGCAATTTAATGTGGCGGATGATTATAAAGGTAAATCTAATATTCCTTCAATGGATATAATTCAATTAGAAAAAGATTGCCGTAAAACAATTGATTTTTGGCAGATGACAAATTCTGAACGAGAAAGGATAAGAGAAAATTGTCCAATTAATCAAATTGCTTTCTATTTTGAAAATTTATATGAAACAATTAACAATAAAAAAAATATTTATAGTTCTGAGAAACTAGATCTTATTATTGAGAAAACTACCTCTGCCAAAATAATTAACAATATAAAATACCCCATTAAAGCGCTCAATTTATCCATTTTTAATAAAACAAATTTTATAGATAAAATTACTTTAGCGAAGAGTTATTATGATGTGGAAGGTTATTATTGGTTAATCAATCAATATTATTATATTAGTGATAGCGGGGATATTTATACATTATCAGTCAAGGATATAGATGGTAATGTGGAGCCTATATTTTGGAAACACTATCAAATAGACAAAGAAAATTTACATTTTAAACTTTCAGAACTGTTGATCGATAATGGATATAAATATGAAATCATTTATCCAGATCATTTTAAAATTCTTGAAGGTTCATTAGAAGAATCAAATTATGAAGTTGACAAATTAAAAACATGTTATCAAAAAGAATATTCGACACGTTGTAGTATTGATTCGTATCGTTTTTACCATAATATTTTGTCTCAAAAACTTGAGAAGTTAAAAGAAAAAAATATAAATAATAAACAATCGATAGAAATAATTGATAAGGAAATCAATAAAATATGTTTATCAATAACTGAGCCGGATGATCATTTTGAAGCAGAGAATTTTACCTTTACCATCACTAAATGTTTAACCGAGCAATTGAACAAAAGGATTGAAAAAATCGATTAAATATTAGAAAGTCGATGATCTAAGTTTTATATATGCATTTAGTTAATTATTAGCAACTTAATATTTGGTTATTAGATCATGACATTGCCGAGAAGGGTGTTGGATAAATTTATGGGGCATTAAAAGTTAATAACCTTAATGTACAAATAAATTTTCCTGATAATTTGATTGTATTTTTCAATTCAGATTACGATAAAAACCCAGTTCAACAGTATTTAGAAGAATTTGATATTTAATGCAATAGCAAAAATACTTTTACATATTATCTTAAAGAAGCAAAAAGAACATGGCATTAGTAGTCAAAAAATCTAAAGCAAAAAAGCACTTTCTCATTATTTAATAAAAAGTTAGATGTTTATAGAGAATAAAAATAATAATACTAAACAATAAGATGCACTTCTCCATACTCATTTACACTCAGGCGATTTTGATAATACTAAAGTAAAAGAGATTAAATTATTCTAATGATTAATTATGTGTAAGGATTATAAATTATGAAAGAAAAACTATTTATAATGTTGCTTTGTTTTTTCTTCTTTAATATTCATGCAGAGATAAAAGATACCAGTATAAAATCTAAGTTAATTCTCGATTCTAAGAACTACATAGGTGATGAACTTATAAGTAAAAAAGAGTTTGCTAAAACAATAGATTTATCTTGCAATGTGGCTCATCCATATGGAGGAATTGATAAAGAAATCAATGAAGAGAGAAAAAAATGTATCTTTTCTAAGGTGACTTTTGATTATGAAAATATAGTAGACAATATAAAATTAAATGAAAAAATATATTTAACACCTATAAACGGTGTCAATTTATTTTTAAAAAAAACGAAAGAACCAAATTATCCGAAAAACTTATTAGATGATGAAGTTAAAATATATACAGAAATGAATGATAAAGTAATTGATCAGCTAATCATTTACTCTAATGAGTATGATATGGAAAGTTATTATGCAAAATCACAATACTATTTCATTGATAATTATATCTATGTATTAAGTTCTAATATATTAGAAGAAGGGCAAACGCTAAACTTTTGGGGTAAATATTCAGTAGAAAATAATGGCAAATTTAAATTACAAGAATCCATTAAATGTCATTATCTTTTTAAAGAAAGAAAAGAGATGAATGTGTGTAAATAAGTTTAATTGTCAAAATGTTTACGCAGGAAATGAAGAGCGTAGGTCAATAACAGGTTGGGTAAACATCAAAAAAGATGCTCAAGAGCACGTTAAACGAATCAGTCCCTGGCATTGGCAAGGATTTGAGACAGTAATCGAAAAAGCTAGTGTGGGAGAATTTTATACTAAAATAAACGATAACCGAGCAGGAACATTGGACATTAAAGAATATACTGATTCAATGAAAGCTATGCATAAAATCTTAATTGAATCACTTTTATATTCTGTTCAGCGAAAAAAAGGACTGCCACCTTTTACTATTGAATTTCTGAAAGATGGCCTACGCAATAGTTGGATAGCCGAAATGATAGGTCACTTAATAATAAAATATGAAAGTGAATGGTATGCAGACGAAGCGCTAACCAAATGGAACGAAATAGATAGTTTATTTGAGAAAGAAACACAGAAACAAAAAAAATTAATTGAAAAATGGTTAGATGACAATAACATAACCATGCCTTATAAGCGAAACTCAGCTTTAAACAGTGTTGATGAAGCACACGAGGAAACCAAAATATATTGGCAACTGGAAAAAGAGCAACGCATTAAACCCTCCCTTTGGTGGCGAGAAGTAGCACAATCTCAAGCAACCCAATCATCAAACAACCAAACACCACAAACACCCGCACTAAGCAATCTTTCGGCTGATGGCAAAGCATGGTTTATTCATCCAGTCTCAGTGATGGGTAGATTTATAAGCCCAGGTATAGTGACATATCATATTTACCACGATGGAAAAATTGAAAAACATATACCACAGGAAATATCGAAAGACTACAAGCAAAAATATAAGTATGTTTATCATGATGAAAAGAATAATGAACATGAAATATGCATTTGTGATTGGCATACTATTAAAAAGAAGATCTTATCTTCAAAAGCAGGAGGAACTTATTCATATCCAAATCATGGTACTGTATCAGAGTCTAAAACAAATGTTAATGACGGATATATGGTTGCTAGAGCTAAATACACCAATGGTGATATTCATGAATGGGTAGTTAAAGAAAAAGGAGTTAGCATCTATCAGCGGCTTACAATGGCTAATGGTGATATTGCAGAATATGGGATTCACGATACAGCAAATAATGGAAAACCAGGAAACATTTGGAAATTATATACTCAACAACAAGAGGAAGCTCAATTAATAAAAATTCCTGAAATTATAAATTATGAAAATGATGATGTGACTATTAAATGTGAACTAACAGAAACCTATCGAAAATATACTAATCCTGACATTATGGCGGGTTTTATAGGCGCACTAGCTGAGATTAAGGAAAATATTCTAGTCACAGGTAGTGCTTACGAGCAAGGTTCTTGTTTTCCTAGTGCTTTACATATTAATGGTCAAAGTATTGATACTAAATATATTCGAAAAGTTAATAATTTATCAAACTGGAATAAAGACAGAGCATTTGTACAAGCTCTGTATAAATTTCATTTTACTATATTTAGAATTGGTACATTAATGTATGAATCAGATTTTGAAGACCTTAAGGGTACAAAGGATGGTTTAGGTTTACATAACTCTCATTTACATTCAGAAAAGTTTGACTTTGCTTCAATAAAAGAAATTACTTATTGAATTGATAAAAATATAACTATCTATGGATGTAAAAGTCGATAAATTAAATTGTGGAAAATTATGAAAATAAAAATTTTGCTAAATTTAGTCTTGTTTTTTATTTTATCAATAAATATTGTCTATGCAACCGAACCACCCGAAACATGGTATTTTTATAAAGTTTCCAAAAATACTGTTTTGGGCGGAGAGCCAACTTTTGAAAGAGAGCGATTAATATATAGATATTGGCAAACGAAACTAACAATAAGCGACAAAGAGGTAGTAATCGATAAAGCTTGCACTATTCCAGAGGGCGCAACGAACGAAATCGTTACACCATTATCGTATTGGAAGTCGCCAGAGCAAGTAGATAAGTACCAGAAAATTTTTTCAGAAGAGAGAATCCCACTCGAAAACCAAATTCACATAATAAAAAATGACTTAAATGATAAAGGTTCGCCCTGCTCTAAACAGGATCTTACCGCCTTAATAAAAACAGGAAATTTTATGGTATTTATGACCGAACCAGGATATATAATTATTTTTTCAAAAAATTTAGAAAAAGACAGATTATCATCAGCCACATATAGAGGATTAGATCAACCATTAAATTTGTTAGGTCACCCAATGTTAATTGATAAAAAAAATGTTAATAAAATGAATAAAGAGTGTAATTTTCCTGGTGATGGTACTTATGAGTATGATAGTTATAACAAATGTCCACTAACAGAATTACATATATATTTTGTCCGTGTAATAAACAAATTACAAGCTGAAAAAGAATATAGTTTTGAGAATAATAAAGATAAATTCTATTTTACTAAAAATCAAATAAAAGAATTTGAATACGAAATATATTTGAATATTGAAAAGAATAATAAAATAATAGACCGTTTACCCATCTATAAGGAAAATATTTTAGAATCAGCCGCTTTCATACAATATTACTATATTGATAAAAAATTAAAAAATGTTTGGTTATTAAATTATTATGGGGATGATTCAATTCATCATGTTACAAAATGGAGGCATTATAAAATTGATAATACTGGACATTTTAAATTATTAGAGTCTAGATCGTACTAATATAAAAATACGAAACTTTATAATGGTTAGTAGTGTTTTTATTAAATCATATTTTAGCCAGTAAGTTAGATGATTACAGAGAAAAAGTTGTGATTTTTAAACGCAACTTTTTCAAAAATAAGGAAAGGATTAACGGTTAACAGATGAAATACTCACATTATCTAGTAGCACTTTGTTTACTATTCAGCACCTACAGTCAATTCTATTTGTAGTTTTAATCATTATCTGGTAGTGAATAAAAAGTGTAACTATAAATGATATATAATAATTTTAATAATATAAGTGTAAAATATGATCAAGATTAAGCGGTTTGGTATTTTTTTTGTAGTAACTTTATTAGTTTTTCAAGTTAAAGCTCAAGATAAATTTAGTAATAAAATTCTTTATGAGTTTAAAGAATATTCGTCAAAGGTCTCATCCCCTGAATATACGTTAAAAAATTTTTTCAATGATAATCATGTTGTATATGATGAAAATAATTCATTAAATTCACTTTTTCAACCAAATACCCCATTGAATAGTATGGTTAATCATAGAAAGCCTTATACAGGTGAAGCTAAATTTTTTAAAGAAATACATCTGGATAAAAATTTAAAAATTTTGCTCTTTGCATATTTAGATCCAGATGAACAAGATTCATATTTAAATTTATTTACAATCGAAATGCAGATTTTTGATAAAAATTATAATTTTATAGACAAAATAATTGTTGTCGATGGAGCTTTAGCAGAATGTTCAATTAACAAAAGAATTCGTTTATATAAAAATAGAAATTTTGAAATTATAGAAAAAGAAAAATGCTTAGATATAGAAGAAAATGATAGATTATTATCGGAACAGACTAAAGTAACTTATTATTACATTGATAAAAATGGGGAAATACGTAATTGATAAAAAAGTAAATTTTATGATTTTTATGACCCAACAAAATATTTATTTCTTTAGAAAAACTTAGAAAAAGACAGATTATTATCAGCTAAAGGATTAAATCAACAATTAAATTTGTTAGGTCACTCAATATTAAGTGATAAAAAATGTTAGGTTGGAGTTACTCCATAAAGGGTAAAGTATACTTTTTAAACCAAAATCCAATAGAAACTACAAATCACAAGCATTATTTACATGTTCAATATTATGATATGAAGAAAGTTAAGGGAATCAAAGAATGAAACAGTTAATTTATCTGATTATTATCTGTTTTATTGTGTTTGTAAACGTTAATAAAGCAATTGCAAATACTATAAAAAATGAAATCTTAATAACCAATTCGTTTGCTGGTGAAAAATTAATATCAAGTAAAGAATTTGTACAATCTGTAAATAGAACTTGTGAAGATGATGACACATGTACTCTTTCGAAGATAAAAAAAAGTTATTATCAGCAATTTCGTGACCTAAACAATGATGAAATAACTATATCGAAACTTAAGAATAATATTGAATTAAAATTAAAAAAAGAAGAAACTCAAAACGAATTTTTAATAACTATCGAATTAATCTCATATAAGAATAATAAAAAAGTGGATTCTTTAATATGTTATGAATACAAAAATAATCCAAATGATAGTTTGGCCGTAGAAAAACTGTATTATCTAGAAGATTATAATTTATGGACACTGTATTTTATTTATGATTTAGAATCCACAACTACTGGAAGTTGGATTAAATATAAAATTAATCCCGAAACAGGAAAATTTGGGTTAGATAATAAATAACTTACCAATTGGTTTTATTAAAGTTTTACTTTACATGTAAAGCATGTATGTAAAAATACATATTAATTGAGTTTATTTAGCAAAATATACCTAATCTATGATTTACGATGAAAGAACCATTATGAAATTAAAAAAAATCTTTTTAAAAATTATTACGGTGTTATTTTTATCAATAAACATTGTCTATGCAACCGAACCACCCGAAACATGGTATTTTTATAAAGTTTCGAAAAATACAGCTTTAGATTATGAATCAGATTCTGAAAGAGAGCGTTTAATAGATAAATATTCAGAAACTAAACTAATCTTAATTGATGGCGATTTAACATTAGATAAAATTTGTACTATGCCACATGAGACAACGACTGATATTGAAACACCTTTATCATATTGGAAATCTCCCGAACTAACAGACAAGTATAAAAAAATTTTTATAGAAGAAAAAATCCCACTAGAAAACCAAATAGAAGTAACAAGAAATAACTATGAAAATGAAAATTATCCCTGTTTTAAAGAGGAATTTACAGACTTAATAAAAACAGGTAATTTTATGGTTTTCATGACTAAACCAGGATATTTACTCATTTTTTCAGAAAACTTAGAAAAAGATCTCTCTCAATCAAATGACAAATCATTTTCAAAAGAGTTGACACAACTACCGATTATTGACACTCCTTTAAATGATTATGATTTGTATGAATTAGATAAGGAAGACTCATTAAAAGAAATACCTGTCCATTATAAAAAGTATTTGGATATTCCTTCGTACGAGGGAGAAGATATATTAGCAGCGAAATTACCTTCAATTTCTTCAAATATTAATCCATATATTATTAGTTATGTTATGGAAAGTGGAGAAAGGGATTCGTATTTATATTTATTTTCAGACAATGATAACGTGTTAGATAAACTATTAATTTTTAGTTATATAACCACGACAAGGGGCGGGCCTGGAGGATACGGGCTTCCTGTTGGCTATCGTTATTTTAACATAGATAAAAACTATTCAATTGAACGTCGGCAACGTTTTGAAGATGAAACTATTGAAATCCAACATTATCAAGTAAACCAAAATGGGAAATTTAAAGAAATTCCTGTGACATCGGAATGTTATAATCAATTTCCACCTAAAGATAAAAATAAGCACTCCTCAAAAAGTCTTTTATTATCAAACTTTCAAGCCAATAACTATTTACGCTCTTATCTTGAGGATAAAAATGATTTCTATGATATGACTATGACACTAAATATTGAAGAAAATATTTTTTGTCTCAATTATCAACAGTCTTTTCCAATAACTCTGAATAAAATCAATGCTAAAAAGTTTTTCAATAATGAAAATTTATACCAACAACAGGTTGAAAATTTTAAGAAAGTAGGTATTGATATAAGTAATGAGTTGCAATATATCACTTTCCAAAATATTGAAAATACCCGATTAACTAATTTTTTATTGAATGGCAATCAGGCGATTTATATGGACAATAAACTCTTTTTTGTCGGTGAAAATTACTTTGCTTTCTTTTGGCAACCAAAAGATAAAGAATTATTTTATGAATAGGTTAAATTTTAAGATACGATGATAGTCATTATCCATCTAGAATAGAACAGTAAGGGTGTTGATAGTGAGTATAAATGGAGATAATATTGTCGCAACTTTGCAAGTTGATGAATAAAATCTTAATACCCTTATTGTTTGTTTTTATTAATAACCAATCATTTGCACACACTCATTCTTATTGCAATCTGAATTTGGTTGTTAGTTACGATATTGAAGAATGTGCAAATTTTTTTGAAGAAAAAATATCATCACTTTCGTCAGAACAAAAACAGTCTTTTCAAAAAGATTTTGAGAAAATAAAAAAGGATTACCCTTACCCTGAGTTTTTTATTCCTTTATTACGTAATTATCCAACTCCTGAAGTTTTGTTTACTGACCTTCAATTGAGTGAGGAAGATGATAAAAGAAAGGAATATAATAAAACGAAAATTTCTTTTGATGATGTTGAGTCTTTAATATTTAATAAATATATAAGAATTTTTCAAATATATAAAATTATTATTATCATGTTAGAGAAAAAGAGCAATCTAACATTAAGTGAACAAAATATGCTGCAAGTAAGTAAGCAACGCAGTCAATGTTTAGGTGAAATTTTAGATGATTTAAGTAACAACCCTGAAAAATCAATTGAAGAAAAAGTTATTATAGATAAATGTTATAAATAATGATTCAAAAAAATCATTATTTATTTAATAGTATTAATGATAATTGTTTATAAATTTAACTGTAAGTGAACCTATAAATATATTACGAAATGTGGGTTTATAATCAAAATAGATCATTTTACTAAAAGGTATGCTGTAACAAAATTCGAATTGAAAAGATTGATGTTCTTAGCAAGGATTAATTATAAAAGTAATGATATTTGAACAAAAAACCGATATCAAACTTTTTAGATCTGTTTATTTTAAAACTTTAGACATTAAGTAACGTTATGCAGTTAATGGTATACAATAAAAAAATAGATGCTAATGTGTTTACAAAAATTAGTATAACCCGCTTAATAAAATGATTTTGTCAAAAAGTTTCAGGTTAACTATACGTTTAAGTAAAAAAATGGGGTAAATAGAATAATTGAATATCGAAAAAGTATTATACCAGCCTATAATCTGAACCTATCTGCAACTTATCCTCAGTTGGTATATAATAATTATCATAAATTAATAGTAGAGATGACTTTTGATATCTGATAAAAATATACCAGCACAAAATAAACTGTTAATACAACAATTTTTAGATGCACTATGGCTAGAACGCAATTTAGCTGAAAATACTATTGCATCTTATAAACTTGATTTAATAGCATTAAGTCAATCACTGCAACAACAAGATGTAACGTTATTGACCGCACAAACGGATAATTTACAGAATTTTTTAATGCAGAGAGTTCAAGATGGGTATAAAGCCAGCAGCTCTGCACGTTTACTCAGTGCAACTAAACGATTTTTTCAGTATCTTTATCAAGAAAACTATCGTACTGATGATCCTTCTGCAGTTTTATCATCACCTAAATTACCCAAAAAACTGCCTAAAGATTTAACTGAATCACAAGTTGATGCTTTGCTTGAATCACCTAGTATTGAAGACCCTATCGAGCTTCGCGACAAAGCCATGTTAGAAGTTATTTACGCCACAGGTTTACGTGTTTCTGAATTGGTTAATTTAGAAATAAGTGATGTCAGTTTACGTCAAGGTGTCGTTCGAATCATCGGTAAAGGTAACAAAGAACGTTTAGTACCACTTGGTGAAGAAGCGATTTATTGGTTAGAATATTATTTTAAATATGCTCGAAATGATCTTTTGAAAAATGGTGCAATTGATGTACTTTTTCCAAGCAGATTAGGAAAAAAAATGACCAGACAGACTTTCTGGCATAGAATCAAATATTATGCCATACTAACCGGCATTAATATTGAGGCTCTTTCCCCCCATGTACTTCGACATGCTTTTGCAACCCATTTGCTTAATCATGGCGCGGATTTGCGCGTGGTACAAATGCTACTCGGTCATAGTAGCTTATCAACCACTCAAATTTACACACATGTAGCAACGGAAAGATTAAAGCAGTTACACAGCAAACATCATCCTCGAGCGTAGTTCTCAACAAAATAAGGATAATTAAATGAAGAAAATAGTTTTAAGTATAGGTTTGGCATTAATCTCAACTTCAGTACTAGCAGCTAATACAGATATTACAAAAAGCTTAAACCGATTAGGTTATGAATCCAAAGATATAAAAATTGAGAATAGTCCAGTAAATGGATTTAAAACCGTGATTACGCCTGATGGTATTTTTTATGTTTCTGATGATGGTAAATACTTAACTCAAGGACCTATTTTTGATGTACAAGGTGATGAACCACAAAATATAGCCAATAGTAACAATGTTAAATTAATTAAATCTATTGAGAAAGATGCTATTGTCTATAAAGCTAACAATGAAAAATATGTTATTTCGGTATTTACCGATTATACTTGTCATTATTGTAAGTTATTGCATGAAAATATTAATAAATATTTAGATGCGGGTATTTCAGTGCACTATTTTGCTTTTCCTCGTGCTGGTGCAGATAGCGAAGTTGGGAAAAACATGCAATCAATCTGGAGTGTAGCGGATCGTAAAGCTGCTTTTGAAAATGCTTACAAAGATAATCCTATCTCTCCGGCAAGCAGTATGATACCTTATGTAACCCAACAATTTAACGTTGGCAAACAAATTGGTATTACTGGCACACCTGCCATTGTTTTAGCTGATGGTCAACTTGTTTCTGGCTATGTTCCTGCTGATAAATTACTGACTATTTTAAATAAAAAATCGGTTAAGTAATATTTAACTAATCAATTTTAATCATTAATTAAAACGAATATAAAGACATATGTTAGCGTTTTGACGCTAACATTTATAATATGAATAAAACCAAAATATTACATCGAAAATTACCTGAAATTTTTCCTGAGTTATCACAAGATATTCCGCGATTATTGCAACGAATATACGCATTGCGTGGTATTAAAACCATGCATGAACTTGATTATACTACGCAAAATTTATGCAATTTTGATAAATTGGATGGGACACAAAACGCTGTTGAAATTCTTTATTCGGCAATGAAAGAGAATAAACGCATTGTCGTTGTCGGTGATTTCGATACCGATGGGGCAACAAGTACGGCATTAATGGTCACAGCACTTAGAAAAATGGGCTGTCAATTTGTTGATTATATTATTCCAGATCGCTTTGAAGATGGCTATGGATTAAGTATAAGCGTAGTAAAAAAAGCTATTTCACAACACACGGATTTAATTATCACTGTTGATAATGGTATTGCTGCTGTTGAAGCGGTCGAGTATGCAAAGCAAGCTAATTTAATGGTGATTATTACTGATCATCATCTCTGTCCAGAACAGTTACCCAATGCTGATGCCATAATCAATCCTAATTTACCTGATTGTGCTTTTCCATCTAAACATTTGGCGGGCGTCGGGGTAGCCTTTTATTTTATGCTAGCATTAAGGGCAAAATTACGTAAGGAAGATTGGTATACAAAGAAAAATTTAACGCCATACAATGTTACTAATTTACTCGATTTAGTAGCTTTAGGTACTATTGCTGATGTAGTAAAACTTGATCACAATAATCGAATATTAGTCCATCAAGGCATAAATCGAATTCGATCAGGCTATTGTTGTGAAGGAATAAAAGCTTTATTGCAAATTGCTAAAAAAGAGCAGTCTTCTTTCACTGCAACCGATCTCGCTTTTTATGTGGCCCCCCGATTAAATGCGGCAGGAAGAATGGATAATATGTCTTTAGGTGTTGAATTGTTACTTTGTGATGATTTTGATACTGCTTTAGAACAAGCCAAAAATCTTGATATGCTCAATAATGATCGCAAGTTGATTGAGCAAACTATGCATAAAGAAGCATTATCATTTATTCAAAAAATTGAAAATCAAGCAACAGCCATTCCTGACATACTTATTGTTTATCATCCTGAATGGCATCAAGGTATTATTGGTATTTTATCTGCCCGATTAAAAGATAAGTATTATCGACCCGTTATCTCATTTGCTTCAACATCAGACGGTTTTTTAAAAGGATCGGGAAGATCAATTGCAGGAATACATTTCCGTGATTTATTAGATGAATTTGATCAGAAATACCCTAATTTAATTGTAAGTTTTGGTGGTCATGCAATGGCGGTAGGTTTAACCATTCGTGAAGAAGATTTTGAACAATTTAAAAATTGTTTTGAAGAGTTAATCAATACAAAATTAATTAAGACATCACTAGAACCAATTATTGAAACCGATGGTGAAATTGATGGTAAAGATTTTAATTATGCGATCGCAAAACATATAAAAGAAGCAGGACCTTGGGGAGAAGGGTTTGCTGAGCCTATTTTTGATGGAGAATTTATCATTCATCAACAGCGCTTATTTGCAGAAAAACATCTTAGATTGGTTTTGGAACCCCAAAAAGGGGGACCGGTGATTGAAGGGATATTATTTAATGCTAATTTGCAACAATGGCCAGATCAATCATTAAAAAATGTCAAAATCGTTTATCATCTGATGGTAGATGAATTTCGAGGTAATCAAATGGCAAAATTATTGATTCGATATTTATGGCCTATCGCATAAGCCATAAAAATCGACTATAATTATCTGGACATTTCGGAATTACATCCAATTGCCAATCAAAACGACAGTGATAACAAAACAGATATTATTATCAGTACATTTTATTAAAGTTAAGGACTAAAAATGCATATTCATATTCTAGGAATTTGTGGCACATTTATGACAGGAATTGCATTAATAGCCCGTTCGCAGGGTCATCACGTAACGGGTTCAGACAAAAATGTTTACCCGCCGATGAGTACACTCTTACAAAAAGAGCATATTGATATTATTGAAGGATATGATCCCTCACAACTGACTCCTACCCCTGATCTAGTGATCATTGGTAATGCGTTATCAAGAGGTAACCCTTGTGTTGAATATGTGCTTGATAATAATATTCCTTATATTTCAGCTCCTCAATGGTTACATGACAATGTCTTACGCGATCGTTGGGTTATCGCGGTTGCAGGTACACATGGTAAAACAACCACTGCTGGAATGGTCAATTGGATTTTAGAAAAACAAGGTTATAAGCAAGGTTTTGTTATTGGTGGTGTACCTGGTAATTTTGATGTATCGGCAAGATTAGGCGAAGGTAATTTTTTTGTTATTGAAGCTGACGAATACGATTGTTCATTTTTTGACAAACGCTCAAAATTCATGCATTACTGCCCTAAAACATTAATCATGAATAATTTAGAATTTGATCATGCTGATATTTTTGATGATCTTGCTGCAATCCAAAAGCAGTTTCACCACTTAGTTCGTTTAGTACCAAGTAAAGGACTTATCATCACGCCACAAGATGATGTTAATTTAAAACAAGTACTAGCTAAAGGTTGCTGGAGCGAACAAAGCTTTACGGAATCTGAAACAGGTTGGTTAGCGCAACGTATTAACAGTGATGCCAGCCATTTTGCGGTTTATTACAATAGCGAAAAAGTGGGCGAAGTAAAATATTCTTTAGTCGGTGAATATAACATGCATAATGCGTTGATGGCTATTGCTGCAGCTCATAATGTTGGTATTAAGCCGACAGATGCTTGTGCAGCACTCGGTTCATTTATCAATGCCAAAAGACGGTTAGAACTTTATGGTGAAGTTAATAATATTGAAATATATGACGATTTTGCCCATCATCCAACTGCAATTTTGGCAACACTTGAAGCATTACGTAGTAAAATTGGCGCTAATCGCCGAATTTTAGCCGTTCTTGAACCTCGTTCAAATACAATGAAGCTTGGAGTATCAAAAGATGAGTTGGCGCCATCACTTGGTCGTGCTGATGAAGTTTACTTATTCCAACCTGAACAATTACCATGGTTAGTAGCGGATGTTGTTGATGGTTGTATTCAGCCTGCATATTGGTCTGGCGATATCGATTTACTTGTCGAAATGATAACAAAATCGGCTAAACCGACTGATGCCATTTTAATTATGAGTAATGGCGGTTTTAGCGGAATACATAATAAAATATTAGAAAGCCTAAAAAAACAACAGTTAAAAAAGCAAATGAATGAACAATCATTAATCTAATCATTGATTAATTTACCTGTATGATTTTGCCACTTAATGTGGCATCTCATTTACAGAAAGAGGCAGTATCATGCAATACTTAGTTACCTCGTCTGAAATGAAGCATTACGATGCTTATACCTCAAATGAAATTGGCTTACCCTCTCTAGTACTCATGGAACGCGCGGCACTAGCCGTTGTGAACCAACTCAATAACTATAATTTAAATAAAGTAGCTGTAGTATGTGGATACGGTAACAATGGTGGTGATGGTATTGCTGTTGCTCGCCTACTTAAATTGCAACATATTGATGTGGATGTTTATTTAATTGGTAAGCCAGAAAATGCTTCCGATGAAACATTACAGCAACTTAAAATAGCCCAGCATTATAATATTACCTTTGTAACATCACCCATTGATTCGTTTGCCAAATATACAACTATTGTTGATGCCATTTTTGGTATAGGACTTAATCGTATTGTCACTGGCGACTTTCTTCATACGATTGAATTGATTAATCAAAGTAATGCTGAAGTGCTTGCTGTTGATATTCCCTCAGGACTTTGTAGCAATACAGGTAAAATTCTTGGTATTGCAGTCAAGGCCAAACAAACGGTAACGTTTGCCTATTCAAAAATTGGTTTATCACTTTATCCTGGAGCTGAATTAGCTGGTGAAGTCACGATTGCAGATATTGGTATCTATGCAAATACCCCAGCAAGTCATTATACTTATCAATCTAATGAGTTGAGTCAATTACTGCCATGCCGTTCAAATAATAGCCATAAGGGTAGCTATGGTAAAGTTTTGATTATTGCTGGTTCAGAAAATATGTCCGGAGCGGCGTTCTTTTCGGCTAAAGCCGCTTATAAAACCGGTGCAGGGTTAGTACGTATTTACACACCAATATGCAATCGTGATATTTTATTGACACAACTACCTGAAGTATTACTTACGCCATATATTCCCAATAAAATTGATATAAAAAACCTCGAAGAATTAATAAATTGGGCTTCAGTCATTGTGATTGGACCAGGAATGGGCGTATCCGATGATACTCATAAAATCCTAGCGCACGTATTGCAATACGCTACAATTCCTATAATTATTGATGCTGATGGACTTAATACCTTGGCTACCAATTTAAAATTACTTCAACAAGCTCAGTCAACGGTTATTGTCACGCCACATCTGGGCGAAATGTCTAGGTTAGTCAATCTACCGATTGAAAATATTAAATCTAATCTCATCACAACAGCTAAAAAATTTGCACAAGACTTTGACGTAATCTGTGTTCTAAAAGATGCAAAAACCATTGTCGCAATACCTGAACACGCCACTTATATTAACCAATCCGGAAATAATGGTATGTCTACCGGGGGGACGGGCGATGTTTTAACGGGAATAATAGCAGGACTTATCGCTCAACATTTATCGCCGACAAAAGCAGCCCCAGTAAGTGTTTACTTACATGGATTAGCCGGTGATGCTGCTTTAAAAAGACATAATAAATATAGTTTATTAGCCAGTGATATCATTGAAAGTTTAAATGATATATTACATGTTTAGCTATAAAAATAACCTTAAATTTTAGTTTACCCAGTAAGGATTATTCATGAATGAAATTAACGACATGATAAAATTGTTATGTCGCCGAATAAAAATGGCTAGAATCGAAAAAAATTTATCGCAACAAGAACTTGCCGACAAATCTCAAATTGGTATAGCAACAATAAAACGTATTGAGCAAGGCGAATCAATCACATTACAAACATTAATTTCAGTTCTTAAAGGATTAGGCGAACTCGATCAGCTTAATAACTTACTTGCCTACAACGAAGTCATTCACAAAACCTCAGCAGACCAACCAAAACGGAAAAGAAAAAAACGAGCAACAAACACAGAAAACGTTGACGTACTTGTTGAAAATGATTTTTTGCGCTCTAAAGTGAATACCATGCGCTGGAAATACTAAAAAAAATTCAAAAAATAAAACGCTAAAACTAAGGATATAACGTAATTTTTATCTTCGCCAATTATAAAAAAGGCGAAGATAATAAATGGGCTCTTAACTACAATGTACCGTAATTGCCAATCCACCTCGAGATGTTTCTCGATATTTAGCATTCATATCTTTACCCGTTTCATACATTGTTTTAATTACTTTATCTAAAGTTACTTTTGCTGCCGTTATTCGTCTCAACGCCATTCTTGTGGCATTGATAGCTTTCACCGCTGCAATAGCATTACGCTCAATACATGGCACTTGCACTTGTCCAGCGACAGGATCGCAAGTCAAACCTAAATTATGTTCCATCGCAATTTCGGCAGCCATACAAACTTGCTCGGGATTTCCGCCTAAAAGCTCAGCTAATCCTGCCGCAGCCATTGAGCAAGCTACACCTACCTCACCTTGGCAACCAACTTCCGCGCCCGAAATAGAAGCGTTCATTTGATAAAGTTGACCAATTGCACCACAAGTTAAAAAGAATCGAATATAGATATCAGGCGTAACTGGGTTAATAAATTTATCATAATAACCCAATACCGCTGGAATAATACCGCAAGCACCATTAGTTGGAGCCGTAACCACACGCCCCCCTGCTGCGTTTTCTTCACTCACAGCAAGTGCAAACATATTAACCCAATCAATGATCACCATTGGATCACTAATGATCTGATCTTTGGTTGTAGATAGCTGTCGATAAAGAGAAAAAGCTCGGCGTGGCACTTTAAGTGGCCCAGGTAATAAACCTTCTGTATTCATACCTCGTTTGATACATTCTAAAATAGTTTGCCCTACGCGTGAAAAGTAATCTTCAATTTCTTCATACGAATGAAATTGCAGCTCATTTTTCATCATAATACTGGAAATTGATAAAGAATTATCTTCACAATGTTTCAATAATTGTGCAGCAGAAGAAAAACGATAAGGCAGTTTTACTGATTCGGTTTTTTGCTTTGCAAATTGTTCTTCTTCTACAATTTTACCGCCCCCTACTGAATAATAGGTTTTCTGAAACAGGAGCGTTTCACCATTATAGGCACTCAACGTCATACCATTTTCATGGAGAGGTAAAAATTTAGAATGAAACACCATACAACTAGCAAGAGGAAAATCGATTTCGTAGCGATTATCATAAATCGGTAAGCGATGTGTCTGACTGATTTTTTCGATAAAAGATGGAATATTATCAATATTCACCATATCAGGTTTTTCGCCAGCAAGTCCCATAATGATAGCGATATCTGTTTGGTGACCTTTACCAGTTAGCGATAAAGAGCCATAGACATCAGCCACAATTTTGGTTACCGATGACATCATGTTATTACTAATCAGTTGATCAATAAATGCCTTCCCGGCTCTCATCGGGCCAACCGTATGTGAACTTGAAGGACCAATACCAATTTTAAATATTTCAAATACCGAACTCATATTTTTCCCTTTTTGATACTTACGCAACTGTGTTGCGTAAGTTTAAATCTTCATAAATTTACTATTGCAACGAAATGGACAAGGAGCAAATTTACTATTAAAACTATTTTGCCTATTAAAGAATACGAGCCATCGGCTAATGCCGATGGTTTTGTTCATAAAAAATCAAATCAACTATGATAAATAATGGGATCTTTTAAACTAAATTATAAATAGCGGCTGAAATCGCAATAAATCCCATAATCACAATAAACCCATTACTGAGTTTGCCACGATATTGTGCTAATGCGGGTAATTTATGAATTGCATACATTGGCATTATAAACAATAGTACTGCAAGAATTGGGCCACCTAGTGATTCAATTAAACCTAAAATACTTGGATTGAGCGTTGCAATGCCCCATGCTGTTAAAAACATAAATGTTACAGCAAGTTTTTCAAGTTTCTTTTCAGATAGTGTTTTATTACGACTACGTAAAGCTTTATTCACGATACCATTAAATCCTTCTTTCGCACCTAAATAGTGCCCCAAAAACGATTTAGCCATAGCAATAAATGCAATTGGTGGACCAATATACTCAATAACTGGCGAATTAAAACGATTCGCTAAATAAGATAACGTTGAAAGATTTTGCGCTTTTGCTTCTAAAAGTTCTGCAGGCGATAAACAAAGTGCACAACTAAACACAAAAAACATCACCGTTGCAACCATCATAATATTACTTGCTGCAATAATTTTAGTACATTTTGATTCGGCATAATTTTCACCGTATTCTTTACGTTTAGCAACAGCTAAAGAAGAAATGATTGGCGAATGATTAAAAGCAAAAACCATAACAGGAATAACCAACCAAAGTGTCATTAAAATACCGTGTCCACTGTAACCATTGCTGCTAAAAGAAATATTATTAAAAATTTCGCCATTCCATTCAGGAATTAAAAATAATGCCAAAATCATTAATACCGCGATGAAAGGAAACACCAGAATGGACATAACTTTTACAATAAGCTCTTCACCAAAATGGACAATCGACATTAAAAAAGCGACCAAAATAAATGATAACAAAGCTCTTGGTAGTGACGCCATACCCAGTTGGTGCACCATAAAACTATCGACGGTATTAGTAATACCTACACTATATACTAATAAAATGGGGTAAATAGCAAAAAAATAAAGTACCGTTATCCAATTTCCTGCCGTGCGACCAAACGCTTCTTCAACTACGACTGTGATATCCCCGTCTCTACTTTTACCTGACAATACAAAACGGCATAAAGCACGGTGAGCAAAAAAGGTCATAGGAAAAGCGAGAATTAACATCACTAATAATGGAATCAAACCACCTACACCTGCATTAATTGGTAAAAATAATACCCCTGCACCAATTGCAGTACCATAAAGGCTCAACATCCATAAAGTATCGCTTTTACGCCATTTAGATAACGCAGCATCCTCTTTAGAAGTTGTTATACCCTCGTTAATGGTTAATTGGCCCATATTGAACTACTCCTTTGTCTAAAATTTTGCGCGTATGATATCAATTTAATCTCTTTATCAACGTGATCTACGTCACACAAACACTAAAAAAATTTAATATAATCAACATGATATATTTTTGAAAAAATATCTATTTTGATACTTATTGTGTCCCAAAAAATTAAAGTATCAGTTTTAATACTAAATTTTTATAAAATTGCCTGCAATTTCACAATACCCCCCAATTTATAATGCATGATACTTTTGAATTAGATTTGGCGTTTATCGCAAGTAACTTGCTTTGTTTGATACTGTTTTGATGGTCTTATTATCTATTTCACATCAAAAATAACGATAAAATTACTTTAGTGTTGCGCTGGGTACTGCTAAACTAGCAAGCATTTTTAGTATATTTATAAGTAAATTATTTTTCGGGATAAATTCATGCGAACCAGTAAATATCTTCTTTCTACGTTAAAAGAAACACCAGCTGATGCTGAAGTAATTAGTCATCAATTAATGTTACGTGCCGGTATGATCCGAAAAGTTGCGGCCGGTTTATATACTTGGTTGCCAACTGGTTATCGTGTACTTAAAAAAGTTGAAAACATTGTCCGAGAAGAGATGAATAAAGCGGGAGCAATTGAGGTATTAATGCCTGTTGTTCAACCTGCTGATATTTGGCAAGAAAGTGGACGTTGGGAACAATATGGTCCAGAACTATTACGTATTAAAGACCGAGGTAATCGTGACTTTGTATTAGGACCAACGCATGAGGAAGTAATTACCGACTTACTACGCAATGAAGTTAGTTCATATAAACAATTGCCGTTGAATGTTTATCAAATTCAAACCAAATTTCGTGATGAAGTTCGCCCGAGATTTGGGGTAATGCGTTCACGTGAGTTTATTATGAAAGATGCTTATTCATTCCATACTTCACAAGCATCATTACAAGAAACTTATGATGACATGTACAAAGCTTATAGTGCCGTGTTTACTCGTGCTGGCTTAAACTTTAGAGTCGTACGCGCCGATACAGGATCTATTGGAGGTAATTGGTCACACGAATTCCAAGTTTTAGCTGATAGTGGTGAGGATGATATTGTCTTTTCAACTGAATCGGATTATGCAGCCAATATCGAAATGGCACAAGCATTAGCGCCAACTCAAAACCGTGCAGCACCGACTAAAACAATGGAAATTGTTGATACACCAAACGCCAAAACCATTGATGAATTAGTTCAACAGTTCAATTTACCAATTGAAAAAACCGTTAAAACATTAATGGTAAAAGCAACTAAAGAAAGTGGTCATCAATTAGTTGCATTATTGGTACGTGGTGATCATACTTTAAATGAAATCAAAGCTGAAAAAATTGACATTGTTGCTTCACCACTAGAATTTGCAACTGACGAAGAAATTCGCGCTATTGTCAATGCTGGCCCTGGATCATTAGGTCCAATCAACCTTAATATGCCAATCATTATTGACCGAGATGTCGCAGTAATGAGTGATTTTAGTGCGGGTGCCAATATTGATCATAAACATTACTTTAATATCAATTGGGAACGAGACGTTGCCCTACCGCGCATTGAAGATATTCGTAATGTGGTTGAAGGAGACATTAGTCCAGATGGTAAAGGCACATTGCAAATTAAACGTGGCATTGAAGTTGGGCATATTTTCCAACTTGGAACGAAGTATTCAGAAGCGATGAAAGCAACCGTTCAAGGTGAGGATGGACAAAACCACGTTATGATCATGGGTTGTTATGGCATTGGCGTAAGTCGTATTGTAGCTGCAGCGATTGAACAATGTCACGATGAGCGTGGAATTGTATGGCCAGAAGCCATCGCGCCATTTAGTGTTGTCATTATTCCTATGAACATGCATAAATCTGAAAAAGTACAAGCAACGGCAGAAAAACTTTATGCGGATTTACAAGCAACAGGTATTGATGTGTTGTTTGACGATCGTAAAGAGCGACCAGGTGTGATGTTTGCAGATGCTGAGTTAATTGGGATCCCGCATACTATTGTTATTGGTGAACGAAATCTGGATAATGGCGAAGTGGAATATAAACATCGTTGTGGTGGTGATAAAGAGATGGTGAAAATTGAAAACATCATTGAATTTATCCAAAACCGTCGTCAATTGGCTTAAAAATTAATAAATTGTATCTATTTATGCTATACACAACACAACAATTAAGATCTTGTTATGATTTTATCAAAGTAAAATTAGCAAATTCATTAATGCTGTGTTGTGTCTGCTTGATGATAATAGGCTGTCAATCTAATATGAAACCGAGTGATAATTTACCCGATAATTTTTATAAAATATCCGATGATCTTTCACGATCAGAACAGCCAACCAGAAAACAGATACAATATCTTGAAAAGTTAGGCTTTAAAACCATAATTAACTTACGGTTACTGCATAGTGATCGCGATAAATTAGAAAATACGGATCTTTCTGAAGTTTGGATCAAAATACGAGCAGGAAATATTTCTGACGAAAAAATAATTGAGATACTAAAAGCCATTAATCAATCGCCCAAACCAATATTAATTCATTGTTGGCATGGTAGTGATCGCACGGGTGTTGCTGTAGCTATGTATCGTATAGTCTTCCAAAATTGGTCAAAATCTCAAGCTATTAATGAATTAATGAAACCTGAATTTGGTCATCACTATAATGTTTACCCTAATATTGTCAAATACATCGAAAATGTTGATATCGAAAAAATTCGAGCCGCAGTATTCCAATAATTTATTATTTTTTATCATTAACCCCTGATATACCTAACAGTTGATGAGCAATTCAAAGTGAAATTGTCCTTTTTTTCGGCTAAAATAGTAATCAGTTAATATTCTTATCTCTATAGGTTGAAACAA
The DNA here is from genome assembly GCF_016101825.1 of Gilliamella sp. B14384G12. Taxonomy (NCBI): domain Bacteria; kingdom Pseudomonadati; phylum Pseudomonadota; class Gammaproteobacteria; order Orbales; family Orbaceae; genus Gilliamella; species Gilliamella sp. B14384G12. The sequence continues at coordinate 59,075 of NZ_JACFPU010000012.1, read as the reverse complement.
TGTTAAAAAAAGCAGTCGCATTGGTACTATCTACATCGTTATTATTACAAAATGCCCCATTAGTTTATGCCGATAACATCAACCTTCCTGATATAGGTACTGCTGCTGCTTCAACATTAAGTATAGGGCAAGAGATGGAGATGGGTGATTATTATATGCGGCTATTACGCGCTGATGCCCCTATCATTAATGATCCTGTTTTAAATCAATATATCAATGATTTAGGTAAAAGATTAGTTTTAAAATCGGAATCAGTACAAACACCTTTTCACTTTTATATTATGAAAAGCAATGTACTTAATGCATTTGCTTTTTTTGGCGGTAATGTGGTTATTCACTCTAGATTAATATTGGATACCAATAATGAAAGCCAACTAGCCTCTGTCATGGCTCACGAGATTGGTCATGTTACTCAACGCCATTTAGCTAGGGCAATGGAAAACCAAAATCGCAACAGCCCTTATGTCTGGGGTGCCACATTAGGTTCTTTATTATTAGCATTAGCCAATCCAGAAGCTGGGATGATGGTAATGACAGGTGCTATGGCGGGTTCAACGCAAAGCATGATTAGTTTTACACAAAGTAATGAACAAGAAGCCGATCGTGTTGGTCTAAGAACACTTGCTAAAGCAGGATTTGATCCATATGCTTCATCGGAGTTTTTGCAAAAGTTAGCTGATGAAACTCGTTTTAGTAGTAAGCCGCCAGAAATTTTACTTACTCACCCATTACCCAATAGCCGTTTATCCGATATTCGAAATCGCTCAATGCAATATTCTAAAAAAGATATTGCCCCATCACTCAATTATTATTTAGCTAAAGCAAGATTAGCTATTTTAATGAGTAATAATATCAATACAGGCAAATTGTTACTCGAAGATTACAAAAAACTCAATAATGAACAAAGCAAAATTGCCATCGTTTATGGTTATGCACTAGCAGATTACCGAAGTGGCAATTATCAAAGAGCAAAACAACAACTGCAACCATTATTAGATAATGATCCTAATAATATTTGGTATATAGATTTAATGACGGATATTGATTTAAGTACAAATAACAATAATGATGCAATTAATCGATTACAAACGGCATTAAAAAAATCGCCAAATAGCTCAGCATTACAACTCAATTTGGCTAATGCTTATGTGAAAAATAAAAATTATCAACAAGCCATAAGTCTACTTCATCGATATACTTTTGATCACAATGATGATACTAATGGTTGGGAGTTGCTGATTTTAGCTTATGGGGGATCGCATTCAAGAGCAAGAGAAATGAGTGCTCAAGCAGAACTGATTGCACTTGAAGGACAATTTCAACGATCAATCCAAATATTACAAAACGCTAAAAACCAAACGAAAGGCGATCAAATCATGATTTCGAGGATTGAGGCTCGAATTAAACAGTTACAACAGCTACAACAACGTTACGCACAATACAGTAAAAGATAAACGCTAGATAGGCTTATTATCTCTCATTTTATGTTATTAAACACATTATTTGAGAGATAATAAAAAATTTACATCACCGATTATTTATCCGTTAAATGATCGACATTGTTATAGTATTTAACCGTAAATTTTCCTTCTGACTCATCATCCGCTTGTTGATAATTAACAACACTTATGCTGGTATTTAACATGCGCGGAAAGTATTGATCATCACGGTGTAAACGCCAATCACCTCCATTTAATACGCAAAGTAATAACCGCAATACCGTTCCATGCGAAACGACTAAAATATTACCCGTATTTTGTGGTGCATTTTGGATTATCGTATTGAGTCCTTGTTTCATACGCGTTAGAACATCAAGATAATTTTCACCTTTATTGACAGAAGCATCAAAATTAGCAGGATCGGTTAAATAAGTCGTAAATTCTGGCACTTCCTTTTTAAGAGTCGGTACATGTTTACCCTCCCAATCACCAAAATCCATTTCTTGCAAATCAGACAGTTCAAATGTTGGAATATCTTTAATATTTTCCTTAGCGATATAATTACGTGTTTCTATAGCACGTTGTTGAGTACTGGAATATGCTTGCAAAAAAGGGACATCTTTTAAATATTGCCCTGTTATTTTAGCCCCTAAAACGCCTTGTTCTGTAAGAGGAGAGTTTTGCGATCCTTGCATCTGATCTTTAATATTCCACTCTGTTTGCCCATGTCTAATTAAGTATAAATTGAGATCTTTCATTCGCACTTACTACCTTTTTATTTTAATGATTCTGTTTGTTGATATTTATCATTTCTAAGCTGATTTAAACATGCTTGCAACTTATCATCCATAGGTGCATGTAACTGCATTTCTTGTAAAGTTTTCGGATGAATAAATTTCACATTAGCCGCGTGTAAAAATAATCGGTTAAGCTTGGTATTTGCCAGTTGCATATCAAATTGGTTATCACCATAACGATCATCAAAAGCAATTGGATGGTTAGCATATTGAGTATGAACTCGAATTTGATGAGTACGTCCTGTAACTGGACTGGCTTTAATTAAAGTTGCAAAATCAAATCGCTCTTCAACTTTAAATCGCGTTTCAGAAGGCTTTCCTTCTTTATCAACTTTGACAACACGTTCACCACTTTTTAATACGTTTTTAAGTAATGGCGCCTGCACCACTTTACATTCTGACGGCCAATTTCCTTTTACTAATGCCAAATAATTTTTTTGCATCTGTTTAAGTCTAAGCTGCTCATGTAACGCTTTTAATGCGGAACGTTTTTTAGCTATTAATAGTACACCCGATGTTTCACGATCAATTCGATGAACTAATTCTAAAAACTTTGCTTCGGGTCTTAATGCGCGTAACCCCTCAATGACACCAAAACTTAAACCACTACCGCCATGAACGGCAATACCAGAAGGCTTATTAATGGCTAAAATCACATCATCTTCATAGATGATTGCTTTTTCCAGATCAGCAACTTTATTAAGCTTAGTTGAAATTTCGGGTGTTGTTTTTTCAGCAACTCGTATAGGAGGAATACGAATCTCATCGCCATTATTTAATTTATATTCAGGTTTAACGCGTTTTTTGTTAACTCTCACCTCACCCTTTCTTAGTATGCGATAAATCATACTTTTAGGTACACCTTTTAAGTGTGTAATTAAAAAGTTATCAATTCGTTGTGTCGCATTTTCTTCAGAAATTGTGACAAATGAGACTTGCAATTTTGTTTGTGGAACGTTTGAATCCATAAGAAGTGATTAATCCGCCATCAATATATAAAAGTCGTTTACATTATCCGAAAATAAACTACACTAGCATCACTTAAAAATTAGATAGATTACTTTCGATATAATTAAAGATAAGTAATTATAACGGAATATGGAGGAATAAAATAGTATGTTATCACTACTCAATCATTACTCAAATGGCAGAGCTGCTTGGTTTTTATTATTCCTTTCTACCTTTATTTTTGAATTAACAGCGCTCTTTTTTCAACATGTGTTAGATCTAGCCCCTTGTACATTATGCATTTATCAACGCTGTGCTATTTTTGGAATTATGATCGCAAGTATTATCGGACTAATTAAGCCTAATAATTATATTTTTCGATTAGTCGGAATTTTGGTTTGGTTATTTAGTGCGTATAAAGGATTTATGTTAGCAACATTTCACGCTCATTTACAATTTGAACCTAATTTCAGTGATACCTGTGCAATTAATGTTCAGTTTCCATCTTGGTTACCTTTAAATCAATGGTTACCAAGTATGTTTAATGCCTATGGCTCATGTGCCGATAAAATTTGGACTTTTTTAACCATCGAAATGTCTCAATGGATGATTATTATTTTTGCTTGTTATCTTTTTGTCGGTCTAACCATATTAATTTCCCAATTCTTTCCAGCAAAGAAAATATAATTTGAAACCAGCGCCGCTTTTATAAAACTGGCGCTTTTTGTTGAGTTTGCTAGAATATATGACAATTTTATTTTAAGAATTGTCATATATAAATGCTTTTGGAATATCATCCCCCTATTGACCCTTGGCTTTCTATCCTACATCAAGATGACCATATTGTCGTTGTTAATAAACAGCCTGGGATATTATCTGTATCAGGTAATAAACCTCAATTTATTGATAGTATTATTCACCGGTTACAACAAAAATACAGCTATGTTGAATCGGTTCATCGTTTAGATATGGCAACCAGTGGTATTATGGTTGCAGCGCTATCTAAATTAGCCGATCGAGACATAAAAAAACAATTTCGTGAACGGATCCCCAAAAAAACCTATATTGCTGTGGTATATGGGCATCTTGAGCAAGATACCGGACAAGTTGAACTACCTTTAATTTGTGATTGGCCGAATCGTCCAAGGCAAATGGTGGATCTTGAAAACGGTAAACATGCATTAACTGAATATCAAGTTATTTCACGAAATGAGAATAATACTACCCGAGTTAAATTATTTCCGTTTACGGGACGTTCACATCAATTACGTGTGCATATGCAAGCTATTGGGCATCCAATTTTGGGAGATAAATTTTATGCACATCCTGAGGCATTTTCGATGTCTCAAAGATTGTTGTTACATGCCCAATCACTGACAATTAATCATCCTAAAACAGGGGAAAGCATGACTTTTACATGCGAGCCTGATTTTTGAAAATATTCATATATTAAATAACGGCTGTTACATAAAATTCACTAATGGTAATATTTGACAAACCAGTTATGGTAAGGAAATTAAAATGCAAAAAATTGTTTTAGCAACGAATAATCAAGGTAAAGTTAATGAGCTACAAAACCTGTTAGCCGATGCTGGTTTTAATGTTGTTGCACAAAAAGAGTTCAATGTACCTGAGGTGGATGAAACTGGTTTAACCTTTATTGAAAATGCGATATTAAAAGCAAGACATACAGCTAAATTTACTAAATTACCAGCAATCGCTGATGATTCTGGATTAGTGGTTAATGCGCTTGGTGGCGCACCAGGGATCTATTCTGCCCGTTATGCAGGCGAACATGGTAACGATGCAAGCAATAATCAAAAATTATTGCAAGAGTTAAAAAATGTACCAAGTGAAAAACGTACCGCTTATTTTTATTGCGCATTAGCGTTCATGCGACATGAAAATGATCCAACACCCATTATTTGTTTAGGAAAGTGGAATGGCATCATTTTAAATGAAACACGAGGTGAAGGTGGCTTCGGTTATGATCCTTTATTTTATGTACCCGAACTAAATTGTAGCGCTGCAGAGTTAACAAAAGAGCATAAAAGTCAGATTTCACATCGAGGACAAGCGCTTAAACAACTTATTGCGAAGATTAAAAACGAATATTAAACCAGTATTCTATATTTACTAAATTGTATCTTTACAAACAAACAGTATATACTTACACAAACCATCAATAATGGAGGTTGAATTGTGATTCTGATGATAGTGAGTGGCCGTTCCGGCTCTGGCAAATCAATTGCATTACGGGCGCTAGAAGATATGGGATTTTATTGTGTTGATAATATTCCTGTCGCTTTATTACCACAATTAGCCGATTCATTAAAAAACAATGATACGCCTGTCGCTGTTAGCATTGATATTCGCAATTTGCCTATCAATTTCGAATTTGATTACGATATACTGCAAAAACTTCCTGAATCAGTAACACCTGAAATTATTTTCTTAGATTGTAGCCGTAACACTCTTATCCGTCGTTATAGTGAAACAAGACGAATACATCCTTTAGCCAATCAAAAGCATTCACTTGAAGAAGCAATCGATCTTGAAGAAAGTTATTTAGAGTCATTAAAATCGCATGCCAGTTTGGTTATTAATACAGATAATCTTTCTGTTCACCAATTATCTGATATTTTAAGAGCGCGTATTTTAGGTAAAAAAGAGCGTGAATTAACAATGATTTTTGAATCATTTGGGTTTAAACACGGTTTGCCTGTTGAAGCCGATTTTGTATTTGATGTCCGTTTTTTACCTAATCCTCATTGGGATATCAATTTAAGACCCTTGACAGGATTAGATGAGCCTGTAATTAATTATCTATCAAAACAAGATGATGTAACCAATTTTATCTATCAAACAGCTAATTATTTGCAACAATGGTTGCCAATGTTAGAGAAAAATAATCGAAGTTATTTAACTATCGCGATTGGTTGTACTGGGGGACAACATCGTTCCGTTTTCATTGCAGAGCAATTAGCTGAATTTTTTAAAGCACAAAATAAACAAATACAAATTCGCCATCGAACATTAGAAAAAAAGTAATTATTTATTGAGATCATTATTGAAATTCCATGCATCTTCTAAAGATTTTATGCAGTTTTCAAAAATATATTTTAATGTTACTTTCGGTTTAGATTCTATTGTTAATGGCGCCACAAGTTGACTGATTTTGATTAGTTCAATATCAGGTGGTAAGTTAGCCAATTTATTTTTAAGCACATTGAGCGTCTGTGGATGTGGATGCCCAATCGCGATGGCAGAACCTTTTTTACGTGCAACTCTAATAGCTAAATCGAATTGTTGACTGATAATGGCCTCATTTTGCTTATCGTCTAAAAATACATCTCGTTCTACAACTGGAATATTATAAAGACTTGCCGCTTCTTTGACGGCTGTTTTTCCGACGGTTTTACTATCTAAAAAAAACATTGAGTGGTAACTTAGCGCTTTCATAACATTTTCCATTCCAATTTGGCTCGATGTCATTAAGCTGCCCATGTGGTTATTAACTCCAATTGCATAAGGTACATGCGCTACCGCATTTGCTACAATACGATCAACTTCCTCTTCTTCCATATAAGGATACAACGTATCTTTCTCTAACGGCTGCTTACCAAAGGGAGCCATTGGTAAGTGAATCATCACATCATTGCCATGCTCATGAGCAATATTGGCAATACGATGTGCATTTGGAGAATTAGGCAACACCGCCACCGTAATATTAGGCGAAAGTTTAATAATTTGCTCTTCATTATGTTGTCTATAGCCAAAATCATCAATAACAATTGCTAACTCTGCTGCCCATACATTGCTTGTTTGTAATAATAGACCAATGGCCATTGAAATGAGTAAACGAACCACTATTTTAACCATCCACTAGGATTTAAAGCTTTTCCATCTCGACGAATTTCAAAATATAATCCTGAACTATTTTGTCCGCCACTTGAGCCCACTAACGCAATGGGTTGACCACTATAAATTTTATCACCGACTGCCACAAGCACTCTTTGATTATACCCATACAAACTCATATCACCTTTACCATGATCAATTGCAACAACAAAACCATAACCTTGTAACCAGCTTGCTAATATTACGCGTCCATCGGTTATCGCTTTTACTTGTGTACCATCTTTAGCATTGATTACCATTCCTTTCCAATACAGTTCACCATGTAATGATTCGCCAAATCGATGCAAGACAGATCCACTTACTGGCCAATTAAATTGACGTTTAGGTTTACCAATGCCACTAACTCGAGCCATGAGCGATCGCTCTTCTGGGCTTAAAGTATAATTATTATTTTTTTGTTTTGCTTGAATATTTTTTGCTTGCCTTGCTTCTTCTTCTGCTATACGTCGGCTTTCTCTCTCTGCTTCAGCAATTTTTGCTTGTAGTTTGGCCTCATTTTCATGCAATTGAGCTAGTTTTTGTTGATTAACTTGCATGGATGATTCTAATGAGGTAATCGTTTTTTTTCTATCTTGGCGATTTTTTTCAAGCCCAACCTGCTCCTGCTTGCGTTTTGTTTGTAATGCCTGTTGAGAAACTTGCTTCTTTTGTAAAGCTAATTTTTTTTCGTTGAGTTGCACTTGCGTTTCACGCAAAGCATTAATATGTTGTTCTCTGGCGTCATTAATGTAACCAAAATAGGTGATAAGACGTTCATTACGTTCACTTTGTTCACTAGCAAAAATAAGCTCAAAGCCTGTGTTTTTGCCTAGCTTAAAAGCGGTTTCAAGCTGCTTAGCCAATGCGCGTCTTTGTTGCTGTTGTTTAACGTTTAACTCATCGATTTGCTTGATTAACTGAGCAATTTCCTTATTAAGTTTATTTAGTGTAGCATTATTTTTTTCAATTGACGTCAGCAGTTTAGCTATCTCGGTTTCTTGTTGTTTGAGATCATTAACTAATTGTGTCCTTTCCTTTTTCTGTTCAGCTAAACGAATTTCTTGTTCTTTAATTGACTGGCGCAAATTTTGTAATTTTTGATTATCATCAATCGCATACAAAGGGTTGGCATACATTAATCCAATTAAAATAAGGATAAGAAATTTTTGATAAATAGCCATAGAATTGTAATTAGGATTTATTATCAAGCGTAAAAGATAAACCACTATACATATAAATAACTAAATATGCAAAATGTATACCATCTAAGCGAGTTTAAGAATAATTACGGCATATAGTATATTAGACATTTCACAAGCACGGATAAAAAGTATAAAATACAACACTATTTAAATTACCAAAAAATCAATTCAACCATAAAGATAACATCATGCAAAAGTTTAATGTCAAAACCTTTCAAGGGTTAATACTAACGTTACAAGATTACTGGGCTAATCAAGGTTGTACGGTGATTCAGCCGTTAGATATGGAAGTTGGTGCAGGCACTTCGCACCCTATGACTTGCTTACGAGCACTTGGTCCTGAGCCAATTAATGCGGCTTATGTTCAACCATCGCGTCGCCCTACCGATGGTCGCTATGGTGAAAACCCAAATAGGCTACAACATTATTATCAATTTCAAGTTATCTTAAAACCTTCTCCTGACAATATTCAAGAGTTATATTTAGGTTCATTAAAAGAGTTAGGTCTTGATCCAACAATTAATGATATTCGTTTTGTTGAAGACAACTGGGAAAATCCTACTTTAGGTGCATGGGGACTAGGTTGGGAAGTTTGGTTAAATGGTATGGAAGTCACCCAATTCACTTATTTTCAACAAGTTGGAGGACTTGAGTGTAAACCTGTTACAGGTGAGATCACTTATGGTCTTGAACGACTCGCTATGTATATTCAAGGTGTGGATAGCGTATACGATTTAGTTTGGAGTGACGGTGCTTTTGGTAAAACAACTTATGGCGATGTGTTTCACCAAAATGAAGTTGAACAATCAACTTATAATTTTGAATATGCCAATACCGAATTCTTATTTTACTGTTTTGAACAACATGAAAAAGAAGCTAAATTTTTACTTGAACTTGAAAAACCACTGCCATTACCGGCTTATGAACGTATTTTAAAAGCTGCTCACTGTTTTAATTTACTTGATGCACGTAAAGCAATTTCAGTTACTGAAAGACAACGATATATTTTACGCATTAGAACATTAACTAAAATGGTAGCAGAAGCATACTATGCATCACGCGAAGCTCTTGGCTTCCCTATGTGCCAAAATTCACGTTCTAACCCAAGCGCAGCAAAGTAGGAATTTAAAGATTATGCAAAAAACATTTTTAGTGGAAATTGGTACTGAAGAGTTACCTCCAAAATCACTCCGAACATTAGCTGAAAGTTTTGCAGCTAATTTTATTGAACAACTTGATAATGCTAAATTGGAACATGGTGAAGTGCTTTGGTATGCATCGCCTCGTCGTTTAGCATTAAAAGTTTTAAATTTAAATGACACGCAGCCAGATAGCCAAATCGTTAAACGTGGCCCAGCGGTAAGCGCAGCATTTGATGCAAATGGCAATCCAACTAAAGCCGCTGAAGGATGGGCTCGCGGATGTGGTATTAGTGTCGATCAGGCTCAGCGCATTCAAACAGATAAGGGAGAATGGCTTTGTTATACGCAAAATCAAAAAGGTCAGCCTGTCGTTAATTTATTGTGTGATATGGTAAAAAACGCATTAAGCAAATTACCTATTCCTAAACCAATGCGTTGGGCGGCTCGACAAGTTGAATTTATTCGACCTTGCCACACTGTAACAATGCTTTATGGTGAAGATTTAGTGCCTGGCACTATTTTAGACATTGAATCAAATCGAGTGATTCGAGGTCATCGCTTTATGGGTGAGCAAGAATTTACTATTGATAATGCAGATCAATACCCAGATATTTTAGAACAACGAGGTAAAGTCATTGCGGATTATGATAAACGTAAAGCTATTATCAAACAACAAGCGCAAGACGCCGCAACGAAATTAAATGGTAAAGCAGATTTAACCGATAGTTTACTTGAGGAAGTCTCTTCTTTAGTTGAATGGCCGGTTGTATTAACAGCTAAATTCGAAGAACGCTTTTTGGCTGTCCCTGCCGAATCACTGGTTTATACCATGAAAGGTGATCAAAAATATTTTCCAGTTTACGATAAGCAAGGCAAACTGCTGCCGAATTTTATTTTTGTGGCAAATATTGAATCAAAAGACCCGCAAGTGGTGATTTCAGGTAATGAAAAGGTGGTTCGCCCTCGCCTAGCCGATGCAGAATTCTTTTACCAAACTGATTTAAAACAACGTTTAGAAGATCGTTTACCTCGCCTTGAAACCGTTCTATTTCAACAACAATTAGGAACGGTTAAAGATAAAGCGTTACGGATAGAAGCATTGTCTGGTTTTATTGCCGACAAAATTGGCGCTAACGTTGAGCAAGCAAAACGTGCAGGTAAACTGACTAAATGTGACTTAGTGACAAATACCGTCTTCGAGTTCCCTGAAACGCAAGGTATAATGGGTCGCTATCTAGCACTTAAAGATGGGGAATGTATTGAAGTTGCAACGGCCATTGAGGAGCAATACAAACCTCGTTTTGCGGGTGATGAATTGCCAAGCACTTACGTATCATGCGCCGTGTCAATTGCCGAGAAAATGGATACTTTAGCGGGTATTTTCGGTATTGGTCAACACCCTAAGGGGGATAAAGACCCATTTGCATTACGTCGTGCGGCTATCGGTGTGCTACGTATTATTGTCGAAAAAGCGTTACCATTAGATTTGGCCGAATTGTCAACTTATGCAGTATCACTATATGGTGAGAAGCTAAATAACAAAAATGTTGTTGAAGATATTGTTAGCTTTATGCAAGGTCGATTCCGTGCTTGGTACCAAGAACAAGGCTTTACCATTGATACCATTCAAGCGGTATTAGCACTTAATCCGACGAAACCTGCCGATTTTGATGCAAGAGTCAAGGCAGTAACGCATTTTCGAACACTATCAGAAGCATCATCATTAGCGGAAGCCAATAAGCGTGTTTCTAATATTTTATCTAAAACCGACAGTGTTATTTCTGAACATGTTAATGCCGCCCTATTGGTAGAGGGTGCTGAAGGGGAATTAGCCAAACATGTAGCGATATTAACGGATAAATTAGCTCCTTACTTTAACGATGGACGTTATCAAGAGGCTTTAGTTGAATTAGCCGCACTTAAAACACCGATTGATGCTTTCTTTGAAAATGTAATGGTGATGGTAGATGATGAACAAGTGAAACTTAATCGTCTAGCTCTTTTGAAAAAACTACAAAATTTATTTTTAAAAGTTGCTGATATTTCACTTTTACAATAATATCCCTTTCGTTAATTATATTTAGTGGTAGCTTTCTGGTTACCACTAATAAGGTAAGAATGTAAATATGCAAACAGATCTCTCTTTTTCCATAGTTTTTACTCAGACTACTAATTTTATTCGAAATCGGTTTTGGTCAATTGCGCTAATCAGTTTATTATTAAATATAGTCGCTTCATTAATTTTAAAAAATACTGTTGATCCTACAATTATTACTCAATTACTTCAAGCAAATAGTCCAAACGCATTTCCACTTTTATTAAAAATGCTAGTGATTAAATTAGTGTTATTTATAATAATTGATGCGATTTTAATTGCTGTTATTTATAACTATTCTGTCAATGAATATCTTAATTTAAATACAGTATTATCCAGAATGCTACCCAATGTACTAAATATGATTGGTTTTGAGTTGATTTTCTTAATCATATTGCCAATAATTTTCCTATTTGCGGGATTAATATTTATGATTTTGGGATTAATTATTCCAAAGACCCTAGTCATTTTCCTATTTGCAGTCGTCGCGATTGTGTTTGCCATATTTTTTAATGCGATTTACTACAATTTTTGTGGATTAATTGCTCAACCAACAACTAAAACTTTTTTCGAAAAATTCGCTGAATGTAACAGATCTACATTAACTCATTGGCGTTTTGCTCTTCCGATGATGTTAATATATTTTCTTGTGGCTTTAGTTATTTCGCTTTTTAATGCTGTGGACAATAATATCTTTTTATCAGTTATTTATTCAACACTATTAACGATCTTAAATATTTTTACAATTTGCTTCTTTTATCGTTTGAATATGCTATTAACAAGTAACAAATCAACGCTTGAACCACCTGAGCAAAATAACAGTTTAATTATTTAAAAATAGCCATTACGTTTAGTTACCCTATTAATTTTGTTAATAGGGTAACTAAAATTCAATCATTAACCTATTTTATTTAATTACAGTAGACATCACTATGACACCTGCGATTAAGCTTCTTAAAAAGTTAAATATCACATTTAAAATTCACCAATATGAGCATGATCCTAATGATACATACTATGGACAAGAAGCTTTAAATAAACTCGATCCAAGTTTAAACGTAGTTGCTACACAAGTGTTTAAAACATTAATAGTAAGTTTAAATGGTAACGATAAAATGTTAGCAGTTTGTGTATTACCGGTTGATAATCACTTAGATCTTAAAAAAGTGGCTAAAGCACTGAACTGCAAAAAAGTAGAGTTAGCCGATCCTAATTTAGCTCAAAAAACTACAGGTTATTTAGTCGGCGGTATTAGCCCATTAGGGCAAAAAAAGCAATTACCCACTCTTATTGATTCAAGTGCAGTTCAACTAGAAAAAATGTTTATTTCGGGAGGAAGAAGAGGATTAGAAATAGAACTCATCGCGCAAGATTTAGCAAAAGTTTTAAATGCAAAATTTGTAGAGATAAAATCTTAACCTTGCTTGTATCCGCTTTTATTTTTTAATAAATCTCTGTGTGTTAAAAATTAGATAAAAAAACATGGCCACAAGACAACGTCTTATGACCAAAAGTACATCCCATCAATATAATAAAATAGGAAGAAATAAACAAACTTATTTGATTGCTTCTTTTAAGCTTTTACCAGATACAAATGCTGGAACTTTACTTTCGGCAATTTTGATTTCTTTACCAGTTTTTGGATTACGACCAATACGAGCTTTTCTTTCATTAACTTTAAATGTACCAAAACCAACTAGTTGCACTGGCTCACCAGCTTTTAATGATTCAGTAATAGCAGCTAATGTTGCTTCTAGAGCTGTTTTTGCAGCAACTTTTGTAATATCTGCTTTGCTAGCAATAGCATCGACAAGTTCTGTTTTATTCATGGAAATATCCTTACATAATTATTTTATTGTTAAAGTTAACATTATAAGCAATGCCGAAAATCAACTTTGCTTCTGTAAACAACGTTAGATTACATTGCTATTAAATGTAGTCTATATTCCTCCAATGTTAAAGGAAAATTTGGTAAAAAATAAAAAAATGACACATTTAAAAGCTTAATTGCTCAAAAAAACACCAATATTACTTATTGCAGATTCTCGAATATCTGCTTTTAAACCTTTTATTAAGTCAATCATATCGTTATTTTCATCTCGTAAAATTCGAAAAATTTCCCATTGAAAATCAAATTCATCGATCACACTAGGTAAAGTTTGTTGTTCATCTTCACTTAGAACAATATTTGATTTTGTCATTTCAAATTCTGCAACGGTTGTTGCCGATATACTACTCACTTTTGCTGTGTGTTCGGTTACTTCACCGGTTAAATATGAGTGTAAAACCTCACTTAATGCCTGACATGCATCAATAGCAGGGTAAATAATATAAGGACTATCTTCGGTAATACTAGGAATAATCACTTCTAACTTTTCCAGCTGTAAATCAAAATTGATTTTTACATTCTCAACTAATAATGATTCCCACATCAGATCAAGTATTTTCTTATAACTTTTAGCATCTTCCTCATTTTTCTGTTGTTTTGCGTAAAAGACAAAATTTGGGTACATTCTTTCACACAAACAAAGCATGAATAAGCGTTGTTGCCATAATGCTAATTTTTCGATTCTTAACTGAACTGGATTTTTAATCATGATGAAACCTTTTGGAGCGTTGATGTACAGCCTCAATTAAATATTGTACATGTTCTACTGGAGTATCTTGATGAATACCGTGCCCTAAATTAAAAATATGCCCATTATGAGTACCATATTCTTTAAGAACAGTATCAACATTAGATTCTATTGTTTGTCTATCAGCATACAAAACTGACGGATCTAAATTACCTTGCACGGCAATTTTACCTTTTTGTCGAATATCACTCAAATTAACTGTCCAATCAACACCAATAGCATCACAGCCAGTGTTAGCAATATTATCTAACCATAATCCGCCACCCTTGGTAAAAAAAGTAACAGGCACATATGAGGTGACATCCTGAGTTTTATTGCCTCGTTTTAACTTTGATAAGATTAATTGCATATAGTTTAAAGAAAACTCTTGATAACTTTGATGACTTAACACGCCACCCCAAGTATCAAATATCATTATTGATTGAGCTCCCGCTTCAATTTGTGCATTTAAATACAAAGCAACACTCGTCGCCAATTTTTCAAGTAATAGATGCAGTGCTTTGGGATGACTATAAAGCATCTTTTTTATTTTGGTAAAGGTTTTACTGCTCCCCCCTTCAATCATATAAGTAGCTAACGTCCAAGGACTGCCAGAAAAACCAATTAAAGGAACTTTGCCATTTAACTCTTTTTTAGTCAGACGTATTGCATCCATTACATAGCCAAGAGATAACTGCGGATCGGGAATCGGTAATTTTTCAATCTCAGATAATTGAGATAGGGATTTAGTAAATTTGGGGCCTTCGCCTGCTTCAAAATACAATCCAAGTCCCATTGCATCGGGAATGGTTAATATATCCGAAAAAATAATAGCTGCATCAAGGTCAAACCGATGCAAAGGTTGTAATGTCACTTCACATGCCAATTCTGGTGTTTGACACATCGTCATAAAATCACCCGCTTTGGCTCGTAACTGTCGATACTCAGGCAGATAACGACCGGCTTGCCGCATCATCCAAATAGGGGTGTAATCAACAGGTAAACACTGTAATGCGCGTAAATAACGATCATTTTTTAATTGACTCATATTATCTGCTCTGTAAGTGGTTATTGCACTTTGTAAAAAAGTTTCAGGTTAGCATTACGTTTTAGTAAAAAACATTAAATTTTACTTACTACTTCCTATCTTGTGGTTGAGATAAAGAACGTTGTGCATAACGAATTAAAGTCTCAGAAATATTTTGCATTACACTACTTTCAGGTGCAAACCGATGCCAATAAAGCATTCGTCTTTGGTATAAACCTTCAGTCAGATTGACTAATTCACCATTTTTTAACTCTTGCTCAACCTGTAACATCGGTATCATACAACAAGCAGATCCCTGCTTAGCAAGCTGAACAAAGGCTTCAGATGAACTGGTAATATGACAAATTACACTACCAGGCGTTAGATTAAAGTTTTCTTGTAGAAAAGCTTGATGCATATCATCCAAATGGTCAAAAGCAACCGCAGGTGCTTTTAAAAGCGAAGATCGAGTTACCCCATTGGGAAAGTATTTTTTAGCAAACTCAGGCGATGCCACAAAAATATAATCAAGTGCCCCTAATAAATCAGATAAGCAACCAGGTAATGGATTAGGTTGAATACTGATTGCTGCAACTACTGTACCTAAACGCAGTAGTTCTAAAGTATGTTCTTCATCCCTTACTTGAATATCAAAACGAAGAATATTTTTATCCAATACGGGCTTTAAAGCTGGTAAAAGCCATGTTGCTAAAGAGTCAGCATTAATTGCAATCGATAACGACAATGGTGTTGTGTTTTGTTCATTATCACCTAACCATTGCTGTTCCAATAATTCAACTTGATGCAATAATCCTAGAAGATGCTCTCCTTGCTTGGTGGCTTTCGGCGGTATCGTTCTAACTAATAATTGTTGACCGAAAAAGCTTTCTAATTGTTTGATACGTTGCGATACGGCTGGTTGTGTGATACACAATTTATCAGCTGCACGTTCAAATCCCCGTTCTTTTATCACTGCATCTAATGCTTGTAATGCTCTATAATCTGGACGCTTCATAATCTCTTTACTAATGATTTGATCATTGCTTGGATATTAAAGCTACTTTAATATCGTAAAAATTTTTAACCTATCGAAAATTAATATATTTATTAAAATACTAATGATTTTTGCTTTCCAATTGGGTACTATGCCATATCTTTAATAATTTTTCTTTTAAAATTTTATTTTTTTAAGAAAAAGTATCCTTAACATAGGATGATATCATGACACAAGACGAATTAAAAAAGGCGGTAGGCTGGTCAGCCTTAAAATATATTAAACCAGATTCATATGTTGGAGTAGGAACGGGCTCTACAGCATCTCATTTTATTGATGCGTTAGCGACAATCAAAGATCAGATTAAAGGCACCGTTTCAAGTTCGGAAGCTTCGACACAAAAATTGAAGAGCTATGGTATTCCAGTACTAGACTGTAATGATGTTGATAGCTTAGATGTATATGTTGATGGCGCTGACGAAATCAATCAACAATTACAAATGATCAAAGGCGGAGGAGCCGCTTTAACACGTGAGAAAATAGTTTCAGCACTTGCAAAACAGTTTATCTGTATTGTGGATGAATCAAAGGTTGTCGATGTATTAGGAAAATTCCCATTACCTGTAGAGGTAATTCCGATGGCTCGTTCCTATGTTGCCCGTGAGTTAGTTAAACTTGGCGGTAAACCAATATATCGACAAGGGGTCGTGACCGATAATGGCAATGTTATTTTAGATGTGCATGATCTTCTTATTACCAATCCGGTGGAATTAGAACATCGTATTAATAATATTGCTGGTGTGGTAACCGTTGGATTATTTGCCAATAGAGGGGCAGATATCGCACTAGTTGGATGCAGCTCAGGTGTAAAAGAGTTAAATAAAATTATTTAATTTTTAAAAAATTATAGTAAATACCTATTATATTTTGATGGATAGAGAGGAAATAATGGTTGTTCAGGCGTTAACGAAAGATGAAAACAAGTTTGTATTACTTGA
Source organism: Gilliamella sp. B14384G12 (assembly GCF_016101825.1). Taxonomy (NCBI): domain Bacteria; kingdom Pseudomonadati; phylum Pseudomonadota; class Gammaproteobacteria; order Orbales; family Orbaceae; genus Gilliamella; species Gilliamella sp. B14384G12. The sequence continues at coordinate 41,918 of NZ_JACFPU010000012.1, read as the reverse complement.
AGGGATCCACCCTAGTGCGGTTGAAACACTTAAATCAGCAGGTTATAACAACATTGAATATCATAAAGGTGCATTATCTAAATCTGAACTTAAAGACGTATTAAAAGATGCAAGATTTATTGGTATTCGCTCAAGGACACATTTAACAAAAGATATCATTGATGCTGCACCTAAACTTGCTGGAATTGGTTGTTTCTGTATTGGAACCAATCAAGTTGAACTAGAGGCTGCTACCGTTAAAGGAATTCCTGTTTTTAATGCACCATTTTCTAATACTCGTTCAGTTGCAGAGCTCGTATTAGCTGAAGCGATTTTATTACTTCGTCGAGTACCAGAAGCCAATGCTAGAGCTCATCAAGGCAAATGGAACAAAATAGCTACAGGTTCTCACGAAGCACGAGGTAAAAATTTAGGCATCATTGGTTACGGTCATATTGGTAGTCAATTGAGTGTACTTGCTGAATCATTAGGTATGAATGTTTACTTTTATGATATTGAAACCAAATTGCCATTAGGAAACGCCAAACAAATTGCAACCATGAAAGAATTACTTGCTATGAGTGATATTGTGAGTATGCATGTTCCTGAAAATGCGACGACAATTAAAATGATTGGCAAATCAGAAATTGATATGATGAAATCAGGTGCAATTTTGCTTAATGCTTCCCGTGGCAGTGTGATCGATATTGATGCACTCACTCAAGCGCTAGAAGCTAATAAGCTTAGTGGTGCAGCAATTGATGTATTTCCAACTGAACCTGCTAGCAACAGTGATCCATTTGAATCGCCATTATGTAAATTTGATAATGTCATTATTACTCCTCATATTGGCGGTTCAACCAGTGAAGCTCAAGAAAATATTGGTATTGAAGTAGCAACAAAACTTGCTAAATATTCAGACACAGGGGCTACACTTTCCGCAGTTAATTTTCCTAAAGCTGCTTTGCCAATTCCAGCAAAAGGTTCAAGTCGTTTTATCAATATTCATCACAATCAACCTGGCGTATTAACAGCAATTAATACGTTATTTGCAGAACAAGGCTTGAACATATCAGCACAATATTTGCAAACCGATCCTTTAATTGGTTATGTTGTTATTGATATCGATAGAGTAGAACAAAGCAAAGCCGAAGAGTTATTAGTAAAATTAAAAAATGTAGATGGTACCATTCGAGCTAGATTATTATTTTAATTTATCTTAGCGATATGTTCCAATGATCCTTTTTCAAAGGATTTAATGAATAAAAAACGTTTGAGCGTATATCTATACTGTCGGAAATGATCTAAAACGGTTAAAGACTCAAAGCTTATTATTAAACCAATTTTAATAAGCTTTGATATTCATTATTAGGTTTGATGCATAACTTTGGGCTGAACCCTTTTTAAGATTTTTTATCTGGATTTTTTATTTGGTTAACGGCTTTACTTTTATTACTTTAATGCCCTTTTGCATTAATGCATCATAATATTTATCATCTAAATTATTATCTGTAATGATGGTATCGACAGCACTTAAATCACACACCACATTTGGACTGCGTCTTCCAAATTTTGAAGAATCCGCTAATAAGATTAATTTCGCAGCCGCTTTACTCATTGCAACACTACCATGATAGCTTTCATTAAATGTAGTAACTCCACCAACTAAATCTACGCCATCTGCACCCATAAAGAGTTTATCAAACGTGTAGGATTCAAAAGCAGCAATGGCGGACGCATTATTGCTATGGAATGAGGCTGATTTACGGCGAAATGTTCCGCCCGTTAAGATAATAGTTTGGTCATTATCATTAGCGACCAGTTCATTTACCATATGTAAGCTATTGGTCATAATAGTTAAATTATTGAATCTAGCAAGCATAGGGATCATTTGAGCAACCGTGCTACCAGCATCAAAAATGATTGAATCACCTTCATGGATCAATTTAGAGGCTTCTTCGGCAATCGCCTTTTTTTGAGCAGTATTAATGTAAGTTTTATGATCGATGGCTCGGTCACCAATTTCGCGGTTTAGCATAGCACCACCATAAGTACGCAAAACTAAACCACTTTCATGAAGTTGTGTAAGATCTTTACGGATAGTTGTGCCAGTAGTTTTAAAGTGTTCAACCAGTTCATCAACACTAACTTGTCCATGACTTTGCAAATATTCTAAAATAGCTGTCTGTCTTTGCCTTACCTTCATGCTTGGATCCCATCACTATAACTAGCGTATAAAAATTTTTATTTTATATAATTATTATACTTTATAATGAAAGAAAATACTTTTCAAAATAAAAGTTAATTTTCATTTATTGGCAGTCAAAGCGACAGTTAATGCACTTTGTGAAGATGGCTCATTAGGAAATATCTTTTCAGGTATGATATCTAAAACCGACAATCCATGTAATTGTGAGATAGGTTTGGGTATAGCAAAAACCGTAATCCCTTTCATAATAACTGAATCAATGACTACCTGATTTTCATCTAACGAAATCGCAATTAATACTCTGGGTTTAAAACGTTTATTTTTACTACGACCAACTCCCAAGTACATACCTTTTTTCAAGGATAAAAAAGCATGATTAAAACGGCGTATTTGAAACCAACTAAAAATAATTTGGATACACCACGCAATCAATGCCATGACAATTAGCGTATTGGTCATATTCATGATTAATCCTTTTTATATAAATTGAATAATAAAGTGCGATAAGTTTTAAATTAACTTACGCACTTTATTCTCATTAAAACATCACTTGACCACCCGTTATATTAATTGATTGTCCTGTACAATAAGAGGCTTTGTCACTTGCATAAAATAATAAGACATTAAGTACATCTTGATAATCACAACCACGTTTAAGGGGTACTTTATCAATATAAACTTGCTCAACTTGATCTTCTGCAATACCTAACTTTTTAGCATACTGAGGTATTAATGATTGGAACATTGGCGATTTTAATAAATTACCTAACATTAATGAGTTGACTGTAATTCCATAATCAGCAAGATCCAGCGCCAATGATTGAGTTAACCCAACACCGCCAAATTTAGCCGCACTGTATCCAGAGTTATGTTTACTGCCGACTTTACCTGATTTAGAGTTAATTTGAATAATTCGACCCGGGATTTTATGATTTACCATTAATTTAGCAAATTCACGTGCACATAAGAAATAACCAGTAAGGTTTACATTCACTGATAGTTGAAAATCGCTTAATACGAAATTAGTAATTGGCGCAGCTTTAGCAACGCCGGCGCTGTACACCATTAAATCCGCACGTTTAAAAGTATCATTAACATCATTTGCCAACTGAATAACACTTTCTTCGTTTGTTGCATCAACCCCAAAACCTTTAGCAGTACCTGCACCATGCTTTTGGTTTATCTCGTCTGCAACTTTATTGGCGTTTGCGATATTTAAATCAGCAACGGCAACCTTGTATCCAGCATCAGCAATACCCTTACATAAAAATTCACCTAAAGTTTGACCACCACCTACAATAACTGCTACTTGTTTCATCTTTTATTTTCCTTAATTATTTAAAATTTTAATTTCATCACCTACAAAAAGTTTTTCAGGGATTTCACCCTTTACATGCACCGTTCCGGGTAATTCAGCTTGACGATTACCATCAAACCTTATTGTGATATGTCCTAATTGTTGAAAATTAACATTTGCTACATCACCTACCGCTGTAATGTTATAAATATGATGACCTAAATGAATCACTTGTCCGACTTGTAAATCCTGCTTTAAAACATCATGACTATGAATAAAGCAGTAATCGGCTAAATCGGCTGGCGCACCGGTTTTAAATAGAATTAGCATGCCATCAGCTAATGCTTCTGACGCAAATTCACCAATTTGATTAATGTTTGATTGATAGATAACATTTGACATTCTTAACCTTCTTATTTTCTGTACTAAACACTCATTTTTATTGCGATTGTTAGCTTAAAACGGGATGCGCAATCCCATTTTTTAATCGGTTTATTGATAGATAAATAATGAAACGCCCCAAGCAATTAATACGGTTGGTGCTCCCGTTAAAAAGCGACTAACAAGTACCGAAGGTACGCCAACTCTAACGGTATCTTGCTTAGCTTCTGCTAGTGACAAACCAACCGGTATAAAGTCACATGCTGCTTGCGCATTAATGGCAAATAATGCTGGTAAAGCGAGATGAGGTGGAATATTACCCAGCCCTATTTGCACCCCAACTAGGGTTCCAATAACTTGTGCAATAACCGCGCCCGGTCCTAAGAACGGTGAAAGCAAAGGGAAAGAACAGATTAGCGCCAATATAACTAGACCAAGTGGATTATTAGCTAATGGCACAAGACCATGTGCAATAAAGTCGCCTAACCCAGATGCGATGATAATTCCGATTAATGCCGATACAAACGCCATAAAGGGAAGAATGGTTTTAAGTACGGTATCGATAGTGTCACGACCCGCTTGGAAGAAAACGGCAACACCCGATCCCATTCCGATACCGATTTTTGCTAGTAAACCATCACTTTGTTCAGTAATTTTTTTACTGCTATCATAATCTTTAAATTCAGAAGTGGTTTTGCTCGCTTGCGATGCAGCTTGGTTAACAGCATCCCCCTCTTTTTCAATTAATGTGATATTGTTTGGTTTTACGGCTGAAACATAGATGTCTTCAACAATATATTGAGCAAGAGGCCCGGATTTGCCCGTTGCATGAATATTAATCGTTGGTATACGATTTTTTGGATAAATACCGCAACGTAATGTGCCACCGCAATCAATAACCGCCACGCCAATTTCTTCTTTAGGTGGTTCTCCCTCTTTAAAACCATCAATTGCTTGCCAGCCTGTTAATTGAGTGAGTGTGTCAACGATTGCTGGTCGCGTACCGGCTGCAATATAGACGATTTTTTTTCCTGCAATGATAGGAAGTTCTAAAGGTCCGCCCCAACCCGATTCACCTTTTTCTATACGAATAAATTTAGCCATTTTGTGTTCCTTACCATTGTTATAAATGCACTTTTCTATCTAATTTAATGCCCATTTTTTTTTCAAAAATGGCAGTACAAAAGTCTGTGATCCAACCTCTAAAGAAGTTGGTGCCTAAACCGACAAGGAAATAGCTAACCGCTAAAGGACCTAACGGTAAATTTAAAGTGGTTAAGCCAGCTGCGACCCCTAAATAAACAAAAAGTTCACCAGGGTTAACATGAGGAAATAAACCATTCATTGAATGGCAGCTATAAGATGAAGCAGCGTAATAACTTGGTTTATAAAACTCTGGCATAAAGCGACCTAAACTTAATGTCATTGGATTACAAAACACAAAAGTACCGATTAACGGTAAAATTAAATAACGAGAAACAGGATTACCAGCACAAGCTTGAGCTAAACGTTCGATACGTTCTTGTCCGATAAATTTAATAAGTGCGTTCATCACAACGAGTAATGAAATTAATAATGGTAAAATCGACGTTACCATCCCCACAAAAACTTTGCCTCCTTCTTGGAATAAACCAATAAACCATTCGGCACCAAATGAAATAGCATCAATCATAATGTCTCCTATTGAGTTAAATTTCGATTAAATACTATCAACTTCAAAAACAAATAACTTTTAACTTGATCACATTTTGAAATATTTTCTTTTATTGTGAAAGAAATTTATTAGAAAATAATTAAAAAAAGGAAAGTGTATGAAATGAGTGTTATCCATAGATTGCTAAAATAGCAGTGATAGCCAACAATAGCTCATTTTGATTGGACTTTGATTGTCAGTTAGCGTAATTTGTAAATACACACTTATTTTGTTTTTCAACTTAAGGAGAATATCATGGCTAAAAGTATTACCTCTTCTAAATCTAAAAAAGCAGCTAGCGCAAAGAAACTACAGCAAGCAGCAATTTTGTTCCCTACTGATTTAGGTCAAAAAGCATCAAAAGATATTTCCGGCGCAATGAACTCTGTATTAGCAGATGTATTTGCTTTATATTTAAAAACTAAAAACTTTCATTGGCATGTAAGTGGTCCTCATTTTCGTGATTATCACTTAATGTTAGATGATCATGGTGACGAATTATTCGCAATGACCGATCCAATTGCTGAACGTGTGCGTAAATTAGGTGGCACAACATTGCGCTCTATTGGTCACATTTCAAAATTACAAAGTATTTCTGATAATGATGCGGATTTTGTTGAACCGTCAGATATGATTGCTGAACTCTGCCAAGATAATATTAAACTTACCACTCGTATGCGGGTTGCACATGATATTTGTGATAAATATAACGATTCGGCAACAGCAAGTTTAATTGAAGAGTGGATAGATCAAACTGAAAAACGTGCTTGGTTTTTGTTTGAAACCAGTCGTAAATTGGATTCTTCAGGTCACTAAAAATTTAGTAATGTTGAATCATTATCCCTAATAAGAGACACACTATTGTGTCTCTTTATCTTTCTATTAAGGGGAATTACAAATGAGTAAAAAAATAGCTGTACTTGTTGGTAGTTTACGTAAAGATTCTTTCAATTTAAAAGTAGCGAAGGTATTTAAGCAAATTGCACCACAATCACTGTCACTCGATATTATCGAGATCGGCGATTTACCTTTTTATAATGAAGATATTGATACAGACACCCCACCCCAATCCTACGTTCGTTTTCGTCAAGAAATTGCCAATTGTAATGGTGTAATTTTTGTTACCCCAGAATATAACCGAGGTTTACCAGCCGTAATTAAAAATGCTTTGGATGTCGGCTCTCGTCCTTATGGTAAAAGTGTTTGGTCCAAAAAACCTGCGGCGGTAATTTCTGTATCACAAGGCGCTATAGGCGGTTTTGGTGCTAATCATCAATTACGACAATCATTCGTTTTTCTTGATATGCCAACCTTACAACAACCTGAGGCCTATATAGGAAATATTAATAACGCTTTTGATGAAAATGGGAATATGAACGAGAAAACCAAAGAATTTCTTTTTGCTATTATCAACAGTTATGCACATTGGGTTGAAAAGTTAAGTTAATTATGTTTTATTGAGTACCCACAGTTCTAATTAACTGTGGGTTTATTTTGCAATTGATAAAGTTTTGACATGACAACAATTTATTTTCCAACCAATGAACAACAATTATTAAACCGTGCCCAATTAGTTGCGGGTTATACGTTTGGTGAAATAGCCCATTATCTCAATATGCCGGTACCGAATAATCTTAATAAGCAAAAAGGCTGGGCGGGTAATCTTATTGAGACCTTTTTAGGTGCGAATGCTGGAAGTAAAGCGGAACGCGATTTTGCTAATTTAGGCATTGAACTAAAAACAATTCCAATCAACAAACAAGGTAAACCATTAGAAACGACCTTTGTTAGTGTTACGCCATTAATGGCGAATCATGGTGTGATTTGGGAAACGAGTCATGTCAAATATAAACTCAGTAAAGTACTTTGGATCCCAATTGAAGGAGAAAGAACCATTCCTCTTGCAGATAGAAAAGTGGGGCATCCTATTTTATGGACACCAACGCACGAACAAGAGCAACAGCTTAAGCAAGATTGGCAAGAATTGATGGATATGATAGCACTGGGTCAAGTGGAAAAGATTACCGCTCGCTATGGTACTTATCTACAAATCAGACCTAAAGCAGCAAATGGAAAAGCATTAACTGAAGCGATTGGTGAAAATGGACAAATTATCCTAACACGTCCAAGAGGATTCTATCTTAAAAAATCTTTTACTTTACAGATTCTACAAAACGCAACATTTTCTTTTATTAAAGAATAATCATAATTCAATTTTCCCCCTCAATTTTATAAAGTTTAACCTTACAAATTACTACTTTTTTATATCACCATAAAAGAAATTTCTTTTATTTTGCAAGAAAATCAAATCTAAATCACATTTCTTCACATTTGTGATTTACTTTGATTATTTGTGAATATAAATTCACCTAAACATTTGTGAAGCAACAAGAGAATTTGTGAAAGAGGTGTGATATGAACTTTATATTAGCTGGCCATGGAAACATTGCTATTGAAATGAAGAAGAGTATTGAAATGATAGCTGGAGAATATGCAAACCTACATGCTATTACTTTTCAATTAGGTGAAGGTATTGAGAGTTTAAAAGATAAATACCTAAAAATTATTAGTCAATCAACTGAGCAACCATTCATTATTATTACTGATATCTTTTCCGGTAGCCCCTATAACGCAGCGGCAATGTTGGCAATGCAAAATGGCAATATTGAAGTCATCAGTGGCTTATCCTTACCACTTTGTTTAGCGTTATTACATATTGATTACGCCTCAATCAGCTTAGAAGAAACTTTTGAACAACTTAACGACATGAAAGCAGATTTTATCAAATCTTTCAGTCAACTATCCAAAAACATCGCTAAACATGAGGAATTTTAAATGATTATAAATTTAGTCCGTATTGATGACCGTTTAATACATGGTCAAGTCACGACTGTTTGGACCAAAGAGGCCAAAGCAGAAAGAATAATTGTTGTTAGTGATGAAGTGGCTAATGACGAAATTCGTTCCACTTTAGTTAAACAAGCGGCTCCTCCTGGAATTAAAGTTTCTGTGGTGAGTATTGCTAAAGCGGCGGCTGTTTATAAAAACCCTAAATATGAAAATGATACGGTGTTTTATCTTTTTACCAACCCAACAGATGTCATGCGACTGATTGAAGAAGGTGTACCAATTAAAAGTATCAATATTGGCGGTATGTCTTTCAAAACAGGCAAAAAGCAGATTACTAAAGCTGTTTCACTCGATGAAAACGATGTATCAGCATTTAGAAAAATGCATCAGATGGGGGTTGATCTGTGCTTAAAAGTGGTGATTACCGATCCTACCGTCGATTTTATCAAATTGCTTGACCAAGAATTTCCATATTAACAACCATCATTAGTAATAAATAAGGAGGTAGAAAATGGAAATTTCATTATTTCAAATTGTATTAATTTTTATTTTTTCTTGTATCGCAGGAATGGGAAGTGTACTTGATGAGTTTCAAACCCATCGGCCATTAATTGCTTGTACCGTGATAGGTTTAATCTTAGGCGATATAAAAACAGGTATTATTTTGGGCGGTACGCTTGAATTGATAGCATTAGGTTGGATGAATATAGGTGCCGCTCAATCACCCGATTCAGCACTCGCTAGTGTTATATCAGCAATTTTAGTTGTCGTTGGTAAACAAGATATTCAAACCGGAATTGCAATCGCCCTACCCGTTGCTGCCGCTGGACAAGTTTTAACGGTATTTGCAAGAACCATCACGGTTGCCTTTCAACATGAAGCGGATAACGCTGCTGAAAAAGTTCAATTCAAAAAAATAGAGCTTTTGCATTTTAGTGCGCTGTTTGTACAAGCATTGCGAGTGGCAATACCTGCAACTTTAGTTGCCATTTATGTTGATGCAAACACCGTCAAAAGCTTATTAAATCTGTTACCAGATATTGTGACGGGAGGTCTTGCTGTTGCCGGTGGTTTTATTGTTGTGGTTGGTTATGCAATGGTCTTGAACATGATGATGGTTAAATATCTGGCCCCTTTCTTCTATTTAGGGTTTGTTCTTGGTGGGTATTTGAATTTTAGTTTACTGTCATTTGGCATTTTAGGCGTCATTTTTGCCATTATTTATGTTCAATTAAATTCTAAATTTAATACAACTAAAAGTAATGAAACAAACATTAATGTCGTGACCAATAACCATTCAATCATTGCTGATGATGAATTAGATGATTAATAAGTAAAGGGTTTTATTATGAAAGAAGTATTAAATACTATACAAAAGAAAGATATTGTCAGCACATTTATTCGATCTAATTTTCAACAAGCATCTTTCAACTATGAACGAATTCATGCCTTAGCTTTTTGTGTCGATATGATTCCGACAATTAAACGGGTATACAAAACAAAAGAAGAGCAAAGAGAAGCATTAAAAAGACATCTAACCTTTTTCAATACAACACCTGCAATGTGTGGGCCTGTTTTAGGCGTCACCATGGCAATGGAAGAGGCCAGAGCAAATGGCGCAGATATTTCTGATGGCACGATTAACAGTTTAAAAGTTGGTCTTATGGGGCCTTTAGCGGGTGTGGGAGATCCATTAGTTTGGGGCACATTACGTCCAATTACCGCCGCTCTTGGTGCATCATTAGCGCTTACTGGAAATATCGCTGGTCCATTACTGTTTTTTATCCTCTTTAACTTAATTCGAATTGCGATGAAATGGTATGGCTTAACTTATGGGTTATCGAAAGGAATCGGAATCGTTAAAGATCTATCCGGTAATATTCTTCCAAAATTAACTGAAGGTGCATCTATTTTAGGGTTATTCATAATGGGCGTATTGGTCACCAAATGGACCTCGATTAATGTCCCACTTATTGTGTCACAAACTACGGGCATGAATGGTGAAGAGGTCACTATGACAGTACAAGGCATCCTTAACGATCTGGTGCCAGGATTACTCCCTTTAGCATTAACACTGTTAATGATGAAATTATTAAGAAAAAAAGTTAGTCCAATAACTTTAATCTTTGCATTATTTGCGGTAGGCATTATTGGCTATGGTTTAGGTATTCTTGGTTAAAAGATAGATTCAAAACAAAAACTTCACCGCCCAAAATTAATTAACAGGTTCAAAGTCATTACAAAGTGATCGGATAACACTAATTTTTAACCAGTAATACAGTTACTTTGAACCTTTTTTACTGAGCAAATTTAATCAATTTTAAAAATAAGAGGAATATATGAAAACTCATGCAGTTAGACTATATGGAAAAAATGATTTGCGATTGGAGTCATTTGAACTTCCCAAAATTACTGATGATGAAATTCTAGTGACAGTCATTGTTGATAGTATGTGTATGTCTTCATTAAAACTAGTCAATCAAGGTGAAAATCATAAAAAGACACCACCTGATTTAAAAAATAATCCAATCATTATTGGCCATGAATGTTGTGGTGAAATTATACAGGTTGGAAAAAATTGGCAACATAAATTTAAGCCCGGACAAAAATATGTTGTTCAAGCCAATTTGCAACTGACGGATAGTCCATATTGCGTAGGATACTCCTATCCTTATACTGGTGGTTGTGCAACGTACATGATAATCAACCATGATGTATTAAAACAAGACTGTTTGATTCCTTATGATGGACAAACTTATTTCGAAGGTGCATTAATTGAACCTTTATCATGTATTATTGGCGCATTTAATGCTAATTTTCACTTAAAATCCAATAGTTATGAACATATTATGGGTATAAAACCTAATGGTAATTTGATTATTTTAGGTGGTACCGGTCCGATGGGAATGCTGGCAATAGATTATGCATTAGGTGGTCCTATTGCACCTAAAAAGATAGTCGTAACCGGTCGCAGTAAAGAAAAAATAGAACACTTAAAAACCCTTTACCAATCCAGCAATGGTATTGAATTAGAATTTGTGGATATCTCAAAGACCGATGATCAAGTTACCCTATTAAAAAATAAATCAACAACAGGCAGTTTCGATGATGTTTTTGTTTTCTTACCTTCGCAAGAGTTGATTCAACTTGCCTCTCAATTATTGGCAATTGACGGTTGCCTTAACTTTTTTGCCGGTCCACAAGACAAAAACTTTTCTGCTGAAATTAATTTCTACGATGTTCATTATAACTTTACCCATATCGTTGGCACTTCAGGCGGTAATACTAATGACATGCGCGAAGCGGTTAAACTTATTGAATCGGGAGCAGTCGATGTGGCAAAAATCGTATCGCATATTATGGGTATTGATCACGCCAGTAACATCACTCAAATTCAAGACCAGATTAAAGGAGGAAAAAAATTAGTTTATACTCATAAAAAGTTTGATCTTAAAAATTTGGAATCATTAAATGATGATGCAGATGATGTTGCTTTACACAAGATATTGTCTAAAAATCATGGCATTTGGTCAAAAGAGGCCGAAGATTATGTTTTAAACTATTTTCCTGATATCGATTCTTGATTTTTTGGTATACTCTATTCACTTCAAGTTGTCATACAAAAATGACTTCTTGATGTGAATAAAAACACGGAGTTTTTTAATAACTAAAAATAATAAGATAACGCTACTATGATTAATCAAAATTTTCGCAACGACGAGTTTGAACAACACAAGATGTTAATTAAGATTGCTCAGTTGTATTATGAAGAAAATAAAACACAATCAGAAATAGCAAAAATTGTGAATATACATCGTTCAAGCATTAGTCGCATGTTAAAAACAATACGCGAGCTCGGTATTGTTTCGATTTCGATTAATTATAATTTGTTACCCGATATCGCGTTAGAAGAAAAAATTCGTAAGAAATATCATTTAAAACAAGTTATTGTCGTACCAGTCAATCTTGATATAGACAATGAAAGTAAAAATCAGATTGTTTGTAATGTCGCTTCAAATGTTCTACTCAAAAATATTACCGAGAATGATGTAATTGGTGTGTCTTGGGGTCGATCGATCAATTATATAGTTAATAGCTTAAAAAATGATAATGCTACATTCGAAAACGTTACCATCGTACCAATGATTGGTGGCCCATCTGGCAAGATCGAAACAAAATACCATGTAAATAATATAGCTTATAAACTTTCGGATAAACTTAAAAGTAACGCGATATTAATTGACTACCCTGCCATCGTCGATACCGCTAATTTGAAAACTGAAATCGAAAAAACTCAGCATATGAAGGAACTTAATAATTGGTGGAATAAAATTACCGTTGCTTTATTTAGTATAGGCTGTCCTGCAATATCCAAAAACTCCATTTGGTATGGTTTTTATGGTGAACTTTTTCAAAAAATTACTAACAAAAAAATTGTCGGAGATATTTTGTCACGATTTTACGATAAAAACGGTAAGGAATTACAAACCCCTTTTCATGATCAAATCATTGGTGTTACCTTAGAAAATCTCAAAAAAATTCCTTTAAAAATATGTGCGAGTGGTGATGCGGAAAAACTCAATAGTTTGATTGCGGCGTTAAATGCAAATTATATTGATATATTAGTCATTAGTGATGAAATGGCCAATCAATTAGCTAATTAAGCCATTAGATAATCGAATAGATAGTTAACATACATCAAAAAATAAAACTTCATTTCAATTTTTATAAACTATTTTCCTGTTTTGTGATTCTATTAACAGATTCTTTTACAGTTAACCTAGATAATCATTTGTATATTCACTATTTTGTCTTTTTTACTTTTGATTAAGGAAAAATTATGTATCGGTTAACTATAAAAAATGGATTATCTATTGGTCTATTATCCCTCACAGCTAGTTTTGGTGTTTTTGCATCGCCTTCATTTTCCCCTGTTACTTTAGAAAAATTAAATATTCCTAATAAACAATGTAATGTTAGAGACTATGGTGCTGAAGCAACAGGTATTTGGTATGACACAAAAGCATTTCAAGCGGCTATCGATGATTGTGTTCAAAAAGGCGGAGGTAAAATTATTGTCCCTGAAGGTTATTACTTATCAGAACCCCTTTTTTTAAAAAGTAATATTGAATTTCATTTAGAAAAAGGTGCTGTTTTACAAGCTTCTGCTGAAGAAAGTGCTTATCATCCCACAGAAAAACAACAAAAATGGTCAAGCTCGGCTAAATCATTGCCATTGGCTGAACAATGGATTGGCTTTATTAATATTGCAGAAGAAAAGAATATTGCTATCACTGGTGAAGGTATTATTGATGGACAGGGTTCAACGCTTTTAGAAAAATATCGCGCGGAGACTCGTAAGGCAGGAAAAAAAGGACCAACAAATCGTCCACGTTTACTTTTATTTAAAGACGCAAATAATATCTTAATTGAAGGCGTCACTATACAGAATTCACCAAGTTTTCATATCGTTTTTAAAAATGTAGAAGATATTACGATTAACAAAACAACCATATCCGCTCCTGCTTGGTGGCAAAATACTGATGCAATTGATCCAATGAATAGTAGAAGAGTCAGCATTACCAAAAACAATATTAGTGTTGGCGATGATCACGTTGCAATCAAAGCGACCGTAAACAACCTTAGCCATGATTTTTATATTGCTGATAATAACTTTATGCTTGGGCGTGGGTTATCTATTGGCTCAGAAACAAATGGTGGCGTGAGTAATCTGCTTGCTGAAAATAATACTTTCACCGATGCAATGTATGGTATTCGAATAAAATCTCCTCGAGGTAAAGGTGGCGAAGTCAAAGATATTCAATATAACAACAACACAATGATTAATGTAAAAACACCAATTGTACTGTCAGCTTATTATAAAGGAGGACCAACAACTAAAGATGCGAGAGTGAAAGCGTTGCAAGAAGGCGAATTTGCAGGTGGATTTATGCTAGGCGACCAAATCTATCCTGCTGATAATGAACAACCGAAAGAGTATAAAGAAAACGAAACACCTTACTTTAATAACATAAGCTTTAATAATCTTACAGTTAAAGGTAAAACCAATTATGCAGGTTTTATCATTGGAACCCCTGAAAAACCATTTGATAATATCAAATTTTCTAACATTAATATTGAATCTGAACTTGGTTTTAAAATTCGTAATGCCTCCGTAGAGTTCAGTAAAACGACAATTAAGGTAGAAAAAGGATCTGATATTATTAAAGAAAAAGGCAGTAAAATAACTAAGTAATAATAATTTAATGTGTTAGTTTAGATTGAACTGGATAAAAAGCTAACAACAGAGGGCGTTATCTGTTTTGATATAAAATATCAAATCGACAATCAAAACAGGTAACGCTCATTTCACATATCCAAAACTCAATGAAACGGTATAGACTCCTGAATTATTTTTACAGATAAACATGAATAAACTCAAGTAAGTGTTATCTAAAAAACAATCAATTGGGATATTTGCTGACAACAATGAAGAATAATGTCACTGCCTAAAATAACTTTGAATTAAAAAGTATAGTGAATCTTTATCAACTTTTTTATCTTATAATCCTTTTCTTATATTCAAAACTTAATGAAACGGTATAGACTCCTGAATTATTTTTACAGATAAACATGAATAAACTCAAGTAAGTGTTATCTAAAAAACAATCAATTGG
>NZ_JACFPU010000012.1:0-26734 GCF_016101825.1 Gilliamella sp. B14384G12 | reverse complement strand
TGGATATTTGCTGACAACAATGAAGAATAATGTCACTGCCTAAAATAACTTTGATTCAAAAAGTATAGTGATGACATCTTTATCAACTTCTTTTTATCTTAAAATCCTTTTCTTATATTCAAAACTCAATGAAATGGTATAGACTCCTGAATTATTTTTACAGATAAACATTAATAAACTCAATTAAGAGTTATCTAAAAAAGACAATCAATAAAATAGTTGCTGGCAACTGTGGGGATAATGTCACTGACTGAAATAACTTTAATTTAAAAAGTATGGTGATGGCATCTTTATCAACTTCTTTTTATCTTAAAATCCTTTTCTTATATTCAAAACTTAATGAAACGGTATAGACTCCTGAATTATTTTTACAGATAAACATTAATAAACTCAATTAAAAGTTATCTAAAAAAGGTCAATTAATCATCCTTAATTTAGATAAATAGTTGCTTATAATTAATTATTTTTCTATTACATTTGCTAATTTGTGATCCAAAACACAAAATGAAACAGTGTTTCATTTATAATGATTTATTATTTTATTATTAGGTTTTGGAGTGGAAACATGGGGCTTTTTCTAAATATATTTGGTCAACCAGCTATCATTATTGCATTAGTAGCTTTTATCGGTCTGATATTACAGAGAGCAAAAATTTCTAAAATTATTACTGGAACGCTGCTTTCATTCATTGGATTTGTGTTAATTAAGACTGGCGGAAAAATTTTGGGTGGTGTGTTAATTATGTTTAGTAACATGTTTACTCACGCGTTTGGAATGCATGGCGTAGTACCAAGTAATGAAGCCATTACCGCATTGACAATGGAATCACTTGGCACAAGCGCTGCTTTTATCCTCTTTTTTGCGATGATCATTAATCTGCTATTAGCAAGATTTACTCGCTTTAAATCGATTTATTTATCATTGCATTTAGTGCTATTTATGGCATTTTCGTTCACTGCCGTATTACAAGGTATGGGCTATAATGGCTATATAATTGTTGCTACTGGCGCAATTATTATTGGGCTTTATATGGCGATATTTCCAACTTTACTCTCTAAATTCAGCCGTAAAATAATAGGCAATAATGATTATTGTATTGCTCATGCAGGGACTATCTCATATTTGATAGGTTCTTATTTAGGTTCATTGTTAGGAAATAAAAAAAATGATATTGAAAATATCAAAATAAACGATCGTTTTAGCTTTTTAAGACAGTCTGATGTGGCGACTTTTATTACCATGTTTGTCTTACTATGTTTATCTGGCGCGTTTTCTTCTGCTGATTATTTAAAAGATATTCTTAAAAATAACACGTTCATTATTTTTGCACTGGAACAATCAGCTATTTTTGCAGGCGGTTTATATATTGCTAAAAAAGGAGTAGCCATTTTTACTGAAGAAATTATTCCTGCTTTTAAAGGATTTGCTCAAGTTGTCGCACCCGGTTGTGTACCCGCTGTCGACCCTATGGTGTTATTTGATAAAGCACCCAATTGTGTATTGGTTGGTTTTATTGTGAGTTTCTTCACTGAAATAGCCTGCGTTGTTGTTTTTCCTTTTGTTGGCTTACCCATTATTATTCCAGGAATTATGGCAAGCTTTATCACAGGTGGAACCGCGGCTATTTTTGGTAATTCAACTGGCGGAGCAAGAGGTGCAATAATTGCTGCTTTTATCAATGGGTTATTATTATGTATATTACCTGCTCTAGCGTTACCTCTTTTTGCATTTCTAGGTGTGGAAGGCGTTACATTTGCCGATCCTGACTTTACCAGTTTGTCATTGATTACCGAATTTGTAGTGAAATTGTTCAACTAGCACTAAAAGCGCTTTCGCTTTGATTAAGTTAAGTATTCATGATTGGTTAAAAGTCTGCCGAATAAGCAGACTTTTTAATGATCATTTCATTCAATATTAAACATTAATATTTTTGAATTTCTTTGATAATTATAGAGTTGTTTCTTTTTAATTGGTAAATCATCCACTTCTGCTGGATTAAAGCCCTTTTCTCTGAACCAGTGAATACTACGGGTAGTTAATACAAATATTTTTTTTAACCCTAAGTTATTTGCACTTTCCATGATCTTTTCAATCAATAAATCACCACGAGATGAATTACGATAATCAGGATGGATTACGACACAAGCCATTTCACCCATTTTTTCTTCTAGATAAGGGTAAAGAGCAGCACAACCAATCGTCATATTATCACGTTCAATAATGGTAAATTTATCAATTTCCATCTCTAATTGTTCACGTGAACGCTTAACTAATACACCTTGTTCTTCTAACGGTCGGATGAGTTCTAATATGCCACCAATATCATTAATGGTTGCAGAGCGAATCTGTTCTGAATGTTCCATCGAAACTTGTGTTCCAATACCATCACGGGAAAAGAGTTCTTGTAAAATAGAGCCATCAACTAAATAACTAACTAAATGGCTTCGTCTAACTCCACAACGGCATGCTTTAGAGGCTGCCCGTAAAAAACGTGCTTCACTTGATAAATGTTTACCTTGTTGCTCTTTATTATTTACATAATTATCCGCATCTATAGGATAAAGATCGGTAATAACTCGACCATTTTCATCGAGAACACCTTGTTCTGCGCAAAAACTAATTAGTTTATCGGCCTTTAAGCGAATAGCGACTTCAGCAGCGACATCTTCAGATGCTAAATTAAAACTTTCGCCTGTTACCGAAACGCCTACAGGACCAAGTAATACAATAGAGCCACGTTCTAACTGTTCTTCGATGGCTTCGTTATTTATGCGGCGAATTTTACCTGTATGACAATAATCAACTCCGTCATCAACCCCCAATGGTTGCGCAATGACAAAGTTACCGCTAACGACACTAATATGAGCGCCTTGTAATGGTGTATTATTTAAACTCATTGATAAACTTGCGGTAATGTTGAGCTGCAATAGGCCAGTAACTTGCTTGATGACATCCAATGTGGCGGCATCAGTGATACGGGTATTTTTATGATATTTAGGCGTAATGTTATGATTTTTTAACGACGCATCAATTTGATTACGTGCACCATTAACAATAACGAGTTTAATTCCTAGACTATAAAGCAATCCAATATCACTGATGATACTTGAATAGTTATCGCTTTTTAGAACCGCTCCAGTAAGTAAAATCACAAATGTTTTACCATGATGGGCATTTATATAAGGCACTGAATGTCTTAAACCTTCAACTAACTCTGTTGTACGCTCTTTCATCTTCACAACCTTTCATCATTGAATATTTATTCATTATTTGTGTAATTTTATGTGTTTTTATTTTGATCGCAAGCAGTTTTTAAAAAATAATTCAGAAAGGGATTTTTACTAATATAAAAATAAAAAACTTAAATTATCAATTTGAAATAATTGATTTTTCAAATGTGGTTTATTTAGTAAATATAAAAAAAAGAGCATACCAATAACGGCATGCTCTTAATATCAGAGTATTTTGTTAAATGAATAATTATCTTTATCTGCTCTTTTAGAAATATTAAATATTTTTCGGTAACGGATTAATACAACTACCGCTAATAATGTCCCTAAACCAGCAATAATTGCATCGCTAAGCATAACATAACGCAAACCTAAATTTGTTGATATCCAACCAATGAAAAATGGTATCATGGCTGTTGCAACACTCGATGATGTAAAGAAAATCCCCAATACTTTTCCTTTACCCGATGGAAAAAATTCGGCCATTGTGGTTAATGCTAACTGCAATACACCACCTGCTGCAGTGAAACCAAGCACGAAACCACCGATAATACACATCATTGGTGTTGGATAGCTATATAGAATAATTAACATTAAGGTTGAAAGTAATGGGTATAGAATAACAATATAAACAGGCCTTACCAGACTTTTTACTAAAATTGAGGTTAAAAATACACTGGCTAATGTATCAATGCCGTATGATGAAAATGCCTGAACTGCCCCAGATGAATCCATTCCAGCAACCGTTTGTGAAAAATCTTTTAAACAAGATGAGACTAAATAAAATGTTGCTGTCGATGTAAAACCAATAACAATAAAGTATAAACCTTCAATATAAAAATTAGCTGTTTGTTTTAATATCGGCGTTTGGTTTTCAAGCGTTTGTAGGTCTTTCTCTTTTTCCTCTGGAGTAATTTTATAATTTGGAAATAGCATTTTTAATACAATTAATGCATTCAATCCTAAAATAATTCAACACAGTATAAATGATCAACCATAATAACCTTAGTTAGCTATAATAATGCCCATAATAATTGGTAGTACAGATTGACGACCTGAGGCAATGGCTGCTTTAATTAAAATTGACGCCGAACCCGGTGATTTTGCAAATGCTTCCATCAAAGCAGGATAAGTACCCACATCTCATGTTGAGTTGGCTATGCCACCTAAAATTGCAAACATAAAAGCAATTTGTACATTTGCACTAACTAAAATACCAAGTAAGAATCCTATATAAAATAGACCACCTAAAACGATAAATGGTTTACGTCCAAATTTACCTGAGAGAGTCCCCATGATAAATAATACTAATAATCGGCCAACACCTAGCCTCATCATGACATTATAAACATCTTGTTTAGCTTCACCGACTAATCCAATTTGTTCTGCGTTAATGAATCTTTTGCAATATTAAATAAATAGGTAAGCTCTGGGTTAAATTGTGCAGCTAAATAATCAATATTTAGCCCAAGAATGATGGCTCCCATTCCGTGCACAAAATAGTTCATATATAAACAAATTTAGGTGCCTAAATATTTATTTAGACACCTATTATTTCCTATAAACATTCATTTTTTGATTATTAGTAATTATTTTTTAAAAAAATTTATTAACATTTTGTTTTATATTTTTGTCATATCAATTACTTGTTTAAATCGATAAAGAACAATAGAACCAAGTATGACACTTGCTAGGGCGATAAAAAAGTCGATCAAAATAGCATAACTTACATCATACATAGCCAATTTTGGAACGATAAGCGGAATAACGATAAAGGATAACCCACTAAAAGTATACATACAGCCGACCGCTATACCTTTGCGTGTTGGGAACAATTGCTGCATAACAACTAGAGTTAATTGAAGCACGCCACCGGCTGCCGTAAAACCCATACCAATTGCAGCGATAACACACATCATAGGTGAAATATTAAAGTAAAATAGCATTAATACTATTGCCGACAGTAAAGGTAAAATAATGATACAAAATATAGGTTTTAATAAATGTTTAACGATAAATGCCGTTACAAAGACTGAGATAATTGATGCGGTGCTATAGTAGCTAATCAATTGTTTAGCTTCAAGATCGCTCATATTAACCCCATTAATCGCAATGGTTGGTAACCACTGTAAAATTATGACAAATGTTGCTGTGGTGGTGAATCCCATAAGGATTAATAAAATGCCTTCAAATTCAAACTTTGGTTTAGCTTTGAAATAATCTTCAGTACCGCCATTACCTTTTATTGCGGTATCTTTGTTAGGAAAATTTTGAGGAAATAGAATTAAACCATTAATAACTAAATAAGCCGTAAAGCCAAGAAACGCCCAACCATACCATATTTCGTTTTTATTAAAAAAGGTAACAATAAATGGAAGAATTAGCGTTCCAATAGAAATAAATGCTTTAATGAGGACACTTGCAGACCCCGCTGAACGAGGAAAACACTCGGTCAAAGCAGGCATTGAACCAGTATCTAAAAAAGAATTGCCTGCCCCTACTGCAATTGCAAGACAAAAAGCGATATGAATATTGGTACAGAAAGTCATGCCAATAAAGAAGAGCGCATAGCAAGCCATACCCAGATAGATAAACAGTTTTCTTCCAAATTTATCCGATAGTATTCCACCTGCAAACATTAAAAAAATCTTGCCAATACCTATACCTGAAGCAACATAACCAAGACCAAGCAAATCAGTATTAAGCTGCTTTGTAAGATCTTGAGAAAATTGCATAATCACAATCAATGCAATACTTTGAATAATATAATTGGCATAAATAGATCCGACAATTCCATAAGAATTAATTTTTCGATTATCCATTTGTGATACTCCATATGTAAAATTAAATTTTTGAGCATTTGATTGTATTCAATATATAAATATTCATCTGAAAACGTTTACGCCAAATTTATTATTAAACTTTTCGTTTTTTATATTTATCTACAGTTTTTAAATTATGTATAAATAAAATTAGAATAATATTGAATAAAAATCGAACTCATCAATAGATGTTTTTATAAGTTTCTAACTTATTATTTTTAATAAAAAATACCACTCTTTAAGTGGTATTTAATAAAAGGATATTAGATTAATTTTGCAACATATGAAGTATATTATTAAGTATTAGAGCTTCATCCTGTTCAACATTAACTACATGATGTGCTGCATCATGATATAACGGTAACCGCTCTGCCAACACTTTTTCCATCTCATCAAAAATAGATAGACCCGTTAATGATGGGCGCTGAGCAACATTAGGATCTTTCATTAAACGTGCAGCTAATGTTGCAGCTGTAGCTGATAAAAAAATGACAGTACCATTTTGTTTCATAAAATGGCGATTGTGATCGGCCAGTACCATTCCTCCACCTGTAGCAATGACTCGATTTGGCTTAGTTGTATCGATTAAAATCTGGCTTTCTCTGGCTCTAAAGCCTTCCCAACCTTCTTTTTCAACAATTTCAGCTACTGTTTTTTGAGTAGTTTCAAGCAAATGGCAATCTGTATCAATGAAAGAAAACGATAGCTTATTTGCAAGCATTTTTCCCATTGTCGTTTTGCCAGCTGCTCTGGCGCCTACTAAAAAAATAGTATTATTCATATTGAGTCCTGTTCCTTCAAATTTACAGCTTACAGAATATACCGTCTATGCTAGTGATTCACTTTAAGTTTTGCAATATTTTTTTTACATATTATTATATATTTTTAAAACTTATTGATTTTTATAAAATAAATAAATAAATTTTAATATCTACTTGTAAAAAATAATTTACACTTTTATTAAAAATATCTCTAAACTTAAATGGTAGTTGTATTAATTTTTGTTAACACAATTTTTCTAAACCACGAAAATATAACTCTGTCGCAATAGATTGATGTAATCGCCACTGAATGATATCAAGTTCTGGATTGACTTTTTTGAACTCTTCATAGGTCATAAAATAACGAATAGTATTACTACCAACACGATCATTAATACTATTAATAATAATATTTATTTTATCAGTTCGGAATTTTTTCAATTCTTGCATTGCGGTAACAACATATTGGGGAACAGGAACAGTGCCTTTTTCCCAATTATGCCATGTACTAGCATCAGTTTTACCAATATATTCACTTGCCTCTGACACTTTTAACATTAGGAAACGACGATACGCTTGCAATTCTAAGTTAGTCATAAATACTCCTCCTTATCGTATTTTTACTTATACAGTAACTTTACATATGACACCGATATCATTTATTTATATAAAGAATTTAAAAAAGTTAAACGTATAGATATCAGCAATACATCTAATTTAAATTAGATGTATATACTTTTATTTATTATTTACCTGCTAGGGCATCAATTACGGCTTGTTTTGCCCGTTCAGAAAGATCTTTACCCGTCCAAATTTTAAATTGTGCATTCGCTTGCCCAATAAACATTTCTCGACCGGAAATTGACTCCCAACCTGCTTTTTCAGCTTCTTGTCTGAAGCGAGTATTATATGGCGTATAAACGATATCGTACGCAATACCTTTACCTTTAAACCATGCTTGTTCATAAGGTGTTTGATCTTCAAATTTACCTGTCATACCTAATGGAGTCGAATTAATAATTATTTGCGCTTCTACTTTATTTCGATCTTGCCATGCAACGGTTTTAAGATTGAACTCTTTAGCTAATGATTGAGGTAAATCATCAACAATGTCAGTTACAGTAATATCGGTATAACCAAGATCTTGTAAACCAACAACGGCAGCTCGTGCAGCACCACCAGCCCCAAGTAATAAAACCTTTTTGTATTCAGCAGGCAAATTTTTCGCTCTAAGTGGCTCCATGAAACCAACAATATCAGTATTGTCACCGCAAAGCTTGTCGCCATCCCAATAAACTAAATTCGCTGCTCCCGCTTTTTTTACATGCTCAGTTACTTCATCTAAATAAGGAATAATGGTTTGTTTATGTGGAATAGTGACACATAATCCACGTATATTTAATAATCTTACCGATTTAAATAATGTTGGAATTTCTTCCGGAGGAGTAGGAAATGCTACTAATACAGCAGGAATACCATAATCTTGAAATGATGTAGTATGAATAAGTGGACTCATACTGTGTCCTAAAGGATAACCGATAATGCCGTATATGCTATATGGCTGAAACTGGCTCATATAATCTCCTTGAAAGTTGGAAAATCAAAAGGAATAAATAAAATCTTCGTCCTAATTATTAAAACACATTTATTATAAAATTAAATCATTTTTTCTAAAATCACAGGTAAAGTTAACATTTTGTTTTATAATAATTTGTTTAATATATAAAAAATAATACCTACTCTATTAATAGAATATTTT
This sequence comes from Gilliamella sp. B14384G12, assembly GCF_016101825.1. Classification (NCBI taxonomy): domain Bacteria; kingdom Pseudomonadati; phylum Pseudomonadota; class Gammaproteobacteria; order Orbales; family Orbaceae; genus Gilliamella; species Gilliamella sp. B14384G12. The sequence continues at coordinate 18,161 of NZ_JACFPU010000012.1, read as the reverse complement.
GAGCAGAGTTTAACTTTTTAATTATTCACCGTCACAAGCTAATATTTTTGACACATCAAATAGTAAGATAATTTTCCAAACTCCCCCAAAATAGCATTGTCATTATATTTAATTAAGATATGTTCAATTAGAAAGCAATAAAACTTTTGCTCTGTGGGTAATAAAGGTCTATTTTTCATTGTGGCAATAAAAATATCTCTTTTCTGATAGTTTTTATTTATGATAAGGTGAGCAACATTAAACTCCTCAAGAATGAGTACTCTTGTTATAATGTCTATACCATAATAGATCGAAACCAAATCCATCACGGCACTTTCTACCTCAATTTGGGTTTTATGTGAACTACATTTATATAAACTTATTTTAAGCTTAAATAAGATAATGCTTGAGAATTTGTGTATAACAGCGTATACTTCGCTACCTCATTATTGTGGGTGTAGTGTGAGAGGTTAGACTGCTTCTCAGATAGAACTGCAGCAAACTAAAAGCCTGACGAGGTTAATTCCATTAACATATTACGCCCAAGGCTTAAGCATAGAAATTTCGGAGAATTATTGACATGTCACGAGTATGCCAAGTAACAGGAAAAGGTCCTTTAGTAGGAAATAATCGTTCTCATGCGATGAATGCTACTAAACGTCGTTTTCTACCAAATCTTCAAACTCACCGTTTCTGGGTTGAGAGCGAAAAACGTTTTGTAAAATTGCGTATATCTGCTAAAGGTATGCGAACTATCGATAAAAAGGGTATTGATGCAGTTTTAGCTGAACTTCGTGCCCGTGGTGAAAAGTACTAATAAGGAAACCATATCATGGCTAAAGGTGTACGCGAAAAAATTAGATTAGTTTCTTCTGCTGGTACAGGTCATTTTTATACCACTAGCAAAAACAAAAGAACTATGCCTGAGAAAATGGAAATCAAAAAATACGATCCCGTTGTTCGTCAGCATGTTATTTATAAAGAAGCTAAAATTAAATAGTTATCTTATAAAAAGCCCAGCAAATGCTGGGTTTTTTTATAATTGCAAGAAATTATTTCCCGCCATCCAAATAAAAAAAATATTTCAATCACATATTTAGCAAAAATATTCCCGAACTAATAAGCATTACGATTCATAATAGACTATCATTAATCTATTTAAAATAGATTCGGTCAAATTCAGTCAAAATCAAATACGATTTTATATACCGATTTTGACCGTTTTTTTTTGTTTCGGGTAATGATATGTATAAATTTAATGAAATATTGAACCTTTCAATAAGATAAATGTGTCCTTTATCATATTTTATTATTAATGAAACAAAACAAATAACAAAACAGATTCCATACACAAAATGGTAATTTCTAACAAGTTAAACTGACAAGGCAGTTAAGGAGATATTATGTTAATAATAGAACGGCAACAAATGATCATTCAATTACTAAGTCAACACACTAGTTTGACTGTAAATGAGATGGCAAAACTATGTTCCGTATCTAAAGAAACACTACGTAGAGATTTGAGAGCTTTAGAGAAAAAGGACTTGATTCGTCGCAGCCATGGAGGTGCAGTACTAGCCTCAACTATCTCTAGTGATCCTATAGTGCCTTCCATATTAAATAATAATCGCTCATTCCGCCAACGAATTTTGGTTAATACAGATGTAAAAACCCGCATCGCCCGAAAAGCACTACAATTTGTAAATAATGCAGACCGTATCGCTTTAGACAGTAGTTCATCTTGCTGGTTTTTAGCTAGACAACTTCCAAATGTTGATATGACTGTCATCACTCATTCAATAAATGTAGTTCAGACATTAGCGGCAAAAAGTCAAATTCAAATTTTTGTTTTAGGCGGTGCTTATTTTGCCAAAAATGAAGATATGGTTGGGTCATTAACCGAAAAGATGTTGGCCGAATTTACTATAGATACATTATTTATTTCTTGCGATGGACTAGATTTTGATAATGGTTTAAGTGACAACAATGAATATCATGCTCATTTGAAAAAACAGATGATATTAACAGCAAGAAAAATCATTGTACTAGCTGATTCGACCAAATTTAATCAAAATGCTTTCGCTAAAATATGTAACTTAGGCGATATTGACGTTCTAATTACCGATAAAAATATCGATAAATTACTACAAAAAGAAATGGATTGGCACAGTGTAGAGGTTGTATTAGCTTAATTAAATATCTCTTCTTAACTAGATAAATATTATGGTTCTAGTAATAAGGAGAATAATTATGCAGTATAAAATTTCCCCATCACTGATGTGTATGGATTTAATTAATATAAAAGATCAATTAACATTTTTTAATCAACATGCTGACTTTTTGCATGTTGATATTATGGATGGTCATTTTGTAAAAAATATCACACTTTCAGCTTTCTTCATTGAACAAATAAAACCTCACACATCTATACCCATAGATGTCCATTTAATGGTGGAACACCCTACGGATTTTATTGATCAAATGGCAAATGCTGGTGCTGATTTTATCTGTCCTCATGCAGAAACAATAAATACTAATGCTTTTAGGGTGATTAATCATATTCATCAATTAAATAAAAAAGCGGGAGTTGTCATAAATCCAGCAACACCTATTGAGTACATATCAGAATATATTCATCTACTTGATAAAATTACCATAATGACCGTTGATCCAGGCTATGCTGGTCAACCATTTATTCCAGAAATGCAACAAAAAATTAAAAAACTTTCTGAATTGAAAAAACATAATGATTTTAAATTTCTAATTGAGGTTGATGGTTCTTGTAATGCAAATACTTATCATCAACTGCTCTCATCAGGAGCTGAAGTATTAATTATGGGAAGCTCAGGACTATTTAAAAAGAATCTCTCTTTAGATGAAGCTTGGAAAAAAATGACGACTGATATCAATAACGCTATTAAAACTATCAAATAGTAAAAGGACAATTAAATGAAAGGAAAAGTTTGTGTTTTCGGATCTTTTAATCTTGATATAACTGCATTTTTAGAGCGTTTTCCTATGCCAGGTGAATCATTGGTTGCCAGTTCAAGTAAGATCTCAGCAGGAGGAAAAGGGGCTAATCAAGCGACAGCAGCATTGAAAGCAGGAGCAAATGTTCACTATATAGGAAAAATAGGAGAAGATGATTTTGGTTATTTTGCTCGCCGTCATCTTAAGGAAGTAGGGTTTAATGCTGTAACCATATTAAGTTCAAATCAACGAGCTACAGGCAATGCATTAATTTACGTTGCTGGCGAAAGTGCTGAAAATATGATTTCTGTCGATCCTGGTACCAATATGATTGTAACAGAAGAAGAAATTAAAAAATGCGAACCTGCAATAAAATGTGCAGATGTAGTATTAGTCCAACTTGAGAATAATCTTTCAGCTATCAATCAGGTAATTGATATTGCAAATAATAACAATGCATTTACTATTTTAAATCCAGCGCCATTTCAACCTGTTAGTGATAATTTATTATCAAAAGTTGATTTGTTAACCCCCAATGAAACAGAGGCTTATCTTCTCACAGGTCAAAAAATTACTGATAAAGAAAGTGCAGAATGTGCTGCTGATTATCTACACCAAAAAGGTGTTAAAAAAATCATCATCACTATGGGTGCTAAAGGTTCACTACTTTCAGATCATTCAACCAAAACTTGGATCCCTTGTTTCCCAGCAAATCCTGTTGATACAACTGGTGCTGGAGATGCTTTCAACGGAGCCTTAGCTGCCCAAATTGCTAATGGACAAAATATTAAACAAGCTGCGTTATTTAGTTCTGCTTTTGCAGCCGTGAGTGTCGAATATATTGGAGCGGCATGTATGACTACCTATCAGCAGGCAATTGAACGTATGAACAAATTTAGTAGTAATTAATAAATTATTACTAATTATTTTTAGATATTAAGGTTTTATTATGAATACGACTAATAAATCATCTACTTTAGATAGTAGTGCTTATTTAACAAAAACGCCATGGGCAAAATTTATTCTAGTATGTTGTTTATTTGCACTCTGGGGAATGGCTGTTAATTTAAATGATATTTTAATTGCACAGTTTAAAAAAGGGTTTGATCTTACTGATACACAAACTGCTTTAGTTCAATCAGTATTTTTTTTAGGATACTTTTTTATTGCATTACCAGCGGCAGCTATAATTAAAAAATTTTCTTACAAATTAGCAATTGTTATTGGTTTAATGTTATATGCGACTGGATGCTTTTTATTTATACCAGCAGCCTCATCAATGACCTATTATGCATTTCTTGGTTGCTTAGGCATTATCGCTTGTGGTTTGTCATTTCTTGAATCATCTTGTAATACCTATTCAAGCTTGTTAGGTCCCATAGAAACATCAACACAAAGGATTAATTTCTCACAAATTTTTAATTCCGTTGGAGTTATATTAGGTGTTCTAATAGGTCAACAATTAGTATTTGGTAAAAATGATCTTAGCCATGCTGAATTATTGCAAATGACACCGGAAGCAGCAAATGAGGCTAGGCATCAAATGGTTGGGCAAGTAGTTACACCTTATTTAATAATCGGTTCAATATTAGTTTTAATTGCATTGATATTTATTTTTGTCAAATTTCCAGCATGTAAGGCTAGTTCGATTGAAAATCAAGAAAATGAAAATTTAATCCATTCTTTAAAAAGACTTTTTGCTATTCCTCGTTTTACTTTAGGTATTATTTCTCAATTTTTATATGTTGGTGCTCAAGTTGGTGTCTGGAGTTTTACTATACGTTTCGTCCAACAAGTTGAAACTGGCACATCTGAACATAATGCTACTTATTGGTTACTTATCTCACTACTTTTCTATGCATTAGGGAAAGTTGTATCTACATTTTTAATGAAAAAAATAAGTCCTGCTAAATTATTGAGTATCTTTGCTATTCTGGCAGTTATCTTGTTAGCAATAGCAATAATGAGCTCTGGGATCATGGCCATTGCAACATTAACTACCATTAGTTTTTGTATGGCTCCTGGATGGCCAACTAATTTCGGATTAACAATTAAAGGAATGGGTAAAGATACTCAAACTGCAGGATCCATTGTCGTTATGTCAATTATTGGTGGTGCAGTTATTCCACTAATTATGGGAATTATTTCTGATGTAAATCAAGGAAACATGCAAATAGCATTTACCGCACCTCTATGCTGTTTTATCTACGTTGCATTTTATGGTTACTATTGTTCGAGAAAAGGTATCTAATATGAATAATTTAATTACAGGTATTGCCCATTTGGGTTTAAAAGTTAGTAACATTGATAAATCCTCATCTTTTTATCAAACGTTAGGATTTATAGTTACAGAAAAATTTTCCAAAAAAGTTCAAAGTGGCGAAGTGCACGTAGAGTTTTTAACTTCACCAAAGCTTACATTGGAACTGTATCAATTACCGGATAATATTTATACCGATTTAACTCAAACTCACAATGGTATTGAACATTTTGCACTAGAAGTTAATGATATTGACGGAATGCTTAATAAGATAAGAAGCTTCGGTTACGAGATCAATGAGGGGCCAATTTATGAGAAAAGAGAGCATTGTGAAGTAAGCTTTTTTCTTATTAGTGGTCCTGATGGAGAAAGAATTGAATTTGATATGACAAAATATTTCTAATAATTATAAAAATAAGTAATTAAAAAACAAATTATAAAACTACCTGTCATTACAGGTAGTTTTATATTTTATAATATAATAATTACAGCATTAGTTAACAACAGAATTATTTCAAATATTGTTGTTCGTATGCTTTTGATTTTTTATCATCAAAAACATGTTCCCAACGAGCAATAACAATCGCTGCTAATGCATTACCGACAACATTAACAACAGTTCTACCCATATCTAAAATACGCTCTACGCCCATAATATAACCAATACCTTCAAGCGGAATACCCACACTGCCTAGGGTTGCAGATAAAACAAGGATTGAAGCACCCGGTACGCCAGCTATACCTTTAGAGGCAATCATCAATGTTATAACAATAATAATTTGATCTAAAATGGTTAAATCAATATGGAATAGCTGAGCCAAAAAGATAACCGTAATACTTTGATAAAGCGTTGAGCCATCAAGATTAAATGAATAACCTGTTGGAATAACAAAACTTGTGATCGCCTTTGGCGCACCGTATGCTTCCATCTTTTCAATAATTTTTGGTAATGCAGTTTCAGAACTCGCTGTTGAAAATGCAATAACCAACTCTTCTTTTAATATTTTTAATAGCGTAAAAATATTAAATTTACAAAGTTTACATACAAATCCTAATACCAACAATGTGAAAATAATCATGGCTGAATAAACAGTCAAAATTAATTTAAACAACGGCAGAAGAGATGCAAATCCATATCTAGCAACGGTTACAGTAATCAGAGCGAAAACACCAATTGGTGCGTAGCGCATAATCATGTTCGTTACTTTAAACATGGTGTCAGATACAACTTTTAAGAAGAAAACAAATGGTTCACGTTGTTTGTCTGGTAACGACATTAAACCTAAACCGAAAAAGACACAAAAGAAGATAACAGGTAAAACAGCGCCATCACTCATAGCTTTGAAAATATTAGCTGGGATCATATCTAATATCATAACAATTAAGCCATGAGGTTTTCCGCTCAATTCTTCTGCGGCTTTAGTATACTTACTAATATCGCTCGTTGCTAAGGTTGTAGAGTCAATTCCCGCACCCGGTGCAAAAACATTTCCCCAGAAAAGCCCAAGTAAGATGGCAATCGTTGTAATAATTTCAAAATAGAGAATTGTTTTAAAACCCAACGTCCCTAATCTTTTTGAACCACCAATACCTGCAATACCTAGAGTGAGCGTACTGAGTATAATAGGTAATACAATCATTTTAATTAAACGAATAAAGATATCACCAGCTGGTTGAAAAATATTAACTATCGAAAATTGATAATATGAATGTAAAGGATGGCTTGGGACAGAAAGTTCAAATAAATAAGCGCCCACCGCTACACCTAGTATCAAAGCAATTAAAATTTGCCATGCAAGATTTGTTAAGATTTTCTTTATTAAAAATGACATTTAATACTATTCCTTTTCTGGATATTATAAATAAAAAAGGATTAGTTATAACTAATCCTTTTTGATAATTAAAACTTATTCTTCTGACTCCGAAGATGAACTCTGTCGTTCATCTTCTTGCGAAAGATCGGACTCACTTTCCTCATCCTCAGTTTCGGCTATTCTCTGTAATCCAACGACTTTTTCGTTATCTGCTGTACGAATCAGCATAACACCTTGTGTATTTCGACCTACAATACTTACTTCCGAAACACGTGTACGCACAAGCGTTCCTGCATCAGTGATTAACATGATTTGATCTGTTTCATCAACTTGAACAGCACCAACGACTTTACCATTTCTTTCACTCACTTTGATAGAAATAACACCTTTTGTCGCGCGTGATTTGGTTGGGTATAACTCTTGTTGTGTACGTTTACCATAGCCGTTTTGCGTTGCAGTTAAAATCGCGCCATTTCCTCGTGGAACAATCAGTGATACGACTTTATCATCGTCTTCTAATTTAATACCTCGAACACCTGTCGCAGTTCGTCCCATGCAGCGAACTTTATTGGCTGGGAAGCGAACCACTTTACCATTAGCGGAGAACAACATAATGTCTTCTGTATTAGAGATTTGAGAGACCTCTTCATCATTATCAGTCTCATCAACAATTACATCATCATTGAGTTCATCATCAACAGTATCAGACGTTTCATTACTTGTTAGATCTACACCGATTAATTCATCATCATCACGTAAATTAATAGCGATAATACCACCACTTCTTGGACGACTAAATTCAATTAGTGAAGTTTTCTTAACGGTACCTTGTGCTGTAGCCATAAATACACAGTGTTCGTCATCAAATTCTCGAACAGGTAGGATCGCGGTAATACGTTCACCTGCTTCGAGTGGTAATAAATTAATAATTGGACGTCCACGTGAACCTCGACTTGCTTCAGGTAGTTGATAAACTTTCATCCAATATAAACGACCACGGCTTGAGAAACAAAGAATCGTATCGTGGGTATTCGCTACAAGTAATTTTTCAACAAAATCTTCTTCTTTGATTTTCGTTGCAGATTTACCTTTGCCACCTCGACGTTGAGCTTCGTAATCAGATAAAGGCTGATATTTTACATAGCCTTGGTGTGAGAGAGTTACAACAACATCTTCTTGAGCAATAAGATCTTCAATATTAATATCAGCACTGCTTGCTGTAATTTCAGTTCTTCTTGCATCTTGGAATTGATCACGAACCGCTTCAAGCTCTTCACGAATCACTTCCATTAAACGTTCTGGACTGGCTAAAATGTGCAGTAACTCGCTAATTTGAATCAGTAATTGTTTATACTCATCCAAAATCTTTTCATGTTCTAGACCCGTTAATCGATGTAAACGAAGATCTAAAATAGCTTGGGCTTGTGCTTCTGATAGGTAATAATAACCATCGCGAATACCAAATTCTGGCGCTAAATCTTCTGGTCGAGCAGCATCGTTACCCGCTTTTTCGAGCATTGCTGCTACATTACCAAGCTGCCAAGCTTGAGATAATAATTTGCTTTTAGCTTCAACTGGAGTTGAAGCTGCGCGAATTAATTCAATAATAGGATCAATATTGGCAAGCGCAATAGCTAACCCTTCTAATACATGGGCTCTTTCACGAGCTTTACGTAATTCATAAATAGTTCTACGAGTTACCACTTCACGTCGATGAAGCACAAAGGCTTCAATCATCTCACGTAAATTTAGAAGTTTAGGTTGCCCTTTGTGTAAGGCTACCATATTGATACCAAATGAGACTTGCAATTGTGTCAATGAGAATAAGTTATTTAATACAACCTCACCAACAGCATCTCGTTTAATTTCAATAACAATACGCATCCCATCTTTGTCAGATTCATCGCGTAGCGCCGAGATACCTTCAACTTTTTTGTCTTTAACTAATTCAGCTATTTTCTCGATCAATTTTTTCTTGTTAACTTGATACGGAATTTCATTAACAATGATTGTTTCACGCCCACTATGATCATCAACTTCAATAGTTGCTTTAGAACGAATATAGATAATACCTCGTCCAGTTCGGTAGGCATTTTCAATACCCTTTCGACCATTAATTAAAGCAGCAGTTGGAAAGTCAGGTCCATGGATATGTTCCATTAATCCATCAACTGAAATATTTTCATCTTCAATAAAAGCAAGGCAACCATTAATGACTTCAGATAGATTATGAGGAGGGATATTTGTTGCCATACCAACCGCAATACCTGAAGAACCATTTATCAGTAAATTAGGAATACGCGTTGGCAATACATCAGGGATCATTTCAGAGCCGTCATAGTTCGGTGAGAAATCAACGGTTTCTTTATCAAGATCAGTCAATAACGCACCTGCAAACTTTTGCATACGTATTTCAGTGTAACGCATTGCCGCAGCCGAATCACCATCAACAGAACCGAAGTTTCCTTGACCATCAACTAACATATAACGTAATGAAAATGGCTGTGCCATACGTACGATCGTGTCATAAACAGCAGCGTCACCATGTGGATGGTATTTACCAATAACATCCCCAACAACACGAGCAGATTTTCGATAAGGTTTATTCCAATCGTATCCTGCTTCATGCATGGCAAAAAGGACCCTTCTATGGACTGGTTTTAAGCCATCGCGTACATCAGGTAAAGCACGCCCGACAATGACAGACATTGCATAGTCAAGATAAGAGGATTTTAGCTCATCTTCAATATTAACGGGGGTTATTTCTTTGGCTAGTTCGGTCATAACACCATATTCTCTTATTAAATTAGGTCATCAAAATAGCTTGTAATTATAGCATAAAATTCGTTATTAATGCAGGACTATACCGTTTTTATTTCAACTTATTCATGTTGAATAAACAAAGTATTTTCAATTAATTGGCATAAACAATTTAAAATCATAGCATGCATTTCATATGCCATTACTTTTTTATAAGATGGAACTCTTATCTCAATATCATTTTGACCAAGTAAGCCGATAACTTCACCACCATCAAAAGCAGTTAAAGCAACAATTTTCATATCTTTAATCACAGCTTCTTGAACAGCGCGAATAATCGAACGGCTGTTACCTTGGCAAGTCAATACTATCAAAATATCACCTTGCTGCCCCAAAGCTTGTATTTGGCGAGCATAGACTTCTTCATGATTGGCGATTGCACTTAATAATACATTATCAGATACCAAAGCTATAGCGGGTATGCTGGGTCTTTCTATATTAATACTGGTAATTAATCGAGAAGTAAAACTTTGTACATTTGCCGCAGATGAGCCATTACCACAACTCATAATTTTATTACCATTAAGTAAACCTTGAACAATAATGCTTGCCGCTTTTTCAATTGATGTCCCTAAAGACTCAGCCATTACAATTTGAGTTTGAATACTTTCAGTAAAATAATTTTTTATTAAATCTTGCACGTTTTTCACCTAAAAATTAAAACGCATTAATAATCCATTTTTGGTTTTTGCCCGTAATAGCAAAAATATCAAATCTAAATTCTGTATCATCAATATTCATATTTTCTGATAACATCCAGAGTTGTGCCGCTTGCTTGATTTTATTTTGTTTACTTGATGTTACGGTCATTTCGGCATTACCAAAATTGGCATTTTTTCTATAACGTACTTCAACAAAAACGAGACATTGTTTATCACGCATAATTAAATCAATTTCACCTAAACGATATTGACTATTTTGAGCAATAAATGAAAGCCCTTGTTTTAGTAAATACTGGCAAGCAATATCTTCGTAATGCTTGCCAATTTTTTTGTTATTCTTCTGAATTAGATCGGGATAATGCATGAATATATTGTTGCCAAGATAAAGCACGAGTGACTTCACATTGATCCTTCGTCGATAATCTTCCCGTCATACCATTTAAAAAGTCAGTTTGGTACGAATTCATTTGATTAAAGCGATTTGCAAGTCTCCAAGCATCAATCCCCATCGCATATAAACGCAATAATGAATAATTTTTCTGAATATTGTCAGGTATGATTTCTGACATTTGATCAGAATAATTAACGATCATTGGAATTTCAGCATATTCAGTATGATCCATATCATAATTAAAATCATCCGAAGCATTAGCCACATGACTTTTGGTGCTTGTGTAGATCATAAGTGAGGATGAATTACCTACTGATTTGCCGGCTGCCATATCAATCATTGGTTTTATAAGAGTTAACTCATCGTATGAAGCATAAATATAGACAGCGTCAAAATTGTCTGATTGATCTTCTGTATAATCGATTAAAATAGGGATTCCAGTAAGTTTTATTCCTACATTACGATTCATACCAGAACTTAATGTACTTTTATTGCCAAAATATTGTACATAAGCTTGTGAACTATTAGATGATAATTCAGACCATTTTTTAGCAAAACTTTGAGCTACACGTTGACCGAGATCATTTTGCGGAACCAGCAAGAGTGGCTTTAATTTGTTTTGTACATAAATATGATCTGCTGCATCTTGTGCTTCATCTTCTGGTGATAATGCGAAATAACACATTTTATTCGGTGTAACTGAACTATTATCCACTTTATTCAATGCTAAAACAGGTAAAGAAGGCGCCAACTGTTTAATCTTAATCACTTCATCTTTCAGTAAAGGACCTACTATCAATTCAACATTTTGTTCTTTAGCTTGACTTATAAGAGCATCCATATCAGCACTTGTTGTATCAAGTAAAACTACATTTTGTTGTGGCTCTTGTGGGAAAAATTTAATGGCATCAAAATAACCTTGTCGAATAGTATCACCAAAAAGGCGTGATGATCCTGTTAGTGGTAATAATAATGCTACTTTTTTAGCATTAACATCATCAACATTTAATGCTTGTTCTCCTATTAATAAAGAAATGATACTTTTAGCTGGATGATCCGGATATTGTAGTAACCAATCTTTTACAGCCTGTTTTAATAATTCGTTCTGTTTTTGTACTCTCTCTGCAATAATTTCAGGCGTATCATCTTTTTGTGTTTTTGGTTCTATATTATTACTTTTATAAGCATCCGCTAAATTAATCCATCCTTGTAAAGTTACTTCATCTTCATAAACTAAAATGGTATTAACTTGTTTAGTACTCAATCTACTAAAAAATTTCCATGTATCATTTAATATCTGGTTTTTCTGTTTTTCTGGCGTATATTTTTCTAGTTCAATATAATCATGAGCTTGACCATTGATATCTCTATTTTTTTCATCCAAACTTAATTTAATAGAGTTGTAACGGTATAATTGTGAATTGGTTAACCCATCAGTTGTTAACTTTTTAATATTAAATGGTTTTTTCAATTTTACTGCAATTTCACCTTGCAACAATAATTTTTCTTTCTGTTGTTCATCATTAAGATCAGAGGATATTTGAGATAACAAATCTTTTGCTTGAGAAACTTTATTTTCTTTAATTAATGCCTGAATAGCTAGTAATTGCCAATTGGTTTTAGCATTTCCAGAACTTTCATCCGCTAGTGATAGATAATAACTAGAACTTTTAGTTCCATCATAATCACTAAGTTGCGATTGATTACCCGGACATCCAGTTAAAAATGTCAATAATATAGACATTAATATTGAATAAAAGAAAATTTTTAAATTCATACACCCACTCTCTTGTTATTTACTATCCCCAAATTCGTTGCACATGAACAGTAATTTCTTCACGATCATGATAAAGCTGCTTGGCCTGAATTTGAACATTGATTTGATTATTATTTAATTCGTCATTGAGTAACTTTATATTTTGTTTTACTTCTTCATACCGTTTTTTCATTGGTAATTTAAGATTAAAAATGGTTTCTCGACACCAACCATTAATCACCCATTTAGCTATTAATTGCGTCACCTTGGTCGGTTTTTCAACCATATCACAAACTAACCAATAAATATTATGTTTTTTAGGCGTAAATTTAAAGCCATCTTCACGATAATGTTTAACTTGTCCGGTTTCCATTAGTTTGTTATTCATTGGACCATTATCAATAGCGTAAACCATCATACTTCTTTTAACTAGTTGATAAGTCCAACCGCCTGGGCAAGCACCTAAATCAACTGCATTCAAACCACCTTTTAAGCGTTCATCCCACTCTTCATAAGGAATAAAAATATGGAACGCCTCTTCCAATTTTAATGTAGAACGACTTGGTGCATCAGCAGGAAATTTTAGTCTAGGGATCCCCATATAAAAAGGTGAGTTATTTTGACTTAATGAATAACCTACATAACAACTATTACTACTTGTAAAAAATAGATGAATAACAGGTTTTTTTGGATTTTCAACTTTTAATAAAATACGTTTGCTTCGTAGCGCTTGACGAAGTGGTACTGTAAATTTGCGACAAAATCCAGCTAGTTCTTTACCTTCATTGGTATCAGCGACTTCTACACGCACATCACCTGCGTTATCGATCAAACCCGATAATGCATTAATTATTGGAGTGATCCGATCATTTGCTGGTAGATCAGTCAATAAATCACCTGATACAAACATCTGTCTAGCAAAGATTAGAGTACGAAACGGAAGTTTTTTTATCAGTATCGTAGCTTGATCGTCTTGATAACATTCAAAAGTGACATAACCACTATTTTCTATAACTTTGGCAAAACCAAATATTTCCAGTTGTGCAGCTCTATCTGTGATTTCAGCAGCACATTCTTTTTCAAATCCACAGCGACAGTATAGAATAATTTTATTTAGTTTTTGCATTTCGTATTTTTACTCTTCAAACAGACATTATAAAAAACAATTGATTTAGTCAGATTGAACATCATTAGTATACAAAGGAGCTTCCCCCTTAGGACGGGTTTTAAATCGTCGGTGTAACCACATATATTGTTCTGGAGCTTTTAAAATTTCTTGTTCAATAGCTTTATTCATAAAAGTTGCAGCTAATACATCATCATCAATAGGATAACCTTCAAGCGCTGGTGTTACATACACGGTATAATGGCCATTTTCCTCACGCTTAGGTGTAAATGGAATAATGGCGGGTTGGCCTAATTTAACCAATATACGTGTACCTATCGTCGTTGCTGCTTTTTCTACTGAAAATAATGGGGCAAAGACACTATTTTTTGGTCCATAATCATGATCAGGGGCATACCAAAGTAACTCACAATTTTTTAATGCACGGATCATACCTTTAGTATTATAGCGATCTAACATGTATTTATTAGATTTGAGTCTACCTCTAAGCTGAACATAATCCATTACCAGATTATCATTTGGTCGATAAACACCTACACCGGGATGACTCATTCCTAAAATGCGCGCCCCTAATTCTAATGTTAGGAAATGAATTCCAATAAGTAAAACGCCTTGACCTGATTGTTGTATATTTTTGATATATTGGTCACCGACAATAGATGAATGTTTAGCTAATCTTTTGTCAGACCAGAACCAAGCCATCCCTGTTTCGAAAATAGCCAATCCAGTAGAAATAAAATTGCCCCGCAACAATTGATCACGTTCAAGCTGTGATTTTTCAGGAAAACAAAGTTTAAGGTTTTGTCTTGCTGTCTCTTTACGTTTACCAATTAATTTCATTGAAAGCAACCCTAAACTTTTTCCTAATTGATAAATTACTGGATAGGGTAATAAAACGATTAAATATAAGATACCAATACCAAACCACGTTAACCAGTAACGAGGGTGTAGTAGGCGTTTAGTAAAGATAGGACGAATTTCCTGATTTTGACTCATATTAAGATTAAGTTATTGTTAATAACAAAGTTGATTATTATATACTATATATTGATTTTAAGGGCAGAAAATTAGAAAGATCTTCCCTACATTAATGTATCTAATAAGGTATAGTTTAAACAGATCACAACAATATATAATTAGTTGCTGTGATCTTCGTTCTTAAGATTTTTTAAAATTTTATACTCAAACGTAGGCTTTTCCTGAAACTTCTTTACAAGAATTTAAACCGCAACGGGTGCTTTGATTGCAGGGTAAGGATCATAGCCAATAATTTCAAAGTCCTCAAACTCATAATCAAAAATTGTTGGAGGTTTACGTCTAATAGCAAGTTTTGGTAGCGCTCTAGGCGTTCGACTCAATTGTAAATGAGTTTGTTCCAAATGGTTTGAATATAAATGCGTATCACCACCAGTCCAAACAAAATCACCCACATCTAAATTGCATTGTTGAGCAATCATATGAATTAATAACGAATAGCTAGCAATATTAAATGGTAACCCTAAAAACACATCACAAGAACGTTGGTAAAGCTGGCAAGAAAGCTTTCCATCCACTACATAAAATTGAAAAAATGCATGACAAGGAGCTAACGCCATTTGATCCAATTCTCCAACATTCCAAGCAGAAATTATTAGGCGTCTTGAATCAGGATCATTTTTGATTTGATCAATTAATTGCGATATTTGATCAATATGCTGCCCATCTGGTGCTGTCCATGCTCGCCACTGTTTTCCATAAACAGGACCTAAATCACCATTCTCATTAGCCCATTCATCCCAAATAGTTACTTTATTATCTTTTAAATATTTAATATTTGTATCGCCTTTTAAAAACCAAAGTAATTCATGAATAATTGAACGTAAATGGCATTTTTTTGTAGTGACTAATGGAAATCCATCCTGTAGATTAAACCGCATTTGATGACCAAAAATGGATAATGTTCCAGTTCCTGTCCGATCTGACTTAGGCATACCTTCTGCTAATATCTTTTGCATAAGTGCTAAATACTGTTTCATCGTGTTGTCGCCTTTTTGTTAACTCTATATGTATAAAAAAGAAATAAAATACCGGCAAAAATCATTGGTAGGCATAAAATTTGCCCCATACTAATGACATTAAAAAATAGTCCTAGTTGCTCATCGGGTTGTCTAAAGAATTCGATTACAAATCGAAATAAACCATAACAAAGCAAAAACAATCCAGATACAGCACCTGTTGGTCTATTTTTACGAATGAACAAATTCAAAATGATAAATAAAACAATTCCTTCAAACATCATTTCATAAAGCTGTGAAGGATGTCTTGGTAAAATGCCATTTAGAGAAGTATAAAGCGATAACCACTCAGGATGTGTTTGTACAAACATAAAATCCGCATGAGAGGAAGTCGGGAATAACATACCAATATGAGATTGAGTCACACGTCCCCAAAGCTCACCATTAATAAAATTACCAAATCGCCCAAACATTAAACCAATAGGTACTAAAGGAGCGACAAAATCAGCCACTTGCATAAAGGTTTTATGATTAATTTTTGCGAAAATAGCAATAACGCAAATTGCACCGATTAGACCACCATGGAAAGACATGCCGCCTTCCCAGACTTTAAATAATGTAACAGGGTCTTGGATAAAAACGTTAAAATTATAAAAAAGGATATAGCCTAATCGTCCACCAATAAAAAGCCCTAAAAAACCCCAGAATAGCAAATTCTCAACTTGTTGTGTTGTCCATTGACTATTAGGTTTATTTGCTCTTCGTTTGGCTAAATAAAGCGCTCCAAGCACTCCAAATAAGTACATTGCACCATACCAATGAAGCGATATAGGGCCAAGTGAAAAAGCAATTGGATTGAAGTTAGGAAATTGTAAGTATTGATTCATTTTTTAATACACTGTTTATTTTTTCGTTTATGAGCAAAGAAATTAAATCGTTTCTTTTTAGAAACATTTGCTATTGGTGCTTCCGCATCGGATTGGATGCTAAATACTGGCAATGAAAATTCTTTCATTGCTTTTCGATAAACATCGCGTTTAAAAGCAATAACCTGACGAATAGGGTACCAATAACTAACCCATTTCCAATCATCAAATTCAGGAGTTGAAGACTTATTGAGATTGATTACCGATGTATCAGATATCAATTCTAATAAAAACCATTTCTGTTTTTGACCAATACAAACAGGTTGATTTTCCCAACGTATCATTCGTTTAGGTAATTTATATCGCAACCAACCGTTAGTAACGGATAGAATCTTTACATCTTGAGGTAATAATCCTACTTCTTCGTTTAATTCACGAAACATTGCCTGCTCAGGCGTTTCGTTTAGTTTTATTCCGCCCTGAGGAAACTGCCAAGAATTTTGTCCATAACGACGAGCCCAAAGTACTTGACCATACCTGTTACAAATAACTATTCCTACATTTGGACGGTAGCCATCATTATCAATCACTGACTACCTCAAAAAATTTATTCTTATATGGCTAAATTGTTTCATACATACAGCAAGAAATAAATAGGAAAATGAATTAATCGAGTAAATATCCCATCACACAGTTTGTTTTTTAGATAATTTAATAATTGTAATAATATTAATTATGGCGAATGTTACTTCTATAGCCAGACTTCCTAAAGACCCTATCCATAAACTATAAATAATCCATAAAATACTGCTCATCAGTATAAGTAGTCGCATTTTCTGTTGTTGTAAACGAAATAATGCAATGGTAACTAATGTCGTACCAATAACAGATAAATAATGTATAAATTGTGTCAGATCTGGAGTAGTAAGAAAATAAAATATCCACATTAAAGCAATAAAAAATAACATTGCTAACATATTTTTTGTGTAATTCGAAGCAACATTTCTAAATATATTTACTATATTAAGAATTGCTGCTGGATAAGACTCCGGACCCAATAAGTAAAAGTGCAAAGTCATAATGACATTAACGATTGTTAACTGCCAACGAAAAGCATTATCGCTACGTTGTAAAAAAGCACTGATACCTACAAGATAACCTAAAATACCAATTAATTGAGGTAAAGTAGTATATCTATCAATAAAATCTGAACCCACGAATTGATATAAAAAGTTTAGATTATCCATCGTTCACTCCATAGATAAATGGATCTAAATAATTAGTTAATAACCTATTTATAAATAATTTAGAAAAAAATTTATCAAATGTTATTAATAAATAATCATATAATCACATCTTTAAAACATAAAATTTTACATAAATTTCAGTCAGTTTTATAATCTCTATATGCAAAAAAGCCCAGCATTCCTGCTGGGCTCTCTCTCTATATTTAAAAGTCTGGCGGCTCCCTACTCTCACATGGGTAATACCCACACTACCATCGGCACTTCGGCGTTTCACTT
>NZ_JACFPU010000090.1:0-201 GCF_016101825.1 Gilliamella sp. B14384G12 | reverse complement strand
AAAGAAAAAACGTTAGTTGTTTTAGCTCTTAAATATCAGTATTCCTTAAGACATTTGCTATCAGCAACAAAACTGGCAAAAAGTGTTTTTTATTATCATGTTAATAGGTTGAAAACCCCGTCTGCTTATGAAAATGAGTTAAAACGTATTGAATCGATTTACCATGAACATAAAGGGCGTTATGGTTATCGTCGAATTCAT
>NZ_JACFPU010000089.1:0-207 GCF_016101825.1 Gilliamella sp. B14384G12 | reverse complement strand
CGATTGCCGGAATAGATGAGGGGGTAATGATATTAACGGTGCAAGGACAGGGAAACCGCAGTGAGGCTTATGAACTGAGTTTTACTGCCATACCTTACCAGCCATTAAAACCTTACCGCCCTGAGCCGATTCCTTTTCCGACTATTGACGGCACTTTACCGGCACGGGTAACCAGTCCGAATAATGACACCTATGGTTATATTGATA
>NZ_JACFPU010000011.1:0-103790 GCF_016101825.1 Gilliamella sp. B14384G12 | reverse complement strand
TCAACATTAAATTATCAGTCACCGATTGAATACAAAAGAAATCGATGACCTTATCTTTTTGGTACTAAAAAGTGTGGACATACCAAAAAAACCAATATCAAGCCAAGAATTATAGTGTAAATAAGGTGCATAAGGGCGTTCACGCACATAATTAATAAATTGGTTAACATGACGCCTTAACTGACCTGTTTCAAAAGTACCGATATAGGTTTTATAACTTAAAGTATGATTTGCTTGTAAAGGAATTTCCTGAGGAATTTTTTGCGAAACGCCCCCTTCATAAGCAACGGTGTTTGTTAGCGGATTTTCGGGAATAATAAAAAAGGTATCACTAATAATGGGTGAACTCACCACCGAGCCATAAACAAAAGGTGCTTGTGAATGAAATGGCATCAAAGAAATAGCCGTCATTGAAAGTGATTTAGTTTTAGGGGTGATTTGCAGTTCAAAACTCGCAAAATGATTATCATCATTCAAATTTAATAACGTTTCAACATTAAGATCATGACCAGTATAGGTTAACGTTAAATTATTATCATTTTGTTTTAATCTTTTTAATTGAAAATCTTTATCCGTCAATTTTTTGCCCGAGCTCAGTGTAATTTCAAACAAGGTGTTCACCTTGATTTGATCACTATTTTTAGCATTAATAAAATCTAAGGAAGTAATACTTTTTTGATTGTCACTATCCGAAATTTTAATAGTCGTATTCTTCCCAGACAATTGATAGTCCTTAGCCCAAACAGAATGGATAGGTAAACACAGAGTGGACAATATCCCCACTGTTATCCAATTTTTCATACATTTTTTCATTACTACCTCACTTTCGATAACAAAACTTATGGAAAAGATTAACAAATTCAATAAGTAGTATAAACGGGTCAGAAAAAATAAATTGTGATCGTGATAGCAGTTTCTACTTTGTTCATATTCCTCAATAAATGCTTTTGGTTTTAACAAAATGAAATAGTAAATGTGGCACGATAAATCCCTGATTGAGTAAATTTAATTTAATTAACTTACAGTTAGGAAAGGAAAGAGTAATTAAAAACGGAAGCATTTAATCATTTTAGGGATATGCTTACTTTTATTGTACAATGTGATGAGACTCACAATATTGAGTTTTTTAAATAAGTTAGTGCTTTCTGTTTAAAATTTTAAATTAAGTTAATTTGCTTAACCTCATTGATTTTCATAATAATCATTCTGAGTTGAAACTTGTTCAGTAACAAATAATCACGAGTAAAAAAGTAAAAAATATCTGTCACAGAAGCTGAAAACGAACAAACTATACTTTACCAATGAGTATGAAGATAAACATCTACTTTTCTGTTAAGCTGTAAAACAATCATCTTAAAATAAAAATCTATCATTGATATGCCAACTATCAAAGAATTATTAGAAAAACAGCAAATTACCCTTTACTTTATGACGATTGTCGTTGCCATTATTTTAGCTTCTTGTATACAAGGCACGAGTATATTAGTCATAGTGATAAATCCAGTGCTTGCGTATATTTATAAAAAATGGGCATTCCGCCCATTCATTATTGTTCTAATAATTTTAGCTTAGCAATAACAGGTATATGATCACTGACTAATGGCCATTTAATACCGTTCCACTCATTACCATCATTAGGTATGGTTAATTGCTCTACACTCCAGACTTGGTTACGACTGGTAAATATGTGATCAAGATCTAATCCAGGATTGCCCGCTGGCCAAGTACGTGTATCAACACCATCTTTTTTAACTCGATTCCAATATTTATCAAGTTCTTTAATCACCCTGTCACTTTCAACAGAATTAAAGTCACCTAGTAAGATCATAATTCCCGTTGCTAAATTAGGAAACTCATCATCTAAATCAAGATCATCAAAAACGATGCTATTAATAAATCGAGCTTGTGACATTCTCACTTCATCTTCTTCATGCCAATCAAAATGACTATTGAAGATATAAATAGGAGAATCAAAGCCAGGAACATTAATCTTGCTTAGCATAAGTGACCTTTGCTCGAAAGAACCCGATGGCAATAAAAAGACTTTATTTTTTTCGATTGGGTACTTAGACAAAATTGCATTGCCGTAATTTCCCCCTTTCATTTCAGTCGCTTTACCAAAAACATAATGCATTCCAGTTTTTTCAGCTAAAACTTTTGCCTGATCCAAACCATCACTGCGAGAGGTTTTTTGATCGACTTCTTCAAGTGTAACAATATCAGCATTCATGGCTTTAATGGCATTAGCGACTAAATCTAGATCCACTTTATGCTTCCTAAGTCCACCAGCAATATTGTAATTAGCCACCGTTATTTGTGGTTGTTTACCTTCGGCATAGACTTTATTAGGCGAACTTTGATATTGTGTTTTTACCAGATCGTCATCAGCATAAACATTGAAACAGAGTGAAAACAGTCCAATCAAACTAACTACCCAAAAATTTTTTTTCATCGTTATTTATCCTTTAAAAAGATTTAGCGAGTTAAAATTGCTAAACATTAATATTACTTTAAATTACATTTTGTTTTTGAGAGTCTTATCACAACCTATCACTTTTAGCATTAAAACTGATGAATATAAAAAAGCCATACTATTGCAGTATGGCTGACTTATTAAGCAATTAAGTTAAGTTAAGTTAAGTTAAGTAGTATTGTTATTATTTATTATGAATAATCATTTGTACTGGATAGTGATCGGAATAAGTATCAGTAAATTCATCTTTCAAAACTTTAACATCAATGACATCCTTTTTAAGTTTCGGAGAAACATAAATATAATCATATCGCAATGGCGTTGATGCCTGATCATAAAATACTTTAGTCGGTGCGGTTGAAATAAATTGTTTGTTTTTCAGTTTTAAAGCATCAATATAACCCGCATCCAGTAAATTTTGTTGTACCGTATAACTCAATTGGCCATTCACAAGATTATCTAAGATTGGTCGTTTCTTTTGTTTATCTTTGATATCTTCCAATAATTTGCTGTTGTCATATTCCGTTTTGTCTGCTGGAGAGAATGAATTTAAATCGCCAGCAATGATCCATTTACCTTTTGGATCTGAACTGTATTTGATTGAATCAATAATCAAGTTGATCTCATCTATTCTTTTTGACGTCCAAAATGGATTCATATGGGTTATTACAAAATGATATTTACCCACATCCGCATATAAGGCGCCATGCCATAAATTATCAACGACTTTATTTACATTCACAATTGGGTATTTTGAAGTGATCGCAACAGGGAAAAAAGCAGGATCATCTGGTGACTCTTTTAATAATACCGCATAATTATGTCCATAGCTTGCCGCAAAGTTTTCAAGTTTTTCACGAGTAAAAAAATTCATTTCCTGCCACGCAATAATATCAGCATCTTGCATTTTCGCCCAATCAATAAATTTTTGTTTTCCTTCTGACTCATCCAATTTCATGCCATTATAGACATTATAGCTAATGATTTTTAAATCTTTTGCCTCCTCAAGTGAAGCAAAAGCCGTCGAAGAACTAAGAATTATAGCGCCGATAATAGCAGCTAATTTTAATTTAGTTTTACTCATACAAAATTCCTTTCATTTATTTACACATTTGATAGATATTATCTTGAATGATTTATAAATAAATCTTTTTTTATAATTTGTGTGATATAGCTCAATAATTTTATTTGAATTACGCATGATTGGTTGTCTTACCGGACCTTCACTTAAGGCATTAAATTACAGAATATCTTGTGAAGTAAAAAAATGAATAAACAATTTTATCGTTGTATGAGATTAAATAGGAGTAAAAAATACGGGCATAAAATTAAACTGATTTTATGCCCACTTAGTAAGTTCTTATGAAGCGTTATTAGGTATTTAATAATCGCTTTGGTTTGTTAGGTAAAGATTCACCTATTCGGTAACAAAGAAATTTATTTGTCTCAAATCATCCATTGCGTCTTCAATTTCTCTGGTGGTGAATTGGTAAGTATTTTGCGGGTCTTGACCAGAACATAGTGAATGTTTTTTCTTGAACGTTTCGTGTGAAGTCAACTGTTTATAAGTATTACCTGATTCACTGCCCTTAGTGGTAAAAAATTTATTCCAATCTTTAAGCTGTGATTCCAGAAACTCGCGTCCTTCTTT
The DNA here is from genome assembly GCF_016101825.1 of Gilliamella sp. B14384G12. Classification (NCBI taxonomy): domain Bacteria; kingdom Pseudomonadati; phylum Pseudomonadota; class Gammaproteobacteria; order Orbales; family Orbaceae; genus Gilliamella; species Gilliamella sp. B14384G12. The sequence continues at coordinate 99,666 of NZ_JACFPU010000011.1, read as the reverse complement.
ACATTCAATTTTGTCTAAATCAAGGGTTGGTAATACATGTTTCTTGATTTCAGAAAATTTTTTAGGCGTGTAAGGAAGACTCACTTTTTCATCGATATCTTCTGAATTTATGGTATCAAGAAAATCATCTTCGCGGTACATTTTACGCTTTTGTGCTTGATATTGGTTTTCACCTCGAACCGTCACGGAATCAGGCAGTTCTTCATCGACTGAATAATCCCAAGAATTACTATTTTTTTCGATAAATACATCATTAAAAATTTGTACTGGTAATTCCATCTCTGCAGGTACGCCGTTTACGGAAACTGGAATAAGTTTAAGGTAAGGCTTGATCAATTGATCATAGACTTCATCACTGTTGGTATAGTAGGTTGTTAACAAAATATAGTTACTTTGTGTTGGATTAATAAATCCAGTATTGTTTGATATTGCAGGTTTTGCCATGAAAGTAAGTGAATCACCATTATATGTTAGAGTGTGTTTGCCATACTCAAAGGCATATTTAATGCCTGATTTTGCAGGAATGGTGAGTTCTTTGTCGTCGATAGTGACTTTTATTTCGTTTGCAGTAGGATTATCAATCCATCGGTCAACAGAACTATTGCTAAAAGTAGAGTCGAAACAGCCAACTAAAGTTAAACTACAAATAAGAGTTAAAGTAGATTTAATTTTTTTCATCACATTCATTTGTTAATTTTGTTAAAAGATGGTGTAAATAATAACATAATCACTTGCAAAATTATAATATTTCTTAATGGTTTTTAAATAAAGATCAGATATTCATCACACTTTTATTTGATTGTTGATTGATTACTTGTCTTAAATTTTTCATCTTTTTATATAACACATTTTTAAAAATTTAATGAGTAATCATTACATATTATAAAAGAAGAAAGGTAAGAAAAATATTCAGGCATAATACTATTACAAATAATATTATGCCTATTTATGACGAGTGGATTAAGAATATCGTTTAGACAATTTCTAAATTATCAGTGCATTATGATTTAATTACAAAAAAGTGCACATCACGAATATCACGAATAGCATTAGTAATTTCAGTCAATGCTTTATCATAGGTACCGTCTGGATCAGTTTCAGGATTACACAATTTTCTTGATTCATAATTTTTATTACTTGTGTCATTAGACGTCAATTTATTATAAGAACTTGCAAAATCTCCACCTTTCAGCGTGAATAAATGATGCCAGTCATTTAATAATTCTTTCATGTACGTTTGACCGGCTTCACATTTTATGGCTGTTAAATCAATATTTGGAAATACATGTTTGGTAATTTCGTTGAACTTTTTGGGTTGATAAGAGAAACTGATCGCTTCTTCCACCCCATCATTTTTCAAATAATCAAGAAAATCCCCTTCTCGAAACAGTTTTCTTTTGTTATCGTAATAATACGAGCCTTTAGGTAAATTTAGCTCTTGAGATAACTCTTCAGGAAAAGGTTCATCAAACGAATAATCCCACTTAGTATCCATTCTATCGATGAATACATCATTAATCTCGACAGTTGGAAGTTCTATTTCTGCTTCTTCTCCATTGACTATTATAGGTATTTTTTTTATCGCTCTTTGTGAAAGTTTGTCATACTCTTCCTGACTTATATTTGAAGTTGAATATACGACAGTATAAATAAAATAGTTACTTTGGGTAGGATTAATAAAGCTTGCCATTCCAAATTTAGCGGGTTTAACAATGAAGTTTAGTGAATCATCGTTATACGTTAAAGTATGTTTGCCATAATCAAATTTATATTGTATGCCTGATTGTGCAGGAATCGTTAATTCATTACCATCAATAGTCAATTTAATTTCATTAGCCGTCGGATTATCTATCCAACGATCGAGTGAACTACTTTCAAAGCAGCCCACCAAGCTCAAACTGCAAGTAACAAGTAAAGTATATTTTATTTTTTTCATCGTATTAAAATTTTGAAATTATTATTAATGTGGATAAATTTTATCATTAATATTAATAAAGACCTACTTCAAATCACTGTTTATCTAATTCGTTACAGAGATAACTAACTGGATATAATCATTATGCTATAAATATATACAATAACTGATTAAGTAAATATTTTGCTATTAATAATAACGTTATCCCTGCAAAAAATTTCAATAATTTAATCTACTGTTGAGGCCAGATGAATCGACCTTTAGCATCAGGATGTTCGTTAATAAATCTTTTTAAAACATCAGACTGATAAAGCGCTTTAACCTCTTTAGCCCATGCCGTATTTAAATTCTCTTTTTTTACCACGACCATTAACTCCAAATTAGGGGATAATTGTTCTTGAAATAAAACATTATCAGCGGGTATCTTACTTAACCATGCTACACCTCCTGGCATAATGGCATAATCCACTTCACCTAACGTTCTGGGTATGATTTCTGATAATAATAATCTAAATTTTAAGTCATACTTATTTTCAGCAATGTCATTGATATTTGCTGTACCCGATTTTGTGTCTGGTTTAAGTGTGATCCAATTTAATTTTTGCAACAATAACAGCGCTCTAGCGGTATTAGAGGGATCATTTGGAATAGCAATTATTTGATTTGGGGCAATCTCATTAACAGACCGATGCGACTGTGAAAACAGCGCAGCCGAAATGGATGGAATATGGACTAATGATACTAAGTCGTTATTCGTTTCTTTATTATAAACATCTAAATACGCTTGATGCTGAGCTGCATTCATATCAATACTACCTTCAACTAACGCAGTATTCGAATCTCTTAAAGAACTAAAATTAACCAGTTTTACCGTATAACCTTTTTGTTCTAATTCTGGTTTTACCACTCGCTCCATCAAAATATTGTGCATACTCGGCGGTAAACCAACAACGATCTCTTTTTTGTCAGTTTTATTGGCTTGTTCTGGATTTGATTTTTGTTCACAACCAAACAAAAATAAACAGCTCAACATTAAAATGGCTAAATTAAAAATCCTTCGCATCATTAATCCTTAAATTTGAGTATATTAAATATATCTAAATAATATTTATTATTCTTACCACTAACATTATAGTGACTAGCGCAGCAATCGTTTAATACAAAAAAATTATATCATTATGCAAATTGGCTATATGCGAACAAAATTTAATAGAAAATAGTTAAGTTTGAAGAAACTCGAAATAGTACTGAGATAAATGATCACTTTTCCAACTCAGTAGGACATAAGATGAGTAATTTTCGTAACAAAATTAAAAATTAGTTATTTCATTTTGTTATAGAATTGCTGGTAAATTTTTCTAAATTGAATTTGATGGCTTGATATCAAGTTAAAATTTAACCGATATTGATTTAATTAAAAGTAAGATAGAGTTAAACCTTAAGGCTATTCTCAAGCTTTTTGACAATTACCCCTAAAATGATATCAAACCTTTTTAAGGGTAATAATTTCAATCACTCAATTCGAGTTATAAAGCGCCCATAATACGATGTGGTATGTAAAGTTCCTCAAGATAAGTAACATCTTCTTGCGTTAATTTAACCTTCAATGCCCCTACTGCATCGTCAAGATATTGCGTTTTAGTTGCACCAATGATAGGTGAAGCAACCCCTTTAGCAAACTGCCATGCTAAAGCCACTTGTGTCATAGTTACATTATATTTTTCGGCAATTTCATGAACTCTTTTTACAATATTGGCATCGGTATTTTGGGTACCGTCGTATTTAGAGATAGCGACCTTATCAGTTTTACTGCGTAATGTGTCAGCTTTCCACTCTAAACGAGACAATCTGCCTGCCGCTAAAGGGCTATATGGCGTTAATGAAACATTAAATTGCTTGCAAACAGGAATGAGCTCACGTTCATCTTCCCGATACAATAAATTATAATGATTTTGCATCGATACAAACTGTGTCCAGTGGTTTTGCTGAGCAGCTAATTGCATATTATGAAATTGATAACCATACATCGCTGACGCACCTAATGCACGGACTTTTCCTGCTTTCACCAGATTATGCAACGCTTCCATTGTTTCGTCTATCGGCGTGCTATAGTCAAAACGGTGAATAATATATAAATCCACATAATCAGTGCCAAGGCGTTTAAGTGATCCATTGATCTCTGTCTCGATCGCTTTTTTGGAAAGATGACCTTCATTAAAATAAACTTTGGTTGCAATCACAACTTTATCGCGGGCAATGTTTCTTTTAATTGCTCGTCCTACATATTCTTCACTGGTACCTGCCGAATAAGTATTCGCGGTATCAATAAAATTAATCCCTAAATCAAGAGCGTGTTTAATAATCGCTTCACTTTGATCAGGATCAAGTGTCCACGCATGCATTTGACTAGCTGGATCGCCAAAACTCATACATCCTAAACAAAATCGCGACACTTCAATGTTCGACGTGCCAAGTTTAATGTAATCCATAACTTCCTCCTTTCTTGCTGCTAAATTGACTTAGGTAAACGATTGCTTTAAAAACAGATCACAGTGTTTTTATATACTGATTTTAAACAGTAATTTTATTGAGATAAACAGGGTATTGATTTATAGTATGATGAATAAAATTCATTAATCCAACCCGATATGTATAACTTTAATGAACTAAATTACTTTATAACGATAGCCCAAGCTGGCAGTTTTGTAAAAGCGGCCAAGTCTTTACAAATTTCACCCTCGGCACTGAGCCATAGTATGCGTAATTTAGAGAGCCGTCTTGATTTACGATTATTTAATCGTACCACCCGCAGTATGTCATTAACCGAAGCAGGCGAACAGTTATTTAAGCAAGTTGCCCCCTTATTCAAATCGATTAATGACGAAGTTCATGCCTTAGCAAATTTTCTTGAAACGCCGTCGGGAACAATCAGAATTAATTCGACCAGTCTTGCGGTAGAAATGATTCTCTATCCTAAATTGCGCGATTTTTTAACTCAATATCCTCAAATAAAAGTTGAAATTCAAGCCGACAATAATTGGGTCGATATTGTTGAACAAGGTTTTGATATGGGCTGCCGTATCGGTGACGATCTCGCTAAAGATATGGTTGCAGTAAAAATATCAGAGCCGTTAAAAATGGCACTGGTTGCCAGCCCAGATTATTTAAAAAATACCACAAAACCCGAGCATATTAATGATTTAGATCATCATAAATTAATAGGATTAAGAATCTCTTCTCATCATGGTGCAGAATTATCATGGGAATTTAACGATAATGGTAATACTCTAATTTATCATCCTTCATCACAATTAATTTTTAATAATCATCTCCGTAAACAGGCAGCATTAGACGGTTTAGGTATTACTTGGGTGGGTCGGTTAGAAGTAGAAGAAGAATTAGCAAAAGGAACATTAGTGGAATTATTAGCCGATTTTGCCATGACCTATGAACCATTTTATATCTATTACCCAAGCCGAAAAGGTCATTCAAATGTATTTAAATTGATTTTAGAAGCGTTAAAATACTAATTCACTCAAGTTGAACAAAGAATATACTGTTTTACTTAAATTTATTTTTTTCTAAAATCTAAGCATAACCTGACACTTTTTGACAAAATACCCCTTTATCGATTCCGAAAAGTTCATTTTATTAAATCCTATAAACAATAAATAAAGTTTAATTATTCATAAATAGATAAACAGATGTTAAATGATAAATACAATTATATTAAATAATTAACATTAGACCTGTAAAAATTATTCAGGAGTCTATACCATTTCATTTTTTATAAAATTTCGATAGACAGTCAATAAAGTTTAATTATTCATAAATAGATAAACGAATGTGAAATGATAAATCCAATTCAATCCAATTAAATTAAATAATTAACACTAAATCTGTAAAAATTATTCAGGAGTCTATACCGTTTCATTTTCTATAAAATTCTGGCAAATAGTCAATAAGGTTTGATTAATCATAAATAGATAAACGCATGTTGAATAATAAATCCAATTATATTAACTATTTAACACCAAGTCTGTAAAAATTATTCAGGAGTCTATACCGTTTCATTTTTTATAAAATTTCGATAGACAGTCAATAAAGTTTAATCATTCATAAAGAAATAGGCGAATGTAAAATGATAAATCTGATTAATTCAATAATTAACATTAAACCTATAAAAAATTATTGATGAATGTGATGCATCTCTTATCGTTTAACATTATAGTTAATAGGCTATCGTCCTATTTTCCAAACTCTCTCCAACTCAAGTAAAAACTTATAAGAACAAGTCGGATTAAAAATTAGATCTGACTAAAGTCAAATTTTTGATAATTAGCACGTTTAATAAGCGATCGTTTTCCTCTCAATGGTACTAAGGATTGATTGTTCGTTTACATCATTTAAATCAAATTTTAGATTTTACGACTTTTATTAATTATTTTGTACTCAATTTATATCAAGTAATTGTGACCTAAAATCGATTTTTTACTGAAACACATGCATGACCTGAAACTTTTTTACAAGAAAAATGCATCATTTTAAATCAATTTATTATGACTGCTGTAATTATAGTCTATTAAGCCTTGACGATTTATAAAGCCAATGCTACTATTTGCCACCTGTTGAGACAGAGCACTACGGCGCGTTGGCAGAGTGGCCATGCTGCGGATTGCAAATCCGTCTACCTCGGTTCGACTCCGGGACGCGCCTCCATAAACTTCTCAAAATCACACACATTAACATCCCTTTCCCTTTAAGTTATCGTTTATTTTCCCTATTCAAAATTAATAATAAACCGAATAAATCTTAGATAAGTACTTAATCAATTCTGTTATTTTAATTATCATTACTTTAAATAATTGAATTAAGATTGATGATTGCTTTCTTTGTGTGCAATTTAAAATATTTTTCAATTTTTGAACTTATTTACTATACTGACGTTCAGGTATTTCAATTTCGAGGTGAGCATGATTAATTTGAAACTCAGGGAAGTAAAAAATGACCTGTCGGTAAAAGAATTGGAAGTTGCGCAGTACATTATAACCCACTCTCAATCAGTAAAAAATATGAGTATTCAAACATTAGCTAAGCTTAATTATGTTAGTACTAGTACAATTTTAAGATTATGCAATAAACTCGGTTATAGTGGATTTAGCGATTTTAAAGTTGATCTTATTTCATCGTCACCACAAAAATTTAGTACCGATATCTTACAAGATGATATTAACCTTAATGATACCTTGGAAGATGTGAATAGAAAAGTTCAGGCTATGGAAAAATCCTCTATCGACGATACCCATTCAATCGTAAACCTTAACGCATTGGATAACGCCATTGATTTGATCATAGCGAGTAACAAGATCGTTATTTTTGGAGTGGGCAGTAGCGGTTTAGTTGGAAAAGAGTTGGAGTATCAACTCATTAAAATTAAAAAAGATGTTAATTGCCATTTTGATTCGCATATCAGTCGAAGTATTGTTAGCACGCTCGGTAAAAATGATTTGATCATTATTATTTCACATTCAGGTGAAACGCCAGAATGTGTGGAGCTATTAAAACTTGCCGAAAGTTTAAAAGTTCCCTCTATTGCAATCACAAAAATGGGGCAAAGTCAGATATCTTTATTAGCAAACATTGTGTTACATACTACCTCGATGGAGCATGCTTCACGACTGATTCCAATTCGTTCTAAAATTTCGCAAATATCGGTTATGAATATGTTACTGACCAATTTATTCATCCGAAAATATGATGAACATTTGCTTGAGCAGACTCAAAGTCGCGAAAAACGTAAATATCCCCATCATAAATAATGTCTCAAAGGATATTTTCATAATTTTTATTAAAGATATATTAATGATTTTTACTCATTAGTCTTTAATGTTATCGTATTTTTCTTGTCACTAAATTGTTTAAACCATTCATATTATGAATACAATATTATGTTATTTAATGACTTTTTAAATTAAACATGATCCAGTTCACAAATTCCTAAAAATCTTAAAAAAAAAGATGACTTAATTTGCACTTAGATGTAATTTTATTACTAAATAATTTTTAATTTAAAGTAACATTATTACATTTAGTGATAATCTAGTTTGATAAAGGAAATTGAAAATGGAACGACAATTACCCATTATTTTAGCCAGTCATGGGCCTTTTGCTCAAGGTGCGCTTGAGTGTGCCCAAATGCTTATGGGACAACAACAAGGTATCAAAGTAATATCCGTTTTAGTTGATAGTAATATCGATAATCTACGCCAACAAATGTCTGAAAGTTATCAGAGTCTGAATAAAGGTGACGGTGTCATTATTCTCGTTGATATTATGGGCGGTACACCGTGTAATCTTGCCGGTGAATTATTAATACAATGTGGTGATGTATTGCTATTTAGTGGGTTTAATATTCCTGTATTGCTTGAAGTTTTAAATAATAGAGAAGGATCACTTAACGACGTTAAAGCTGCCATTGAAGAAGTTTTTCCGCAAAGCTGTGTTGACGTTGCACAAGTACTAAATTCTCAACGTGAACAATCTACTGATTTGTAAGGAGAACAATATGCCAATTAATGTAGCTAGAATTGACGATCGTCTTATTCATGGACAAGTTATCACCACTTGGGTAAAAAATTATAATATTGAGCAAGTCCTAGTAATTAACGATAAAGTTGCCAACGATAAAGTTCAACAATCAGTATTAACCATGTCTGCCCCACCAGAATTAAAAGTCTTAGTATTTGGCGTTCAACAATTTATTGAAATCCTCAAAAAAACACCTATCAAAAAACGCACAATGTTGTTATTTACCAACAGTATTGATGTCGATGCGCTGGTATCAGGAGGACTAGAGATTGAAAAACTCAACGTTGGAGGAATGCGCATGCAAGAAGGACGTCATCAATTATCACGGGCTGTTTCTGTCACGCCTGAAGAAGAACAAGCATTCAAAAATCTGATTGAAAAAAATGTGATTGTTGAGGTTCAAATGGTTCCCAAAGATCCTGTTGTTTTACTCAAAACACTGATTAATTAGTCTTAATTAACTATTTATTAATTATATTTGGAGGTTAACCTATGTTAACACAGGCTATTCTTGTCGCCATTTGGGCGGGAATCTGTTCATTAGATGATGTTGGTCCACAAATGCTACGACGACCATTATTAACAGGAACGATAGCTGGCATTATTATGGGCGATCTGGTTCAAGGACTTGCAATCAGTGCCACTCTTGAACTTATGTGGATGGGTATTGGTAATGTGGGAGCCTATTCCGCACCTGATATTGTTGCAGGTTCAATAATTGGTGTTTCGCTCGGCATTGCTACTCAAGGTGGAATTGCTGCGGGTGTCGCATTAGCACTTCCTGTTTCAATACTTTGCCAGCAGTTATTAATTGTTTGGCGATCTTTTGCTTGTTTTCTAAATCCATTGGCAGAAAAAAGTATTCAAAATGGTAGTTATAAGGGACTGGTCAAAGTTCATTACTTTTCTACACCGGTTTGGTTCCTGATTCGTGCTGTACCTTGTTTCTTAGCAATCTATTTTGGTAGTGATTTAATCAAAACCATTTTAGATGCGATTCCGAAAGATATCATTACAGGTATGGGCGTTGCGTCAAAATTAATTCCTGCTGTGGGTATCTGTATTTTATTACTCATGCTCTTAAAAGGCACCATGTGGTTTTTCTTTCTACTTGGTTTTGTACTAACCAGTTATCTTGATTTGCCAATTATCCCAATTACTTTCATTGCACTAGCGTTTGCGGTTTTATATGACATGGCGTTTATGGCTGGTAAAAAGAATGAAAATTCAAGTAGTAACACAGAGAATAAATCTACAGTAAATAATAGTGTAGTTGAAGAGGAGTATGATCTATGAATAACGAAAAGAAAATTACCAAAAAGGATCTCAATAGTGTCTTTTGGCGTATACAAACCATACCTTTTTCTTTTAATTATGAAAAATTACAAACCATCGGTTTTGCACATTGCATGATCCCCATTTTAGATCGACTTTATAAAGATGCGGATGAAGAGACGCGCATCCGTGCAATGAAACGTCACTTTGAATTTTTTAATACCCAAGTTAACGCTGGTGCATTGATATTAGGTGTTACAGCTGCAATGGAAGAAAAAACCACAGAAGAAGAAAAAGATGCGGTAATTTCGTTAAAAGCGGGGTTGATGGGACCTTTTGCCGGATTGGGCGATAGCTTATTAAAATTCACTTGGATGCCAATTTGTGGCAGTATCGGCGCGGCTTTTGCTTTACAAGGTAATGTGATTGGACCGATATTAATGTTCTTTATTTATAATTTAGTCAATATACTGAGCAAATATTTCTTTGTTCATTATGGCTACAATAAAGGGGTTGATCTTATTGAACAATCTAAAAATTCAAATATTATTCAGAGAATTAGCAATTTAGCCAATGTGGTGGGGGTTATGGTGCTCGGCTCCCTCATAGCCACGACCGTTAAAGTTTCAACGCCCCTGTTAATAGAAGTTGGTGAACAGTCAATCAAAGTACAAGATATGTTTGATAAAGTCATGCCGAATTTATTAACTATTCTTTTTGCTTTAGGTGTGTTTTATTTAGTCAAAAAATTCCAAGGAAAATACACTGTTTCACTAATTATAGCGGTAATGGTGATTGGAGTAATTCTTTCAATGTTGGGTATACTAAATTAATTAGGTAAATAACGATGGAAAAACAAAATAAAGAAGCTGTATCAGCGGTGCGTAATAATCAAGGACAGATTGTCATATCATTTGATTCATTAGATCAACAATCCGTTGATCTTTATTGGACTCAAGAGGCTAATGCTCATACCCAAACTAAAACATTGATTGGCAAAAATGTACAAAGTCCGGTGATTTTTGATGATCCGTTACAAGCTAAAAAACGTATTTATTTCATTTTAGAAAAGGAAGGCAAATCACCCTTAATATTTGGTGAAAGAACGTTACCAATAACAGGTTTGAATAATTTCCGAGATTTTGGTGGTTATGTTGCTGCTAACGGTAAACGTGTAAAATGGGGACAATTATACCGTTCCAATCACCTTCATGGTTTAAAACCCGATGCACAACAATATATTACTGCATTAAATATTAAAACAATTATTGATTATCGCAGTGCTAACGAAATTAAAACCAGTCCTAATTCATCCATTGGGGAAAAACAGACATTTCATTTAGATGCATCAGCTCAAACGGCGGAACTTGCAGCTCAATTTGCAGCCGACCCAAGCAATGAAGATCAAGCATTGATTGAAAGTGTACTAAGAGATATTCCTCGAGAATTAGTTAATGGTGAAGGCATACAAGTGCTTGAACAATATCGTAACTTTGTGTTAAGTGAAAAATCTAAAAATGCTTATCGACAAATGTTAAAGGCTGTTTTAGATGCCGACAACAGTCCAAGTCTTCAACATTGTCGTGGAGGTAAAGATAGAACAGGATATGGTGTATTATTGATCCAAATAATGTTAGGTGTATCTGAATCCGATATTATTTATGATTATATGCTGACTCATGAAAATCGTTTAGAGCGAAATAAAATCAAAATGGCTGCCTATCGTAAGATTACCGATGATGAAGATGTACTCGGTTATTTATTGAGTTTAATTGATACCCGCGTCAGTTTTATGATGGAAATTCTTGATACAATGAAAAAAGTGGCTGGCTCACCAGCAAATTACATTAAGCAAGAGTTAGGTTTTACAGATCAAGATTTTAAAACCATGCAAGATCTTTATTTAGAATAATAATTTATTGCAATCATTCTTTTAAAAGCGCAAATAATGAAGTGCCCCCATAAAGTTGGACACTTTTATTAAGCGGCTTGTAAGGCCTGATTTCGATATTCAACCGGAGTCAGGCCTTTTAATTTGGCTTTAATCCGTTTGGTGTTGTAGTATTCTATATATTCTTCTATTTTTTCAATCAATTCATCTGCATCATAGTGAGTAATGCTTGGATCGGATGCTTCATAATAAACTTATCAAATCGTTTAACCTGACTACGGCAAGAATACCCTGTTGTCAAACAACGTTCTTTAGGATAGCTGGTCAATGCTTGTTGCCAAGATAATTCATATAACTGTTTTGATGCTGTAAGATTATTAACTTCATGCCCATAAGTGCCCGCCATACCACAACACCCTACTCGGATTGGTTGTAAATCAGTACCAAACTGTTTAAAAATCTGTTGCCACTGTTGATTACTGGCGGGTAATTGCGTCGTTTCGCTACAATGCCCTAGCAAATACCATTTTTCTCTATCAGTTGTTTTTAATTGTGGGCTGTTTGGCAAGTGGTCAGCGATATTGGTTAACCATTCATGTGAAAGCAATACCTTAAAATTACTGACTTTATCTTGAAGTATAAGTTTATATTCATCTCGATAGCAAAGTACCAATGCAGGATCGACCCCGACCATGGGTATACCCAATTGAGCTATTTGTGATAATAGTTGCGCAGCTGTTTGTGCCGTCTTGGCAAATTGCTTTAAAAAACCTTTTATGTGTTGAGCTTTACCGTTGGGTACAAATGGTAAAACGACGGGTTTATATCCTAACGTTTCGATCAGGCAGACAAAATCATAGACCACTTTGGCATCATAATAGCTGGTAAATGGATCTTGAACGACAAGTACATACTTAGCGCGCTCCTCTTGTGAAAATTTCTGTAGTTGTTCAAGTTTGATATTTGCAGTGTTATGACCAATCAATTGTTTTTTTAATGTTGGCACAGACAACATAGGTAAACTGGCCATACCCACGGTTTTATTAGTCACATATTCTGTAACGGGCATCTTCATAAAAAAATTAAAAAAGCGTGGTGCTTTTGCCATTAAAGGCAGGTATGACTCAATATTTCCCACCAAGTAATCGCGCACAGGTCTTAAATAACGGGTGTGATATAACTGTAAAAAACGCGCTTTGAAATCAGGTACATCGATCTTAATCGGACATTGTGTTGAACACGCTTTACATGACAAACAATGATCCATTGAATCTTTTACATCATGTGAAAAGTCATATTCTCCAAATTTTGCTTTAACGGTGTTGGCTATTTTTTTAGCAAATACAACTAACGAACTGTGTTTTGTTGTTAATAACGAATTAAGTTCTTGTTCTGTCATACCTAATTTAACCATTAAACGTAGCCATTCGCGCACTAAGGTTGCTCGGCCTTTTGGTGAATAAACTCGATTACCTGATAACTTCATCGATGGACACATGGGACTATTCACATCAAAATTGAAACAAAGACCATTACCATTACATTCTGTTGCTCCGTGAAAAACTTCTTTAACACTTAATGGAATTTGGCGATCATAAAAGCCCCGTGTGGTAGAATCGACGGTTAACATGCCCTCATCAACATCTAATGGTGGACAAATTTTTCCCGGATTTAAACGATTATGGGGATCAAAAGCAGTTTTAATTGTTCTTAAACCTTGATATAACTCTTCACCAAAAAAAGCAGGACTGTATTCACTACGAAACCCTTTACCATGTTCACCCCATAGTAATCCGCCATATTTAGCAGTTAAAGCGACAACTTGATCAGAAATAGTTTTCATCAGTTTTTCTTGTTCAGGAACGCACATATCCAAAGCTGGGCGAACATGCAATACTCCTGAATCAACATGGCCAAACATACCATAAGACAAATGATGACTATCAAGCAAAGCTCGAAATTCAGCAATATATTCCGCTAAATGCTGCGGAGGCACACATGTATCTTCAACAAAAGGAATCGGTTTACGCATTCCTTTAGCATTACCAAGTAATCCCACCGCTTTTTTTCGCATTGCATAGATCTTCTCAATTTCATCTAAGTTTTCACATGTTTGATAACCTATGATACCTAAGGAATGATTTATCATGAGTTTGTCAATTTGCTTACTTAAGTTATCGAGTTTACCTTTAGTCAACTCATAATCATTACCTGCAAACTCAACAATATTGATACCTTGCATATCATGCCCGATAACATCGGTAATTAATTCTTTAATTGATTGCCAGATAATATCTTCTTTAGCCAGTCCTAAAACTTTTGAATCCACTGTTTCAACAGACAATGCTTCAGCATTTACTAAAAAGGGGGCATTACTTAATGCGGATTGAAAAGAGTCGTATTTAATATTCATTAAAAAACGATATTTTGGTTTGGGGATGATATTTAATTTAGCTTCGGTAATAAAGGCTAATGAACCCTCACTACCAGTAAGAATGCGTGTTAAGTCAAATTCGGTTAAATTATCATTGAAGACATTTTTCAGATCATAACCAGTTAAAAAGCGATTTAATTTTGGGAATTTATTTAAAATAAGTTGGCGATGATTTTTACAATATTCATATACCGTGCGGTAAATCGCTGAATCATTAGCCAGATTCTCAACTTCTGTAATACTTTTTTTGTTTGTTTCAAGGATCTCACCATTAATTAATACGGCTTTAACGCTTAAAACATGATTGGATGTTTTTCCATAAACCATCGAGCCTTGTCCTGAGGCATCGGTATTTATCATTCCACCAATCGTAGCTCGATTACTGGTAGATAATTCGGGTGCAAAAAAGTAATCGTACGGTTTTAAATATTCATTAAGTTGATCTTTAATCACCCCTGCTTGGACTTTTACCCAACCCTCTTCAATATTGACCTCTAAAATTTGATTCATATAACGAGAAAGATCAACTACGATACCCCTATTTAAAGATTGTCCATTTGTTCCGGTACCACCCCCTCGTGGTGTAAACTTTAAAGTTTGAAAGGTGTCTTGATTGGCTAAATGCGTTATTAATTGAACATCCTCAGTTGAACGAGGAAATAATATCGCTTGTGGCATTAATTGATAAATACTGTTATCCGTTGCCATAGTCAAACACGAAGCATAATCGCTTGCTATATCACCGGTAAAGCCAGATTCTTTGAGAGCAATTAAATATGTTTTTGTAACCTCATCAAGTTGAGGTGAGTTTGATAGTCTAGGGATCATAATGAATCTAGTTAATAATAAATCTTATACTTAGTGTAATCCAAGTATCAAGCTCGGTCAAAGTTTATTCAATTAATATTCAATGAGTTGTCATGTTATTTCGCTTTTAGAAAATGCCTCAATTTAAGGTTGGATAATGATAGATCCAAGTGATATCAGGATGATTGGCAAAAGCACTCGGGAATAGATAATCACCGCTAAAGAAAGGAAATTGGGTATGCTGCCATTGAACTGTAAAGTCTGGCTGGTACTTTATAATTGCGTCATAAAGCAATGTTGTACAATATAAATGAGGTTCCTCGCGAGAAGCTAAAACAAAAGCTTGTCCTTGTTTAGTCAAAAGCTCATTAGCGATTTGCTGGTTTTGAATTTCAGATAAAAAATTGGGTCTTGCTATCGCATATTTTTCAGCGAGTTCTGGTGTGATAAATTCATCAAAACTTGAAATAATGACTTGATTAGGGTAATTCTCATCATCACTAGTCGTGGCATGAATAATTTTGATATCTGGGTTGATTGATACCACCATCCCAATATGGGAAAATTTACCTCCACTAAATTGATGAGCAATTAGACTATCTACTTGTACGCCTTTTCTAAAAATCCAATCTCCGACTTTGATGTTATAAGATAAATTATCATGTTGATGCGTAAATTGCTCCCTTTCATCAGCCCAAACTAAATTGAGTAATAGAACAAAAATAATAGGAATAAAACGATAAACTTTCATTAAAGTAATTTCCAAAATATAAAAGGGCAAAACTATTTTGCCCTTTTATTATCAATTATATCAATCAATATATACTATCTATTTAAATTTTAAATGCTACTAGCCATTTACCATTAACTTTTATAACAGTTGTTGCACCATGTACTTCATCTTTAGTACCATCTTTGAAATAAGTAGTAGCTAGAACTTTTGCTTCTGTTTTTTCTTCATTGGTATAGTTAACAAGAGTACATTCAATTTTATCAACCCCACCATGCTTTTTGCCAAGCTCAGCAGCTTCATCGACAGCCATTTTCATTTTGCTTTTTACCATACCTTCCATTAACATCATATCAGAAGAATTCTTCTCTTCAGGAAAGTAAAGCAAACTAGTAACTTTATCAAGATCGCCTTTATACATAGCAGACATAAATTCTTTGGCAGCGCCTTCCGGTCCATCTTCTTGCGAAGAGCATGCTGTTATCATAAGTGCTAATAAAAAAACACTAAAAAATTTCACAAATAATTTCATTTTTATTTCCAATCGTGTTGTTATAAATTCATGTAATAGCTTACTCTCTCTTCAATAGAGATATCAAAAAGAAAGCGTTAGAATAATACTATGTATAAAAATATTTGCAAGCTAACTTTTATACAAATTCAATTTTATTAAATAAATTTCAATAGGATATCTTGCCATTGCTGTTCTAGATTGGCTTCTATGACAATGGGTTTATGACTGATTGGATGGGTGATTTGTAACTTACTGGCATGCAACATCAGTCGCTTTATCGAGAAAAATTCGGCAAAAGCACGGTTTTGATGTAAATCGCCATGTTTACTGTCGCCCAAAATAGGATGGAAAATGTGTTTCATATGACGGCGTAATTGATGTTTACGGCCCGTTTTAGGTTTTAATTCAACAAAACTGTATCGAGCAGTATCAAATTTGCCCACTTTTATTGGAACTTCAATTTTACTAATTCCTCGATAAGCCGTTACTGCTTCTTGAGCGGGTTTATTGGTGTCTGCAAATTTATCCGCAATTTTGTCGAGTTCTTCCACTAATGGATAATCAATAATAGCTTCACCTTCAACATAACCTCGCACAATGGCATGATATGTTTTTTCAATTTGCTTTGTTGCAAATTGTTCAGACATTAAACGAGCAATTTCACTTGATAGTGCAAAGAGTAATACACCAGAAGTAGGCCTATCAAGCCTATGTACAGGAAACACATGTTGACCAATTTGGTCACGCAATGTTTGCATAACCACTACTGTTTCATGCTTATCTAACCAACTGCGATGCACAAGCCAACCACTTGGCTTGTTTATCGCAATTAAGTCATTATCTTGATATAGAATTTCAAACACGGCGTATTAATTATAAAAACAGTTTTTCTAATTCTGCTGCTATACTCGGACTATTATTATCACCTATGGCATAGCTGGCTTTGGCTTTGACTTCTTCATCGGCATTACCCATCGCAATTCCTAATCCCGCAAGAGATAACATACTAATATCGTTATAGCTATCACCAAAAGCAACAATTTCGCTTAGATCGATGTTCTCAAGCGCAGCCCAATGACTTAAACCATTACCTTTTGTATTGCCTTTTATGGCAACATCGGCACGATTAGACCAAGACCATTCACATGAAAAACATCCCAGCGCGTCAACTGCCTTTGAAAACTCTTGTAACACTGGAATGTTGTGACTACTGGTTGCAAATTTGTATACGGCTTTCGCTTCTTCAATAACCTTTTCAAAACTCTCTACTTTGTCGATTTCAGGTTGTAAGTAATCGGGTAATGAGTGAACCCATTTAAAAAATCCTTCAAGATGATCATCAAGCACTTCATATGTCATCACTCTATCGGTATAAATTAAGGTATGGATACCATATTGATGAACTAGGTTAAGTAGCGTTTTAGCCTGCTCTTTGGTCATTGGTTTGGCTGCTAATGATTGTTGTTTTTCAAAATCATATAAATAGGTGCCGTTACAACAGATCGCTGGTGTTGATAATTGAAGTTGATAATAATAAGGATAAATAACACTATGGTGACGACCAGATACTAATATAACTTTTACCCCTTTCGAACTGATTTTTTTGATCATTTCGGCCGTTTCAGGTAACACAAGTCGGTCAGTTGTTAATAAGGTACCATCCATATCGAACGCAACAGCTTTATACTTCATACATTTCCTCTTCTATCTTTTCTATCGAACCAGCTAAACATTTTATTGATAATTATTTAGGTAATCCATAAGGTAATCTTATGGATCACCAATTTAAAATTCAATTTTTTGGCGGCCAACAAATGAGTGCGATAAAGTTGTACCATCAACCATTTCAAGCTCACCACCAACAGGTACGCCGTGGGCAATTCTTGTTGCCACAACGTTAAATTCACCACACATTTGCGCGATATAATTAGCAGTAGCATCCCCCTCAACCGTTGGATTAGTCGCTAAAATCACTTCATTAATCGCTTCTGATGCTAATTTTTTTTTCAATAAATCCAGACCGATATCGCTTGGACCAATGCCATCTAATGGTGATAGGTGACCTAACAAGACAAAATAACGTCCACTATACTGACCTGTTTGCTCAATAGCAACAATATCAGCGGGTGTTTCAACTACGCAAAGTTGTCCACTGCTTTGGCGTCGAACATTGGCACAAATTGTACAAGTTTCTTGTTCAGTAAAGGTTCGACACTCATTACAGTGACCAATATTAATCATCGCTTCATGAAGTTCATGAGCTAATTTAATACCACCTTGTCGATTGCGTTGTAATAAATGAAAAGCCATTCTTTGTGCGGATTTGGGACCAACCCCAGGTAAACAGCGAAATGCTTCCATGAGAGAGTCTAATAATGGGCTAATTTGCATGAATCTATTTTGTTACCATCTATTTTATTTAGTATTAATGATACCTTGTTTCAAAAATCTATAAAACAAGAAATACGTTATTATTTCAATTTAATTATATTTTGTTATGAAAAACCATTGAGATAAAAATGACGAAAATAAAAAACCGTTACCAATGCTGATTAACAATAATTTCAATGTTTATTTTTGCTTTTGAAAAGCCAACTTTTCGGTTCCTCCCCTTTAAAAAGTCGCATAATATTACTACTGTGGCGAATTATAATAACACAAGAGAGCATTGTAACGGGTAACGTTAATTCTGCTTTAAAAATCCAAACATACAACGGGGCAAAAAGAAATCCAACAATTGATGCAACGGATGAATAACCTGTTACGAATAATGCCAATAACCAAGTCAAAATAAAGCAGCCAGTAAAATCGAGACCTATTGGCATCATCATGCCTAATGCTGTTGCGACCCCTTTACCACCATGAAAGCCAAAAAAACAAGGGAAAATGTGCCCAAGGCATGCTGCAATGCCCACCATACCAAGGAAAAAAGGTGAAATACCGATCCGATAAGCAATATAAACAGGTATTGTACCTTTTAACATATCAAACACTAGTACAAGCATTGCTGGAAGCTTACCATTGATTCGTAACATATTGGTCGCTCCAGGATTATGTGAACCATACTCCAATGGATTGCGCAAATGCATCATTCGACTGACGATCAAAGCGCCAGAAAGTGAACCACAGAAATAAGCGATGATGATCATCAATAATGTTTGTAATATCAAAATGCTCTCCTTGGTTCACTTTTTTGTAATAACAATAACGTTGGTTTACATTATTGCTTATCAAGCAATGGTTTTAAATATTGACCTGTATACGATTTTTTCGATTTTGCGACCTCTTCTGGCGTACCTTCAGCAATGATTTCACCACCACCATTGCCCCCTTCAGGGCCTAAATCGACAATCCAGTCTGCCGTTTTAACCACATCTAAATTATGTTCAATCACTACGATAGTATTACCTTTATCGCGGAGTGAATGAAGTTGTGCAAGTAATTGTTTAACATCAGCGAAATGTAAACCTGTGGTCGGCTCATCTAAGATATACAAAGTGCTACCAGTATCGCGCTTAGATAGCTCTTTGGCAAGTTTTACTCGCTGAGCTTCACCGCCCGATAATGTTGTGGCAGATTGACCAATGGTAATATAAGCTAATCCTACATCAATCAATGTCTGCAATTTACGGGCAATCATTGGTACAGCATCGAAGAATTCACGACCTTCTTCAACCGTCATATTTAAAATTTCATTAATTGATTTGCCTTTATATTTAATTTCAAGCGTTTCACGATTATAGCGTGCACCATGACACTGATCACAAGGTACATAAATATCTGGTAAAAAGTGCATTTCAACTTTTATTAAACCATCACCTTGACAAGCTTCGCAGCGACCACCTTTTACATTAAAACTAAATCTTCCAGGATTGTAACCTCGAGCTCGGGCTTCGGGTACACCAGCATAAAGCTCACGAATAGAAGTAAAAAATCCCGTATAAGTAGCTGGGTTTGAACGAGGTGTGCGCCCAATAGGACTTTGATCAATCGCAATGACTTTATCAAAATAGTCCAACCCTTCAATAGCTTTATAAGGTGCTATGTCACTTTTTTCTGCACCATTGAGTTCATTTTGTGCCAATGGGTATAAAGTGTCATTAATTAATGTCGATTTACCTGATCCTGATACCCCAGTAATACAAGTAAAGAGTCCAACAGGAATATTTAATGTCACATCTTTAAGATTGTTACCAGTTGCACCAATGAGCGATAACATTTTTGTCTTATCGACTTTTGTACGATTTGCAGGGATTTCAATTTTTTGTTTCCCTGACAAATATTGACCCGTTAATGATGTTTTACTGGCCATAATTTGTTTAGGGGTACCTTGTGCAACGACCTCACCACCATGTACACCTGCACCTGGCCCGATATCAATAACATAATCTGCCGCTAAAATGGCTTCTTCATCGTGTTCAACGACAATAACGGTATTACCTAAATCACGTAAATGCGTTAATGTATCAATAAGTCGGGTATTATCTCGTTGATGTAAACCGATAGAAGGTTCATCAAGTACATACATCACTCCAACTAATCCCGCACCGATTTGGCTAGCTAGTCGGATACGTTGTGCTTCACCACCTGATAATGTTTCAGCAGAACGTGAAAGCGTTAAATAATTGAGCCCAACATTGATTAAAAACTGCAAGCGGTCGTTGATCTCTTTTAAGATCTTTTCAGCTATTTGTGCTCGCTGTCCTGTTAATGATAACTTGTCAAAAAAGTCTTTTGCTTGTTGAGTACTTAAATCACTAATAGTTGGCAAATTAGTATCATTAATAAATACATGTCTTGCTGTTGTACATAACCTTGAGCCATGACAACAAGGACAAGGACGATTACTGATATATTTAGCTAACTCTTCACGAATGGTTTGTGATTCAGTTTCTTTGTAACGTCGCGCTAAATTATTAATAATGCCTTCAAATGGATGAACGCGTTTAACAACATCACCACGATCATTTGAATAGGTAAATTGAATTTCGGTTTTACCTGATCCATTTAATAGAATATCTTTCACTTTTTCAGGTAATTTTTCGTATGGTTGATCGATATCGAATTTATAGTGTTCAGCCAGTGATTTTAACATCTGAAAATAGTAAAAATTACGACGATCCCAACCTTTAATCGCACCTGCGGCTAACGAAACTTCAGGCATTTGAACGATGCGTTTGGCGTCAAAATATTGTTGTACGCCAAGACCATCACATTCTGGGCAAGCTCCCGCTGGATTATTAAATGAGAATAATCTTGGCTCAAGTTCTGAAATACTGTAACCACAAATTGGACAAGCAAAATTAGCCGAAAACAGATGTTCTTCAGCTTGTGGATCATCCAAATTGGCAACTTTTACAATCCCATTAGTAATAGAAAGTACGGTTTCTATTGATTCCGCTAGGCGCAGTTTTAAATCATCACGAATACGAAAACGGTCAACGACCACTTCAATAGTATGCTTTTTTTGCAGTTCAAGTGTCGGCGGATCAGACAGATCATAGACATCACCATCAACCCTGACTCGAATATAACCACTCGCTGATAATTGTTCAAATAACTTAACAAATTCACCTTTACGCTCAGTCACAACGGGTGCTAGTAGCATATAACGGTTTTCAGCCGGTAATGCCATGATGCTATCAACCATTTGTGATACCGTTTGAGCGGCTAACGGTAAATCATGTTTCGGACAGCGTGGTTCGCCAATTCGAGCGAAAAGCAGGCGCAAATAATCATAAATTTCGGTAATTGTTCCCACTGTTGAACGAGGATTGTGCGAAGTTGATTTTTGCTCGATCGAAATCGCTGGTGATAAACCTTCAATATGATCAACATCGGGTTTTTCCATCAATGATAAAAATTGACGTGCATAAGCCGATAATGACTCAACATAACGTCGTTGCCCTTCAGCATAGAGAGTATCAAATGCTAACGAAGATTTACCTGATCCCGAAAGACCCGTTATTACAACCAGCTTATCTCTTGGAATAGTAACATTAATATTTTTTAGATTGTGCGTTCGCGCACCACGAATATCGATATCTTTGATTGACATAGATCTCTTCTTGTGTGTTTTAAACGAAATGAATTAGAAATAAACTGTATATTATACCAGTAATAATCGATTAAATATACCACATATATAATAGAACACGTTATTGGCTATTATATACTCAAACGTATAGTTAACCTGAAACTTTTTGACAAGATTATTTGCTAAAATAAAAACGGTCTTTAGCGACCGTTTTTAGTCATTTATATTAATCAATTAGTTTTGGAGTTGCATCTAAAGGAATAATCGCACCACGATATTGAATGACCGTACCTGCAACTAAATGGCCTTGTAATGCTGATTGGGAAGGATCTCGCCCACTTAAGCGTGCACCAAGATAACCTGCACTAAATGAATCCCCTGCTGCGGTTGTATCGATAACTTTATCTTTAGCGATTTTATTAGCTGGCACCTCAAAGCGGCCTTCAGCACAATCAACAATGCAGCTATCACTACCTCGTTTGATGATGATTTCAGTTACACCAAAGTTTTTAGTGCGCTCAATTACTTGCTCATAAGGCAATTTACCCCATAGCAAATCTTCATCATCAAGCGTTAAAAATGCAATATCGGTAAAACTCAGAATATCGTTGTAAACACTTCGTGCTAAATCAAGGCTGCTCCATAAACGTGGTCGGAAATTATTATCAAAAATAACCTTACCACCATTAGCTTTAACTCTTTTTAAAAGATCTAATAATTTAAGAATACTTTCCGCATCTAAAATTGCAATACTGATACCACTCAAATAAACATAATCACATCGAGTAATCTGTTCGGCTATCTTGTCTGTTTCGGCAGTTTTTAACCAAAACTTAGCTGCTGCATCATTACGCCAGTAATAAAAAGAACGCTCACCCTGATCATCTGTGACAATTGAGTAGAGTCCTGGCATCTTATCTGACATTCTTTGTACTAAATCAGTTTTAATATGCTCTTTTTGCCAACTATCAACCATCTCTTGGCTAAAAGGATCGGTGCCTAATCCAGTTACATAGTGAATTGCAAAGTCTTTACCTTGTAATAAACGTGATAAATAGACAGAAGTATTAAGTGTATCTCCACCAAAACTGCGTGTTGTCGAATCTTGTTTCATCGACAATTCAATCATACATTCGCCAATAACAGCGATATTTAAAGTCATATTGTACCTATATCCTTGACCTAATTATAAATAATCCAATGCGATTTTAACCACAACTTTACGAACCGTTGTAATCTTATTATTGATAGTACAGAGCGGTTTATGAACTTCGTTGGGTAAAAATACGATGAAATCGTTCGACTGTAATATTAACATGGTTTCTTCTGGGGGTGTTTCGATAAAAGCGATATCATTATCTGCTAATTTGTCGTCTAATACCTTAGTGTGGGGTGGTAAGGTGCTTACTGCCATTCCCTCTTGTCCTTCCAATACAATTTGTACATCAAGGTATTTTTTATGAAACTCAGGATTAGCCTCATGAATATGTCGCAAAGTGCTATCAGACACCATAAAAAACATATTATCGCCATCAATATCATAACGTCCTACTGGCGTGTTGCTGTTAACATTATCTTTAACATATTCGATTGATTGCTTAATTTTGTTGGGTAAATATGGGATTAAATCCAAATGATTAATATTACCTAAAATCATACTCATGATCCTTTACAAATTGATGAAAACAAATAAGGCTATTTGAATTACGCATAACAAAAACTTGCCATGTTAAACTAATTAAATTGATAAAGAGTATATACTTAAGTAGGTACTTTTTGTAGATCTTAAAGAATAAAAAAGCGTTTATAACCTGTTAGAGTTATATGTACCGTTCTATTTTAATAAAATGAATAATTCATCAACAGACGACAAATTACACATGCTATTTCAGATAAAATGTGGTTAGTCTACGATAAGATTGAGAATATATGATACAGATTGCATATAAATTGAAACATTTTATTTCTCAAATAATAAATCAAAATTAGCTAAAAATCGTTTTTTGATAGACTCCAGCAAGTTTTAGTATTTTTTATTAATAACTTTTTCAATTGATGTTTAATTATTTGAAGATAGTTTATTGCTTTTATTACAAATTCAGATACGACAATAAGAAATATCTTTACAATAACAAATTATTTATAAAATGAATTCGTTTAATGTGATGAGGTTGTAAAAATTAAATATGAAAAAAGAATCACGCTTTTTTGCTACTACTATAAACTGTTATACCGAGAATGACGTCTTGATTGTTGGTATTGGCAACCATCCCATATCACCCGATCGTTATTTAATTATTTCGCGCTTTGATGATGGTGAAATTGATGATGCAATAGGTATACAAACTAATAATTCAACGATGGAAGTTGCTAATGCCATTAGTAATCTGTTTTTACAAAAAAATTCTCTAACAGTAGAAATTAAAGCGGATAAACAACATTTAGTGGGTGAGCAAAGGTTGACAGCTGAATTTACTGATCAAAACATTGCATTGTTAACTGAATATATCAAAAAAATTTTTTTAGATAGTTCAGTCAATCTCTCGATTGATGTATAAAATAATTTATCCGTTTCGATTAAAGTAAACATTTATCCATCATTAAAATATTCTAAATTATATTATTCAAGATGAAAGTATAGCCAAGGTTTTCTTTTGGATAGTTTAGCCAACATGAGGGAACGATCATCTAGTTAGAATCATTAGACTACAATCAAGAAATGTAAAATGCGATAAATTTTATTAATCTCAGTAAATTAAACCACAAAATATTATTAATCATTAAATCATAATTTATATCACAAACATTTATAATTTATGAGATATTGAAGCACTTATAAAACATATCATTAATCAAAATTTACTTAGCAACCAATAAACCAGATGAGTATAGTTATATGGTTATATGTTTAATGGCCAAGTGATAATGAACATGGCATAAGAGTTAAATTAAAAAAACTCTCTGTGATTGAAGTAAACATGGATAAAATTTCTTTTTTATAAAAATGAAATATGTTTACCTCATGAAATTCAGATACTAAAATAAAGCGCTTTTTGCCTAACTCTTGCATCATTTTATGTAAAAAATTTGGATAAACAATAATGTTGAGTCATAATTATGAATGAACTTGAGAAACTGTGCCAAGATTTAAAAGTCCCCCTCGGTAATGGACAGGATTGGGAATATGAATTAGCGAACGAATATCGAACACCGCAATGGTTAGCTAAATATTTGTCTGCCTATCTTGATAATAATTACTCAACATTTCAAAAACACATATTAATGAATTTATGTATCGATATTTGTAATGATTTATTCACCGCTGATCCTAATCAAAATCAACCTATTATTCACCAAGTATTAAATATCCTTTATAACGATTATGCTCAGCATTGGCAACTTATTGATTATTGGGCATTACCCGATGAACCACTAGAGGATTGCTTTGAGATAACGTCAGAAATAAGAAAACTGAGGCAAAAATATCTTGCAAATGCCCATGAATGGCTTGCTTTAAATCAGGCTCAACAAAATTTATTGATTGCGAAACAGAATTTTCGACAATGTCCTGATTTTTTTATACAACTACAAATTGCTCTCAATTCTTCATCACAACAAACAAACGCATTAACATTAATCCATGATGATGGATTGAATGATGATCAATTAAGCCAGTTACTATCCACCCTTATCAATATTGCTTTAGAAGGCAATGACGAACAAAGTGTTATTGCACATAAAATATTAGTGAAAAACAATAATAATCAATCTATTAATCAAAAAATCGCTAATTTATTACTAATTAATTATATTGATGATCTCAATTATTACGATGAGATTATCTATCGCAGAATGACTGAATTGTTGCATGATTTAAATAATTCATATTTGATCGAACAGTTTATAAATCGATGTAAAAACATTGATGATCCAGAAGTTGCTCAAAACTATCCTGTGTTTGCTGAGCAATTAATACCACAAATTAGCACTTTGTCAGAAGATGAATTAAACCAAATCCAAAAAAGAAGTGACAATGTAACCTAAGCTACAGGGCAAGCGGATTTGGCGGGTTATATCCATTGTAGTAGTAACAATTTTATTAGGATTGGAACAGAACAACAACGAAACAAAGATATCAAACTGATTGATGCAACAGATGCCGGGCATGATTTTATTACACATGCACACCAAGATATTTCTAAGTTGCTTAATGAAATAAGACGATTAAAAACAGATATTAGTAAAAATAAATTGCCACAAACAAAAAAAGATTTTAGAAATGCTGTAACGCTAAACGTTAAGTACGATAGATAAGTAACAATTTTGCATTCAGACAGCTAGAAAATTAATTCAATTTGAATAATCATCAAAAGTCCTGGTTTAAATTTAATCGATGTAATAATAAATAACATACTGATAATTTCTGTTTATGATGCTGTCCGATTTGAAGAATAGGCTTATTATGAAACTAAAGTGACTTTTCAAGATATAAACCGTTTTTCCAAAAACGATTAAAGCAAATGTTCTATAGTTATTTATCATACATGAGTCGAAACAGTCATATTACCAATATGAAATAATTGGCTCGGTAATTTTATGAAATAAAGAGATCCAAACTGAGTAATGCACCATTTAATGAATGGTTTTATAATTTAATGTCCTGCTACTTTCGAAAAGAGATTAATGATGACCACACCAAACATAATAAATCCCATACCTATTAAAGCAGCAAGATCTAAAGTCTGTTTCATAAAAATCCAAGCAATTAAACTAATAAGCACAATTCCGATGCCAGACCAGATCGCATAAGCAATTCCGACAGGAATAGTTTTTAATGCTAATGAAAGTACATAAAAAGAAGCGCTGTATCCAATGATAGTAATGATTGAAAAAACCAAATGAGTAAAGCCATTGGATAACTTTAATGAAGAAGTTGCAATCACTTCACAAATAATAGCTAGAAAAAGAAGAAGATATGAATTCATGCTAATACCCATAATTGTTTAAAACGATAGTCTTATTCCTAACTTTCAATAAATCAGGTTTAAAAGCTTGAATTGTTCAATTTGGTAAGCTTATAAGGTATATTATTAAAACCTGCTAGAGTTTTATATCTATATTTTTTATATCTGTATTATTTTTAAATGATAAGTAAACTAGATAGCTACTAACTCTTGAATATCACTGAATAGGATGATTTTTAATGGTGGGTTTTGTGAGGGGTTCGAATTATAATGATAACATATTGATATATAATGATATTATAAAAACAATATGCTAAACATATAACATAATGTATAACATTAAATATTGATGACCCACTCAACTTATCACCGATATGTAATATATCATCTATTAACAATAAAGTAAAAAGTTAAAAGAAAACTTCTTTTTTGTGATTTTATGACACTAACAACACTAACAAAATTAATTATTAATAATCAGTAAATTAATCACGTGTTATTATAGTGTTGTATGTTGTTAATTAGTTGAATAGGGATCTATTTTTCTTTCTAATTGTTTTTCAGTATTAATTGATTTTATTTTACTTATCCTATTTTCGCGGTCATGTCTCACCATGTACCAATCTTCAATTAATGTTTCAATTAACCACACTAATTCTTCTGCTTCACCGGGTTCAACATCGACAATTATATTAATATCTTTTTCTGGATGAGCACCTATATTACCAATAGATTTAAGTGCCATAATAGCGTCATACATATTGGTATCTATTTTATCTTTAATTGCTTCAATTTCATGATGTAAAGATTTTTTATCTTTTATAGCCCAAAAATCTCTTATCATAGTTTGCAAACAACGTCTAGATATTGTTGCTGAAGCTTTTGGAGAAATATTGACAATTAATTTTGCCTCTTTATAATCCTGTAATATTGATTCAGGCACATAATTAGGAAAAACCTTAACATTCGCTTCTGGTTCAAGATCCCATCTACGAATTATATATTCAGAATTAATAAAAGTATTACGAATATTTTCTGCATTGTTGGTGTCCCATTTTTGGACAAAAACTTCAGCTTTATTACATTCCGGTGATGGGCATGTTATAACATGAGTTTGTAGGCCATAAGTAGTATCATCTGCAAAATCTCTATAGAAAAAATCCGAAGCACTTTGAATATCACTTCTTGTTATTGTGGATAAAACATTACAAAAAGGACAAACTCTAGAAAAAGGCATAATTATTATCTCCTGCAAATATTAGGTTATTAATTATAGCTCAATCCCTTTAAATTCGTCTAACGCTTGTTTTTGTTCGTCTGATAGGTTGATATCTATCTCGCCATATTCAAGTAAGTAGGTACCGAATGACATGAGGAAAGCAACTGCAGGGTCTATCTTGTTGGCTGCTTTCTTTTTATTGGGCTTGATGTTGGCATTTGCATCTGTTTCCATCACTACATTACCTATAGCCCAAGCCAAAACAGGATCGCCATTATGTTTAATCCGTTTACGACTAATAAATACCTCAGCAGTTTTCGATGTTGGGCTATAACGTGCGTATGTTTGTGGGAACGGCTCAACGTCTAAGCCGATATTTTGTAACTGCGTTCTCAATTGTGTGGCGTTCCACACATCAAAGCCAATTAATTTGATATTAAATTGCTCACTGTCTTTTAAAATATCATCACGAATTTGGTCATAATCGATACAGTCGCCTTTAGTTACTCGAATCCAGCCCTGATTAACCCATTTACGGTACATCTCTCTATTTTTGTTAGCCACGTTAGTAAGCTGATATTCAGGAATGTAATGCCGTGTTAATAATCTTACCTCTGTTTCAAACGGAAACGAATAACAGACGCTAGTAATATCACTAGTAGATGATAAATCCAATCCAGCATAGCAATCTAACCCTTTTAAATCATCTTCTGCATAATCAGCCTTACACGCAACCCAGCTACCAGTATTTACCCAAGGCATAGCTCCATTACACCAAATATTGAAGCGTTTAGTGAGCATTTCGACCCATTGCGAGGGTATACCTCTGGCTTTCTTGATAGTGTCCTCTAAGGCAACCCTATCGACAGAGATATCAAGATTAGGATTAGCTTTTATCCATAAATCAGGGTTATCGATTTCACTTTCATCGTCCAATTCGTAAATAAGCACAAATTGCGATTCGTTAACCTCGTCACCGGCTAAAATCTGGCAACAATAATCATAATGCTGTTTACACGCTGATATAGTGTTGCTTCCTGATGTGGTAATAGCAAAGAGTATTCCCTCAAGCCTTGCTCCCATTCCAAGCTCTAAAGCTGAATATACACCATTATCAGGGTGTAAGTGGTATTCATCTACAATAGATAAACTAGGATTAGTTCCCTCTATCGTTGAAGCCTTTGAGGCAAGTGGTCTTAATATACTATTACTTTTAGGATTAATGATTTTATGTTGTTGAATGGTGACTCTTTTCTTTATTGGCTTGCTAAGTATCGCCATTTGTCTAGCATCATCAAACACAATTCGAGCTTGATCACGGCTAACGGCTGCAGTATAGATATCTTGTTGACCTTTTTCCATGACTAAAAACCAGTTAGCAAGGATTGCTGCTGTAGTCGATTTTGCGTTCTTTCTCGGTACTTGCACATAAGCACTACGGTATTTGCGTAATCCTGTTTTAACGTGCTTAAATCCCAGCAGGTTAGCAAATAAGAATTGCTGCCACGGCTCAAGCTCAATAGGTTTAGCTCTTAAATGACCTTTAACGTGTGGACAGACTCTTGAGAATGAAACAAATTTAGTGACAATTTCACTATCAAAATAATAATTAGGATTATCCAAATCAATAAAATAGCGGTTTACTGCCTGTTTTAAGCGTTTACAAGCAGGAATATCGCCATTTTTAACCGATAATGCGTAATTATGCCAAGCGGTCAAGCTCGTCTTCCTCATTCGCTTCAACTGGATTCTTACGACGACTTACAGGATCAAAGCCAAGCAATGAAGCCATTTTAATCATGATTTTTTCAGCTTCTGACTTTGCACTAAGTGCAGGATTGCGACTTTCAGTACCTTGTGAATTAACAATTGAAAATCCACGCTTTGCAATATCTTCCATTGCTTTACGGTACATAGAATAATTAACACAAAACAATTCTAAATTAGTCCAATCGGCAGGCTGAATATCATCACGACTAGCTAACTGGTCCGCTCTAAGTTTCCATTGTTCCTTTGCCAATTTATCCAAATATTTAGGTGCTTTCATATTATTGTTTTCTCTCTACTTTCTAAAAAATCACTGTGCATAAAAATTTGAGGAGGGTGGTGGTCTTTTGCCTCTTTGAATTTCTTTGAACATTCCCCCCTACCCACTCATCATATCTGAGGACTGCTATCAGTTGTCTTTATTATGAAGATGACCCAAATCCTCGTTTATCGATTACTCTTGTCTTATAGCTATGACAGTCTCGACATAATGGTTGATGATTACTTGCTTGCCAAAAGAGAGGATCACTTTGTCCATCCTCAACAGGTTTGATATGGTCTATCACAGTAGCAGGAGTGAGTAATCCTTTATCATTACACATCTTGCATAGTGGGTTATGCCTAAGATACTCAGCTCGATATATTTGCCAACGATGATTATAGCCTCGTTGTGCTGCTGTTCCTCGTGCTTTATCTTGCTGTTTATCTCTTCTATGCTCATTACATCGCCCTGATTTAACACGGTTACGACAATTAGGATATGAACATCTCTTTAATGGTTGTATTGGCATCATTCACCTAATAGATAGCTGGGTCACGGTAGATACTCCACAATGAAGAAATAGCTAACGGCACTTCGCTTACGGTGTTAGTACTAACCATTTCTCGGTTCTCATATAGATGAGCTATATACATAAGACAACCTGCTTTGATTGCTGGCGTGAATTCCTGTATATCAAATGATTTTCCTATATGCTTTTGACAAACTTCAAGAGCAGCATCTATATAGATTTGAAGTAAGCTATCTTCTAAGGTGTCACTGTCATCAATACGGCAATGTAACTTAACTTCTTGTAAGGTAATATTAGCCATCATTTAATCCTCCCTCACATAACAATTCTAAATAAGTTTGTTTAGCATCAGGCAATACAGCTTTTATATTTAGATATTGTGTGCAAGTGTTATGTAACTTAATTCGACAAGTAGTATCAATAATATTAAGATAACGAATATAAACCCTCATGGTAGTACTACTCATTTCTTGCTGTGACAGCATCAACTCTTTACCTGTCACCGCCTTAACCTCTGCCCATACAGTTGCTACATCTTTCCACTCTTTAATAATTTGACCGAACGGATCTCGGTAGCTCTCGCATTTCTGTAAGATAATGCGCTGTCTTAATCGCCCTATAATCATTCGGCATTATCCTTTTTAACTTCTACTGTTTGCTTCCAAGCTTGGCTAAATTCCTCACCGCCCTCATAAGGTAGTAAACCCTCTTTTAATCTTGCTTCATTAGGATTCATTACTCCTGATTTAATCGCTATGTTATAGCTGTTAAAGCGATCTATTGGACTGGTACGCATCAAGTCCGATGTATCAAACTCAATTAGATAACGGCTTTTATCATGATTAATATCAATCATTAATGCATCTTTTAGTTGTTGTTCAAAATTGGTAAGCCATGGTCTAAGCGTTAAAGTTAAAAATGAACGTGTAGCTTCTGAAAAGTTACTATATGAACTATGGGAATATTCTTGTAGAAACATCGGGCTAATGTTAAATATTCGAGCTATGTCCTCAATAGTAAACCGTCTGCTTTGCAGCCACTCGGCATCTTGATTGCTCATGCCTAACTGCTCGTATTTCATTCCTCCCTCAAGTATTGGTGTTTTACCTGCGTTTTTTGCACCTTTGTAACGTTCTAATGCATTTAAGGCTTTTTTCCCTTTTGTATCATCCATCCATTCAGCCATAGAGACATAACCACTTGCCATTAGTCCGTTTTTCATGATAGATGAGCCATGGCGTTGCTGAGCAAGTCCTAAGCCTATCGCTTCTCGACAAATAGTAACGGGAGAACGTCCAATAAAGCCGTCATCACTTGCATAACGTAAATGTAAAACCTCATCTTGTAAGTAATTTGTGACATTACCATCCTCATCGACAATGGAGTAAGCATAACGCCCATTACCCAATCGTTTTGGAGTAACAGCATAAGGTGGGAAGCTTTCAAGCCCACTAGGTCGCCCGTCATTACCCCAGTGAATGACCGCATAAGCATTACCACCTAATAAACAGTGGCGCATCATCGTGCGTTTAAACTGGTAAGGTGTCTGTTTGGTGTTTGGCATCTCATTTAGCAAATATTCAACAGGGTGGCTTGATATGCGTTCACGTTCGCCTTTTTTGTTGAGCTTGTAGAGATAACACGGCATTGAGGCAACGGCTTCACTGATTACCGTGACCGCATTCATCACGGCAGGCAATGCCTCGGCTGAGCTAGGCGATACATATTCGCCCGAATTTGTATTAGACAAGCCAAGGTAAGAGATTAACTCGTCAACCGTCATGCTTCGTTGCTCTTTCTTCTTACGGCTAAATAATCCCATGTTTATAACTCCATAAGGTCAAGCCATGCTTTACTTAAATCAGGCTGTAATTTTGTTTTAGCTTCAAGCATCGAGCGTTTAGCAATTTGGATATCACTTTCTTGGTAGGCGGGTATACTGGTGACCGTCACCTCAAATAATTCGGCTGCGCTGACAGTTCTTAAACAAGGCTCTTGATTAAAATCCCATGATTCTTGAGTAGCCATAAACCCAAACGACATACCTCGAATATCACCACGGCCAACACTGACAAGCAAATCACGCCCTAATTGAGTATCAGGTGGTGTAAGCTCAAACCTTAATCCGATATCATCCTCATTAAGAATTAATGTATTTGAAGTAGTACGACCTAATAAAGACTTCGGATCATGCTCAAATAAAGCACGAATATCAGGATTATTATTTAATGATTGGCTAAAAGCCCTAGGAGCGAATTGCTCATAAAAATCACCCCATATTAATTGCGATCGGCTGTTCCACTTAACCACATAACCCACTAATTTAGTATCGTCTCGTGTTATTTCGGTGCTTCTAATTTCATATTGTTTCTTATCCATATCAACCTCAAAGGGGCATATAGCCCCTGTTATTATTTACCTGCTGATAGTTCTAAGATTTTGATAGCGTTAGAATCGACTAAACCACCACCGAGATATTTATCAGTATGGACTTTATAGAATCCCGGTTCTGTAATATTATCTGGGCGAGTTCTTACACCTGTTTCATGATCAACAATATAGTAACCGCGTTTAAAATCACCAACTGCAACAACAGCACCTTTATCATTCATATTTTCTAAATAATGAACAGGTTTACCTAAAAGCATATCGGGATCGCCAGCTTTCAAGCCATCACGCCAAATATAATCGCCATTACCATTTTTAAGTTTTTGTAATGTTGCTGCAGTATTTGAGTTCATTGTCCATACAGCATTTTTACGATATTTCTTTTTAAGTTTAAAAAGTAAATCAATTAAACTGTCTGCGGTGATAGCTGTTACTGTCATTTTTTCTAAAGTGCCAAATGGACGCTCTTTATCAGATTGTACCGCTTGTGGATATGATAAAAATCCCTTAGCTTTCTTGGTTCCATTACCACTAATAAGATCAATTTCTTCTGTTTCGACAAAAGTATCTTTGATTTCATCCGTTAACCAACTCAAAACATCTAAATCACTAAAATCTAGAATTTCTTGGGTAGTCTTAGGATAAGCGTAAATTGGATATAACTTAATTGATACTTCTTCAAGATTAGGTGTAGCCGTTTCTGTTCGTGCCGTTCCCTCTTCGCCGTGATTAACTATCGCACCACCAACTGATACCAACTTTTTATATTCATTTGAGCCGATTTTTTTAACGGTACAAATTGCACGCATTTCTGATTCATCAGATAACTGACGCATAATTTCTTTGTCTAATTCAGGTATTACTGTATAACCACCATCAGCAGGTACAGCAGTAGACAATGAACGAGCCTCACCAGTACGGATATAGTTGCGTAATTCTTCGTTAGTAAGCTTTTTATCTACTGGTTTGATCTTATCTGCTAAACTTCGCTCTTCATTGGCTAAAGTTTCATAGTTAGAAATTTCAGTGTTCAACTCTTCAACTTTTGCTTTTATAGTATCAAATTGTGTCTTTTCTTCTGGTGTCATACTGCGGTTTTCTTGCTCTGCTTTGTCAAGCATTGAGCGCATTTCTGCTACTTTGGTCGCTTTTAATTGACGTAATTCAATAAGTTTTTTCATATCGTTATTATTTACCTTTATTTATTCTTTATTTACAGCGAGATATGAAAGGCTTTAAGTGGGAATAGCGATTAGGCTATGAAAGATGCTGCGCTTAGGTTTTAGACTGCCATATCTGCGCTAATTCGTGGTTATACTATTAACCCAAACTGCAGTCTAACAAAACAAAATAATATTGTTAATTCAATGAATTAGGTAAAATTAATCAGAAAGCATCAGAACAGAATTATTTTATTTGTATTAGCCAATAATCAATTCTACTTGGTATATCACTAACAATTCTCTTCATTTCGCCACTAGGTTTGGCGTTACTTTTTAGGCTATCTAATAAATAAAAATAAACATCATCTAAAGCGGGGAAAATAAAATATTCCTCTAATTCAGTTAATTCATTATTAGTTCGTTTCTTATCCAAAATTTTGCGCTGGTTTTGTACATACATTTTTAGATTGCTAAATTCGTTTGTTATTTGATTTATTTTAATAGGATCATGCAACATTTCATCTAATGCAATCGCCATAATTTTAGTATCAATTAGTCTTTTCATTTTGTTACCTTTTATTATAGTTAATATTATTTTCTTCTAACGCAGCATCAGGGAACCAGTCATTACACTTATCATAATCAAGGTGTAAGTTAGTCCTGCGTCCCTCACTATGCCTTGCTCTTATAATGACTTCTACATCGTATTCTTTCATGGCTGATGGTAAAGCATTAACAAAGTTTCGAAGCGATAATGGATTTTTCAAGTTATTATTTTCGATAAAAGTAATATAGGCATGATACAAAAACCGCTTAAACTGTATGGGTGTCGAGTATTTACCTATCATCATTCCATCGGGTTTATCTGTAGCAAAAAGATAACTACAAAAATCAATCAGTGGGTTAGTTAATCGTTTCACTTCGATAGCCTCCGATGATTTTTGCTGTTTAATTAGTAATGATTTAGCCTTGCTATCATCCTTAAAATAATTAAAGAGATGCCGAATAATAACGGATAACTCTGCGCTAATTTTATCTTTAAGATTAGGATCTCTTTCGTTAGCAGGGACAGGCTCGCCAAAGTGAAAAATAACCCTGCGCCGTGAGATACCGCCATCATCATTACTAAATGTCATCGGGTTATTATTTATCGCAAGTATCACTCCTTGTATTTTAGTCGAATAAGGTTTCTTATATTTTTCATCTATAGCCACATCATCACCACCCGTAATCGCCTTGATACCGTTACCCTCACCGATATATTTGGCTTGGTCGGGTAAGATGATTAATGATTGCCCAACAATAAGTGACCTTTCTCTTGGTTTTTCTAAGGCTTCCATATTTGCCGATACCGTATTATTCTTGCCTGCTAACATGGTAGCAATCTCAGCAAAAACACTTTTACCGCTACCACCTGCGCCTGTAACCTCTAAGAATAATTGCCAGTCATAACGATTAGCCAATATCATATATAATGCTGCTTTTATAGCATCCATCTTGATAGTGTCTTTTTTAGCGGAACGTGACAGCCATTGATAAAAATTAGGCGCATGATGCTCTAAATTTTCATTCGATACACTATCAATAAAATCAACATTGTTAATTGATTGTAACCAGTGATTTTTTGAATGAGATTTAAAAGTACGAGTATCAAGGTCAAATACACCGTTTTTAAAACCTATTAAATTTCTCGCTGGTTCGTTTTTTAATGGTATTTGAAGCTTCATTGTATCAATGGTCGATTTAATGCCTTTTTCTGAATAATGAGCATTTGATTGTCGAAACAACTGGACTAGTTCACGTTTAAGATCCATTTCAGAAATCATTTGCCAAACATTATCTTTATAGATATATACCTCATTTGTCACCATATCTAAGGATAGATTATTCTCATAATGCTCTATGAGTACATCTGCTTTCTGACTGGCTTGCATCTGTGATAAGTCGGGTATAGATTTTAGTTTAATTTCGGAAAAACTTCCCTTAAGTGAATTTTTGATATTGCTATCAAAGTATTGCTTAACTTTTTCAAGTCCAAATTGTTGCCTATAATCATCCCAATCACATTTATAATCTGTATCAGGAACGGAGTAATAACCATTTACCGCTTGAGACGCTTCTATTGCTTTAGCTAAGCCCGTATTAGGGCTTTGACCAATATCGTTATCACCTGCGATAATGATTTTAGCAGTAGGATTTAACTCACGAATGCCTTTAGCTACATGAATAAGGTTGCCTGCATCAATGGCGGATATCACTGGTGACCGATGGCGGAATACCGCTATCGATATGCCTGTGGCTAATCCCTCACAAATAATAATCTCGGTTGCTGTGAGTAATTCTTTGTTAACCTCGTCAGGCTTGCCCAAATTTGGGCTGACCCATATAAAAGCACCTTTTTTATTTGAGCTTTTCATTAAGTGCTTACTGCCGTCAGGCTCGATAAATTGACCACCTGCGTATTCATTATGAAGATTCAGAATGGGCACAAAAATGCGCCCGTTATCTAACAAAGGTAAATCAAAGGTTAACCCTTTCTTGGTCAGGTATTGAGATTGTCCTAATGTTGCTTTAGATAGCAAATACTCGACCTTTTTACATACGGGATTATCTGGCATGTTATCATTATGTAATTGTTCAGAATCTATTTTCCTAAATACGAGATTTTCCCGTATTTGGTTATTCTGATTAGACAGATTTAAACATTCCGCTACTTTATTTGATGCTTCTTTAGCGTCACATTGACAATAGTTTTTGATAAGCTCTAAGCCGTCACCACTACCACACTGGTTACAGATGTAAGTACCTCTACCATTTTGGTTATCAAATCTAAATCTATCTTTACCACCACAGACAGGACAAGGGCAATGTTTGCCATTGCCCACCACAATACCTAATGAACTAAAGATTGATTGCCATTTATCTACTGCTTGGGATGTAATTTCATTTATTTTCATTTTTTCGACCCTTAGATTCAGTTTCACTACTAAATAGTTTCTTAGAATCAGTTATTAAGTCTGATATAGCCCAAAGCACATATGAGCGTAACTCATTACTTAATTTGGTATCTTCATTACATTCACACATTAATAGGGTTGTAATAGCGTTTGCTTGATCGAGTTTAGAGTTGATAGTATCAACTGCATCTAAAGAGATATTAGGCATTATTGTCATCTCCTTTTATATCAATTTTTAATAACTCCTTATACGCATCTTCGATTAAGTCTCCTGCTGTCCAAAGTAAATTGCCTATATCGCAATGTTCAATAAAAGGTTCATTCAGCCCCTCATCTTTATAATTGTGATTATCCCAAATCACCTTAATCATGCTTTGGGCTTGTGCTAGTTTGGTTTCAATATTATTTATTAATCGGTGGTTATTAGTATTATTCATGACTATAACCTCCCCACGTTCCGGCTTGTTCAATGATTGGAGTTATTCGAATTCTGGCGATAAAGATAAGCGATTGCTTGCCTAAATTTTTGCGTGCTTGTCGTTCGGTTGTTGCTGTAGTTTGGATAACTTGAGCGGTTGAAAGGTCATAGAATTTATATAGTTTGGATTGTCTTGCACGTAGGTGTGCGCTATCATAGCGGTTAGCCATAATCATTACCTCTGTTAATGTTATTGTGGTTAGATCCCTCGATAGTGCTGGTAACACTTCGGGGGATTGCTTTTTATGGTACTCACCTTTATAATGGTGCATACCAATAGTATTTAATTTATCATAAAGGTATGCACCAATGCAAGAAAAAAAAGATAAGAAAAAAACAGATCGTTCTAACAGTACAAGAAAAATTATAAGGTTCGAAGATGATCTACTTGAACAAATTAACCAACAAGCCAAGAAAGACGGTGAATCTTTTTCTGGTTGGGTCAAAACTGCTTGTAAAATGAGATTGAATAAATAATTAAAATCCTTTCGAACGCTTCCGAAATCTACCCAATTTTTTAGCTCTGCGTTATTATAAGAACGTGCTTTAAATGCGTGACGCTTTGGCACAAGTTTAATGCTTTTGATTAGTTCTATTGACATTGATATACCTTAATTAATTGATTTTAGTGATTGAATATGGGCAACTGTGACAAGTTGCCTTTTTTATTAAATCAATTCTGGTTGATATTTTTTCCATAGTGCTTGCTCTTCTGCTATCAAATTAGCTTTCCATTTTTTACAAGCTTCTAAATTACGTCCTCTTTTGCTTGATTCAATAAGATATTCTTTTTCACGTTTAGCATGATCATTCAAGAAAGCCCAAGGCACACCATAAGCACCAGTTTTGCGAATTGTTGGAATAACTTCACCAAATACCCAGTTACTAAATCGATAAGCAAATGTTCCTTGTTGAATTGCTTTTCTGCTTCTAGCGATCAACTTGTAAAATCCTGATTCAGATACAGCTAACAATTTTCTTGCCCCGCCTCTTTTGCCTGAATGACTATAACTTAAAGTTAGGGTCATTAATTCAAGGCTATTTAATGATTTAATTGCTTTAGTTGGATTGCTATGCTCTAACGCCAAACACACATCGTTAGCAATAAACCAAGGTTCACCCAAATAAGTGATAATTCGTACTTTGATGCCATCAAATTTTATGATGCTTAATTCATCTTGTTTAACTATCATCTTAATAGCTCCCATTAGCAAACCCTCGGCGTTTAGTCGGTTGATTTATCTTTTCAACTGTTGGCGGATTGTCGATCCAGTGAAGTAATTCCACTAATGACCAACCGCATGAGTTAGCACCTAATGATTTTCTTAATGGATATTTACCGTCTTTCTCAAGTTGCCATGCTGTTGAACGGGCGATACTAGTAATTTTGTATCTCTCATTTTCACGAACAAGGCGATCATATTGGATACCGTATTTATCCCTAATGGCTTTGTGTTGTTCAGGTGTGATTGAATATGACATTGAAAGCCTCCTACTGTACTCGGTTGCTTTCTAAGTAGGCTTTTACTTCGGTGATATCATAAACGGTTCGACGTTTTGATAATTTAATGCCTTTAGGGAATTTTGGATTGTAGCGTAATGTATTTTTAGAACAGCCTAACATTAACGCTAATTCATCAAGAGAGTAATATTTTTGGATTGTATTTAATTGCATTTAATGACCTCACTGAATTAATAATGTCTAATTAACTAATGAGGTAATTATGAGGGTTGTAGTAGTGAAATGCTCCGCACGCGAAATCATAGTTTCGTTTGCGGAATAATTGAGGGTAATTTAAGATCTATATTTTTTATTGAGCATTGACCACATAGATTCTAAACGTCTTTTACTCATTCCCTTTAGTAAGTTATCTAACTCGTTATTTATTTCGTCTTGGCTCCATTTTTTTGCTTTAGAGCAAACTAATTCTTTTAATGAAAACAAAATATTTTGGTAATCTTCATTACAAAAATTATCACTATCGTTTTGCAGTAAAGAATGAATAAAATTATCTAAATCAATTCGTTGTATTACTAATTCTAAATCATCATTAAAATTTGTAACAGGATCATAGTTTTCAATCATTGATGCTTGTTTATCTAATAACTGATTATTTTTAGGGTGATATAATTTAGGGTATATTTTTGTTCCTTTTAAATACATATATCCTTCACATGAATTAATTAAATTTTCTCCCTGCAATTTTCTTTTATAATTTTCAATAGCTAATTTGTTACCGCCAATAAGAGGAAAATCCCAACATTCATCTTTTAAATTTATTAGCGATCCTGTATAACCAATCAATCTCAGTCGATTTGTGATATCTCCATCAACTTGAACACTATCGATAAATCTATCCGTTCCCTCAGGTTCATAAATTAGCATTCCGCCTAAATTCGCTATTGGCTTTTGTATTTCACAAAAGATAGCTTTTACATAAGAATGTGTTGGCTTAACACTCAATTTTAGTTTTTTACTGATTATTAAATCTAAAATATCAGATACATCAATTTCATCATCTTTCAATTCTAAAGATAACCATTTTGCAGCCTCATTTAATGATAAATACTCTTTTAATTTATATAACTTACTCATTTGTTCCACTTAAACCATAACCCTAATGAAGAAGTTACGCCAGTCCGTTAGGGTTTCGAACTTTCGGGAGCTACCCTAGACGTAACTAATTTAATTACTTAAACATTATTGAGCATTACTATATCATATACTGTATAAAAAAACATTAGCCTAAATCCCACTAAATAGTGGTATTTAGCTAGCCAAAGGAAAGGATTGCTTTTGAAATTATTACCTTGATAATCAGCACGGATTTGAAATCCGACCTAATGACATGTTTTAATGTTATATATGTTATTACTTTCTTTTAATAACACTTAAAAAAATATATATAAATCAATTATATTATGTTATTAGTGTTGTTAGTGTTATTAAAATATATATATAAAGTATTTATTAAATAATAGGTAATAAAAAACCAGTCTAATTGACTGGCTTAAATCTGGTTCTATGAATAAAATCAAGAGGCTCATTTTTGAGCTGCTGACAGTGATAAATTTCCTTGGCTAGCTTGCTCTACAAAATCACCCCACCATTGCATCATATCTCTACGTTTATCTAAATAGGTTGCTCTGTTGTAAATTGCTCTTACTGCATTCCTATCGACGTGGGCAAGCGAGACTTCAATTAAATCATAATCAAAGCCATGTTCATTTAATGCTGTAGATGCTAATGATCTAAAGCCATGAGCAACTAACTCACCTTTAAAGCCCATTCGTTTTAATGCTGTATTGACTGTTTCTTTATTCATATGTTTATTGAAAGGTGCTTTCAATGTTGGGAAAACATATTCACTATGACCGCTAATAGGCTTCATAATCTCAATTATCCTTATCGCCTGTTTATTTAGTGGGATAGTATGATCTCTTCTCATTTTCATTTTGTCTGCTGGTATCGTCCATAATTCATTTTTTAGGTCTATTTCACTCCATAATGCAGATACTGCCTCAATTGGTCTTGTTATTGTAAGTAGTTGCCACTCAATTAAGCATCTTGTTTGTAATTCAATACTAGC
Organism: Gilliamella sp. B14384G12; assembly: GCF_016101825.1. Taxonomy (NCBI): domain Bacteria; kingdom Pseudomonadati; phylum Pseudomonadota; class Gammaproteobacteria; order Orbales; family Orbaceae; genus Gilliamella; species Gilliamella sp. B14384G12. The sequence continues at coordinate 58,158 of NZ_JACFPU010000011.1, read as the reverse complement.
CAAAGAAATGGCTTTCATTATTCTTGGTAACTCTGAAGGTGGTAAAGAGGGCATATTTTGCTTATGGGCAACTTTAAACACAGCTCCTATTTTACCAGCTGGATTATATTCAATCAGATCATTGTTAACAGCATAAGTCATTACTCTATTAATTCGTTGTGATATCCTCTTAACTGTATCTAGTTTACCGGCACATTCAAGAGGTTTTAAAGCTTCAATAAAATCTTTTGCTTTTAGCTGTGAGATGGGTATATCGCCAAGGCTAGGATAAATATAATTAACAAATGAATTTTTTATTCGCCTAATTGTTCCACTAGTGATATCTCTTGAGTTCTGTTGCTCAAGCCATCTTTCAGCCACTTTATAAAATGTATTATCTTTCTCTTTTTTTGATTGGTTTTGTATAGATTGTTTATGCTGTTGTGGATCTACTCCTTGAGATACTAAAGAACGATATTCATCTCTTTTTTGTCTTGCGTTAAATAATGTGATTTCTGGATAGCTTCCAAAGCTAACTAATGTGCGTTTTTTTGAATCAGGACTAATATAATTAAATCGCCAAATTTTAGAACCATTAGACTTAATTAATAAATATAAACCGTTGCCATCTGATAAAGTAAAATCCTTTTCCTTTGGCTTGGCTGACTTGATTTGAGTATCATTTAGAGGTTTTATAATCTTTGCCATGTTATACGAATTTAAGTTATATTTGAGCGTATAACATAATATATAACATAAAAGTTTGAATTTCGCTAAATCTTCTTGAACTTAGATAAACAGTAAATTAGTTAGAAAGCTTGTTATATAAAGGTTTTTTGAACGTTTTTGAATTTGGATGGATTAATGAATGGTGGGTTGTGAGGGGTTCGAACCCGCGACCAATTGATTAAGAGTCAACTGCTCTACCGACTGAGCTAACAACCCACTAAATTATTCTTTCTATTATATCTAACCTTTAAGATTAATGCAAGCCATAGATTTTACATAAATTTTGAGCTTAATCTCAGATTTATCAAATTAAATGTGATATTATCATAAAATTAAAGAATTTATTATTATCCAACCGATTCTTTAATTAACTTAATATGACATAAATAACAGTATGAATTGACAATTAGTTAATAAAATTAATTAAACGCCTAATTCAATAATCCTTAAATTATAGCTTATAAGATAGTATTAGGAGACAAGAAATGAAAATATCATCTGTTGCAATGCTCATTTCAATGGGATTAGCAAGTTCAATGGCTTATGCACATCAAGCGAATGAAATCATAGTCCGTGGTGGACCTGTTTATGTTCATCCAAAAGATAAAAGTGATCATGTGAAAGTGGGTGGGGCAAAAAGTGATTTAAAAGCTAAAGCCGATAATGACACTCAACTTGGTTTAAATTTTCAATATATGATTACGGATAATATCGGTATTGAACTGTTAGGAGCAACACCATTTAGCCATCAAGTTAAACTTGGCGGTGGTAATTCAACGGGATTGGCTGGCGCTCACCTTGGTAAAATTAAACATTTACCACCTACATTAAGTGCTGTTTGGTACCCTCTTGATTCGCAATTTGAATTTCAACCGTATGTGGGTGTTGGGGTAAACTATACTTTCTTCTTTGATGAAAAACTCAGCGGAGAAGCTAAAAAAGCAGGATTTCATGGTTTAGACCTTGATAGTTCTTGGGGCTTAGCGGCACAAATTGGGGCAGACTATTCTATTAATGAAAATTGGCTCATTAATGCACAAGTACGTTATATTGATATTGAAACTAAAGCAACTACGCATTTAGGAAATACTAAAGTAACGGCTAAATATAAATTAGACCCATGGGTTGCAATGATTGGTGTAGGTTATAAATTTTAAGCTTTTGCTAAATAAAAAATCTCTCGTTAATCGAATTAACGAGAGATTTTATATATCAAGATTATAGATTCTTGATTGCTACATACTGCTCTTGCAGTTTAGCTTTATCATCAATGTAACCTTGCTGTTTTTCTTTTTCTTTAGCAACCACCGCAGCAGGTGCTTTGTCAACAAAACTAGCGTTTGATAATTTATTTGCAATGCGGGCTATTTCTCCCTCAATGCGAGCAATCTCTTTTTCAAGACGAGCTAATTCATCTTCTTTATTAATTAATCCCGCCATTGGTATAAGTAGCTCTGCCCCATCAACCAATTTAGTTACAGACAACGGACCATTTTCACCTTCATCAAGCAAGACAATTTCAGAAAGTCTAGCCAACGTTTTAATAAAAGTAATATTATCACTTACAACACGATGAACTGTCGGTGAAGCTTGGCGAATCAATAATTGTAATGGTTTACTCGGTGCAATGTTCATTTCTGCACGGATGTTACGTACAGCAATAACAGCATCTTTAATCCAATTAATATCAGCAACCGCTTCTTCATTAATATATTTCTCATCAAATGCTGGCATTGGCTGTAGCATAATTGTGTCAGCTTTAATATGCATTAGCCCTTTCACATTTTGCCAAATTGCTTCAGTGATAAACGGAATAATTGGATGTGCAAGGCGTAATAACGCTTCCAGAACGGTCACCAACGTATGACGAGCAGCACGTTGTGCAGATTGTTCGCCATTAGCTAATACTGATTTAGTAAGTTCTAAATACCAGTCACAGAATTGATTCCAAGTAAACTCATATAAAATATTAGCAGCTAAATCGAAGCGATAAGTGTCAAATGCTTCACGATAGGCTTTAACGGTTTGGTTAAATTCTGCTAAGATCCATTTGTCTGATAGTGAATAATCTAAATCTCCGCCTTTAAAACCACAATCATGTTCTTCAGTATTCATTAATACGTAACGGCTGGCATTCCATAATTTGTTACAGAAGTTACGATAACCTTCTAAACGTTTTAAATCCCAGTTAATATCACGCCCAGTTGAAGCCAGCGCCGCTAAAGTAAAGCGTAGTGCATCCGTACCGTGAGCTTCAATACCATTTGGAAATTGCTTTTCAGTCCGTTTAGCAATTTTTTCAGCCAACTGTGGTTGCATCATATTGCCAGTACGTTTTTTTAACAGATCGGCTAATGAAATACCATCAATCATATCTAAAGGATCAATTACGTTACCTTTAGATTTAGACATTTTTTGCCCTTCTTCATCACGAATTAACCCTGTAACATATACAGTTTTAAATGGTACTTGTGGTTTACCATGCTCATCTTTGATAAAGTGCATCGTCATCATAATCATTCTGGCTACCCAGAAGAAAATAATATCAAACCCTGTTACTAATACATTAGTTGGATGAAAGGTCGCTAAATCATCGGTATTTTCTGGCCAACCTAAGGTTGAAAATGTCCATAGCGCTGATGAGAACCAAGTATCAAGTACATCTTCATCTTGTGATAATTCAATGTCGTCAGCTAGGTTATTTTCGCGTCGTACTTCTGCTTCGTTACGACCTACATAAACATTACCTTGGTTATCATACCAAGCAGGGATTCGGTGCCCCCACCATAATTGACGAGAAATACACCAATCTTGAATGTCATTCATCCAAGAAAAATACATATTTTCGTACTGTTTTGGTACAAATTGAATGTCACCATTTTTTACTGCATCAATAGCGGGTTCAGCAAGTACTTTGGCACGAACATACCATTGGTCAGTCAACATAGGTTCAATAACCACTCCGCCACGATCGCCATAAGGAATAGTAAGATCATGTGGCTCAATTTTTTCGAGTATATCTAATGCTTCACATTGAGCAACAATGGCTTTACGGGCAGCAAAGCGTTCTAAATTTTGGAATTCTGCTGGAATTTCTGTTGCATAAAGAGTGCATGCTTCGCCGTTGGTATCAAATACTTCTGCTTGTGTACGAATATCACCATCGAAAGTGAAAATATTGATCATCGGTAATTGGTGACGACGTCCTACTTCATAGTCATTAAAATCATGGGCAGGTGTGATTTTTACACAACCAGTACCTTTAGTCATATCGGCATGTTCATCACCAATAATCGGAATACGACGATTTACAAATGGTAATATGACATATTTACCAACTAAATCTTTATAACGTGGATCCTCTGGATTAACTGCAACACCTGTATCGCCTAATAGTGTTTCTGGTCGAGTTGTGGCAACAACTAAATAATCTTTGCCTTCTGCTGTTTTAGCTCCATCAGCAAGTGGATAGCGTAAATACCACATTGAGCCTTTGACTTCTCGGTTTTCGACCTCAAGATCTGATATGGCGGTACGAAGTTTAGGATCCCAGTTTACTAGACGTTTACCACGATAAATCAAATCTTCTTGATATAATCTTACAAACACTTCCTTTACGGCATTGGATAGGCCTTCGTCCATAGTAAATCGTTCACGATCCCAATCAACAGAATCACCTAGTCGACGCATTTGTTTAGTAATACTACCGCCTGACTCTGCTTTCCATTGCCAAATTTTATCAATAAATGCTTCACGACCGTAATCATGACGAGTTTTGTTTTCCTCAGCGGCAATTTTACGTTCAACAACCATTTGAGTAGCAATACCAGCATGATCCGTACCTGATTGCCAAAGGGTATTGTTACCCTGCATACGATGATAACGAATCAATGCATCCATGATGGTTTGTTGAAATGCATGCCCCATATGTAAACTACCTGTTACATTCGGAGGTGGAATGGCAATGCAGTAACTTGGTTGAGATTTGTCGCCATTGGGTTTGAAATAACCGCTTTCTTCCCAATGTTTATAGATAGGTTGTTCAATTTCTTGTGGATTATAAGTCGTATTTTTCATAATTGATGAATAAATCCTAATTCAAGGCATAAAAATGCCTTATATTCTACAGGAAAATAGCCAAACAATAAATTAGCAGAGTAATAAACTCGTTGATTTAAAATATGATTAAAACTTTATCAGATTGATAATTGATACAAAAAACCGCTTATTTGAAGTGAGCCCATAAAGTTGGACACTTTTATTAAGCGGCTTGTAAGACCTGATTTCGATATTCAACTGGAGTCAGGCCTTTTAATTTGGCTTTAATCCGTTTGAATTTACAGTTATATTAATCCTGTTGATAAATAAAATTATCAATTAACCGTGTTTTACCAATATAAACCGCTAAAGCACATAAACTGTCTTGTGCAAGTAAATCAATCGATTTTAATGTAGCTAAATCGACAAACTCAATATAATCAATCTTTGCCAAAGGTTGTTTACTGATCAACTCTTGCATGGTTTGGGTAATCACACTCACTGATTTTTCACCTTTATTGATCATAGCTTTTGCATATTCAATTGCTTGGTAAAGACAAACCGCAGCAGCTCGTTCACTTTCAGATAAATAACTATTGCGGGAACTTTTAGCCAGTCCATCTGATTCACGTACAATAGGACAACCGATGATTTCAATATTAAAATTCAGATCCGTTACCATACGTTTAATTACTGCTAATTGTTGGGCATCTTTTTGTCCAAAGTAAGCTCGATCCGGTTGAGCAATATTAAATAATTTGGTCACGACCGTACAAACGCCTTTAAAATGGCCTGGACGTCTTTTGCCACATAAAGCTTCTGTTAATCCATTTACATCAACATAACTATTAAAATTAGGGGAATACATTTCACTGACGTCTGGGCAGAAAATCAGATCGACACCCATCTGTTCGCAGGCGAATTTATCGCGTTCTAAATCTCGTGGATAACTGGCAAGATCTTCTGAAGGACCAAATTGAATAGGATTGACAAAGATAGTCACAATAACTTTTTGATTATCTTGTTTAGCAGCTTGCATTAAGCTTTGATGACCTTCATGTAAAAATCCCATTGTCGGCACTAAACCTATGCTATTACCCGCCTGTCGCCAAGCGTGGACATGCTCACGCACCTCTTTAATCGTTGTTACAACTTTCATAATTTTATCCTTTTTTGCTATTCAAAAATTCACTTTTCAGATTTTGAATAATTTCATCATCCATTGCAAATTCATGAATCGATGCAGGGTATTGTTGTTGTTTGACTTCTTGGCAATAATCACCAAACGCCTTTTTCATTTGTTCCCCGATGGGTGCAAAGGATTTAACAAATTTTGAAGATATGCCATCATACATTGACAGCATGTCTTGATAAACCAACACTTGTCCATCACATCCAGCACCCGCTCCAATACCTATAGTTGGAATATTGACAAGCTCAGTAATAAATTTAGCCAGTTTGGCAGGGACGCATTCTAATAAAATGGCAGCCGCGCCAGCTTGTTCAACGGCTAAAGCGTCGAGCACAATATTTTTTGCGTTTTGATAATCTTTACCTTGAACTTTATAACCACCTAAAGCTAAAACAGATTGCGGCATTAAACCGATATGAGCAATAACGGGAATCGATGCTTGGGTAATCATTTTGATGTGTTCACAAAACGCTAGCCCTCCTTCAAGTTTTACAGCTTGCGCCTGACCCTCTTGAATTAATCGTCCTGCATTATAGACCGCATCATAGACGGAGGTATGATAAGACATAAAGGGTAAATCCGTAATCACAAAAGCTGTTTTAGCCGCTTTTGCCACAGCTTTCGAATGATGAATCATATCTTCCATAGTAACCGATACTGTACTTTCGTAGCCCAGCATGACCATTCCTAAAGAGTCACCGACAAGTAAACAATCGACCCCACTTTCATCCATAAGTTTGGCAGTTGTATAATCATACGCCGTTAGCATGGTGATTTTTTGTTGATTTTCTTTGCGTTGTTGTAAGTTTAAAATAGTTTTTTTCACGAAAACAGCTCCAATTCCAGTTGTCGATAGTCGTTATTCGGATGTTTTTGTCGACTAATATTAAGTAAAATAGTTGATAATTGTTTATAGATCGGTCTTAATTCGTTTGGCATAGCCATTATATGTTGTTTGATAGTATCAATATCACCACGTTCAACCGGCCCCGTTAAAGCATTAATCACCCCTAGTTTACAGGTATTATTGGCATTACCTAAAAATAACGGATGCCATGCTTGTTCACTAAATTCACTGTTTAACTCACATTGATTTAGTAATTCTATTCCTATTTGTACTAAAGCAATAACTTGGTTACTGAGCATGACACAGGCTGCATGATAAAGAGGCTTTTTACTGGCAGAAAGAATTGCCAAAGGATTTTTTAAAGGGGTAAACAAAGCTTGCAATTGGCAAATAACATTAGGATTGGCTTCAAGCGTAAAAGAGACAGCAGGCATGGCGGAATAACAACCAAACCGATCATAAATGGCATATAAAGGATGTAATGAAAAAGCAAAAGGATGCACAAGCTTATTTTGGCTAAAGATATGGGATGTTAATAAACCACTACAGTGACCTATCCATTTGTTTGCAATAGGTAATTGACAAATTTCTTGCCAAACAACTAATATTTGACTATCAGATACAGTAACAAATATGCAATCACAATCGTTAACTAAATCACCTAGTGATGAATAAGCTTTGCTTTGCGTAAAATCACTTGCTTCTTGTGCATGTTCATAAGTTCGACTAAAAAAACCAGCAATGCTAAAGCCACACAATGAAAAGTACTTTGCTAACGTACAACCAACTTTACCTGCACCTATAAAACCGATAATCATTACAATTATATCTTTTTTAAAAAAGATCGCATTATAGCTTAATTCGCCTGATATTCAATCAGATTAATTCTAATAAAATTAATAATATTTATAATTTATCGGCGACTATTACTTTGTTGAGCAAAAATAAAATTTACCTCTATTAAATAATTTTAGAGCTTTTCTATAGACTCCAATAGCGAATAAACTTGCTTTGCTTATAACCAGTAAAATATTTTTTTAGCTTGTCATCACCGCATGAACCCTAGGTAATATCGATTCATCACAAAATCTAAAAATTTTATACCATTGCCTTTATATTATTTCGCAATGGTATAAAATTACTCGCAAGTCACGGGTATGGTTTTTAAATTGAATCCAGCTTCTTTATACAATTTATACCTTGTTCTTGCCAACTCTTTTAATCTTTCATCTACTGGCACAAAATCAACAATATCAGAATACACTGCGGCAAATTCAGGAAACTGCTCTTGCAGATTAATTAATATATGCCGATTGCCATTACTGCGCTTTTGTGGCCAACAAATTTCGACAGGCGAACCACCTTTCATACCTTCACCAGCTAAATTATGTGGTACAAAATGGTCGGTATCGAGCTGCCAAAGGTATTCATCTATACGTTCAGCTTGTTGTTGATCTTGGCAAGCAACTAAGATTCTTTTATTCGCTTGCCAGATTTCAGCAATTTTTTCACAAGCGAGCTTTTCATGGTATAAAACACCTGATTCACTCGCCGGTTTTTGGTTTTCTAAAAGATAAAAAATCACTTTTTTCATATAAATGAATGATCAACCTATTGTGTTAATAAGTATTCAATCAACATCGCAACAGGTCGACCTGTCGCACCTTTTTTGGCACCTGATTGCCAAGCTGTACCCGCAATGTCTAAATGTGCCCAGTGATATTTTTCGGTAAACTGTGATAAGAAACACGCTGCGGTAATTGTTCCACCATCACGACCGCCAGCATTGACAATGTCTGCACAAGTTGACTTAATCTGCTCTTGGAAATCATTATCAATCGGTAATTCCCATGCTTTATCACCCGCTTTATTAGATGCTAACACTAATTCATTGACTAAATTTTTGTTGTTACCCATTACCCCTGTATAGTGGTGACCTAATGCAACAATGCATGCACCGGTTAAGGTTGCAATATCGATAACAGTTTTTGGTTTATAACGTTCAACATAGGTTAAAGCATCACATAATACTAAGCGCCCTTCCGCATCGGTATTAATAACTTCGACCGTAGTTCCCGACATAGTCGTTAAGATATCACCTGGTCGATAGCTATTGCCATCAGGCATGTTTTCACAACCTGCCATTACCCCAACGACATTAATAGGTAGTTTAAGCTCAGCGACTGCCTGCATAACACCATAAACGGTTGCGGCTCCGCACATATCATATTTCATTTCATCCATACCGGCAGAAGGTTTAATTGAAATACCACCAGAATCGAATGTTAATCCTTTACCCACAAACACATAAGGCTGGGCTTTTTTATCTTTTGCTCCATAATATTCAATAATCGTCATTATTGATTCATTTGCAGAACCACGACCCACCGCTAAATAGGCATTCATATTTAGTTTAGCTAACTCTTTTTCACCTAAGCATGAAACTTTTAAAGATGAATGCTTTTTACCTAATTGCTTAGCCTGATCAGCTAAATATTGCGCGTTGCAAACATTTGAAGGCATATTAGCAATTGTCTTTGTGGTACTAATTGCATCAGCAATAATTTGACCTTGTAATAAACCGTTTGTTAAAGATTCACTTTGCTTTTTATCATTGAGAATTAAGGTAACTTTATTCAAATCTGGAATTGGAGACTTTTTGGATTTGAATTGATCAAAACAATAGGTCATATTATTGATAATTTGTGGAAGTTGCTTAACAATTTCACTATTTACAGATGATTTAACCGTTAACAAATCCCAATTCACACTTTTGACTTTTTTTGCCAATAATTCTTTGACTACTGCTTGAATAACTTGTTTCGATTGGTTGATGTCAAATTCTTTCACTTTTCCACAACCAACAAATAAAAGTTCTTGCTTTAATTCTGATGAACAGGAATATAAAAAAGTGGTTTTACCAAGTTCGCCACTAATATCACCAGATTTGATCAGTTGACTGACTAAGCCATTAGTCGCTCGATCAATTTCTTTTACTGTATCTGATTGATTTTTATCTGAATTTACAACAACAACTAAACATTCTGATTTTGGTTTTGTAATTGAAATACTGTTTTTAATTAAAATTTCCATAGATATTCTCTTTTTATGAAATTTATGATGATGAGTAACATTCTATCTGTTCATTTAGCGATAGCAACAAAAAGATAACTAAACAAAGCAAATCCTATTATAATAGTCTAATTCATGAAACTTGAAGATAGGTAAAATGTGATAATTCGTCGATATTTAGTGAAAGAAACATTAAAAACACAAGGTGCAATATTATTTATATTATTGCTAATTTTCTTTTCTCAAAAGTTAATTAGAATTTTATCTAGTGCCATAGAGGGAAATATTCCACGTGATTTAATCATGCCTTTGCTAGTGTTAGGCGTATCAAATATGGCGGATTTAATTTTACCATTAAGCTTGTTTTTGGGTGTTTTAGTGACTTTTGGTCGTTTATATTCTGATAGTGAGATGGTAGCCATGCATGCCTGTGGCGTAAAAAAGAATCTAAACTATCAAGTAGTCTGTTTTCTTTGTATTCTCACTTGCGCATTAACCACTATCAATTGTCTTTGGTTTGGACCTTGGTCAAACCTAAAACAAGACCAGTTAATTGAAAATGCCAAAATCAATCCGAGTTTAGCGGGTCTGTTAGCGGGTCAATTTCAGCAAACTTCAGATGGAAACTCAGTGATCTATATTGGTAATGTCGATAAAAATAATTTAGAAAGTGTATTTATTGCAAAAATTAATCCTAGGAACAATCAACGACCTTCAATCATTATCGCTAATAAGGGAAAGACTGGCAATGATGCAGAAGGTAATCAAATCATCACACTTGATGATGCTAATCGCTACGAAGGGACTGCGCAACTGAAAGACTTTCGTATATCAAACTTTCATAATTATATGGGTATTATTAAACCTAAAGAACTCGACTCAAATAGTGATGAAACAAACGATGTTCAACAACTCGGCCTAACGGATTTATACAAAACAAAAACACAAAAAGCAGAAGCTGAGTTTTATTGGCGGTTAACTCTTATTATTTCTGTTCCTCTCATGGCATTTTTAGTTATTCCTCTCAGCGTATCGAATCCTAGACAAGGTCGATTAGCCCAAATTCTTCCAGCATTATTGCTCTATTTGGTCTATTTTTTATTAGCGAGTTCAATTAAAGCTAATGCAGGTAAGGGCCGTTTAGATCCAGTCTTGTGGTTTTATATTATCAATCTAGGATATTTTGTTCTTGCCATAATTTTAAATTGTTGGGATAACTTATTTATGCGTAAACTTCGTTTGAAATATATTGCATCATAAAGGAGAAAGGGATGTTTTCGATTTTAGATCGCTATATTGGTAAAACTATTATAAGCACTATTGGGATTAGTCTGTTTTTATTAATCAGCTTATCAGGCATAATCCGTTTCATTGATCAACTTAGAAGGATAAAAGTTGACTACGATGCTTTTGCTGTGGGTATCTATTCTTTATTAATGGCACCAAAAGATTTAGAAGTATTTTTTCCTATGGCAGCATTGCTTGGTGCTTTAATTGGATTAGGTTTGTTAGCATCTCGTAGTGAGCTAATAGTAATGGAAACAGCAGGATTCAGCCGTTTCAAAATTGCTTTAGCGGTAATGAAAACAGCATTACCGCTCGTGCTTATCACTATGGCTATTGGCGAATGGGTTGCACCTGTTAGTGAGCAAACTGCACGAAATATGCGCTCAGAAAAGCTCTACGGCAGTTCATTAATGGCACAACAAGGTAGCCTATGGGCGAAAGATGGTAATGATTATATCTATATCGGTCACATTAACAGCGACAGTTCAATATCTAACATTGATATCTATTCGGTAGACAACAATAAATTATTGTCAATAACCCATGCCGATAATGGTATATTCAAAGATAATGTTTGGACGTTATCGCAAATTGAAAAAAGTGATTTAACTCAAATCGATAAAATTCAAACTAGCAATATTCTTTCCATGGAGTGGAAAACTAACATTACCCCTGATAAGTTAAGCGTTGTGGCATTTGATCCCGACTCTCTTTCAGCTTCAGGACTATACAAATATTCACAATATTTAAAAAGCTCTGGTCAAGATACTAGAAATTATGATTTACTTTTTTGGAAGAAATTAATCAAACCGCTTTCGGTGGCTGTTATGATGCTACTTGCGTTATCCTTTATTTTTGGACCACTGCGTAGCGTATCTATGGGAGTGAGAGTGATTATTGGTATTAGCTTTGGATTTATCTTCTATATCGCTGATAACCTATTTGCTCAAGCCAGCATTGTAATAGGAATATATCCAATAATCGGCTCTATGCTAACTAGCATAGTATTTCTTTTGATCAGCTATATTTTGTTTAAAAGAAAAAATTAAGCATACTTATGCATACTGATGTGTTTTAAATAAACAGAAATTAAAAAGTTAAAATCATATAAAGGCATTCCTTATTAAATAATTAAGAATGGTTAATTGATGATAACACTAGCATTAGAATTTACTAAAAATAGCTATAATCAGTTTATGTAAACAGTCAAAATTTAAATAATAGATACTTAATGCATCCTAAACAATTTTAGTATTGAATGGACGCATTAAGTATTTTTAAAAAGATTCAAATATTGTCCATAACCGGCAGACTCTAGATCATCTTTAGGTATAAAACGTAAAGCTGCTGAGTTAATACAATAACGTAAACCACCCAACACTTTCGGTCCATCATTAAATACATGACCAAGATGAGAATCAGCTTTTGCTGAACGTACTTCGACACGATTCATACCATGACTATGGTCAGCTTTTTCAATTATGTTGTCGTTGTTTATCGATTTAGAAAAACTTGGCCAACCACATCCTGAATCAAATTTATCAAATGAAGTAAATAAGGGTTCGCCTGATACAATATCTACATACAACCCTTCTTGATAATTATCATTGAATTCATTTTCATATGGTGGTTCGGTTCCATTTTGTTGCGTGACATAGTATTGCATGGGTGTTAATCGTGATATCGCTTTTTCTTTTAATGTATTATTCATAAATCACCTAACCTATTTAATTAAGAGTCATCAATAACAACTAATTTCCTTTTAACATCGATTGTAGAACTTTATCTTTAATCCAAAAATAATGATATGAAACACCTACTATATGTAAAATAAATAAAACAGCTAATAAGTATGAGCCTACTTTGTGTATAACATGAAACAATTGATACACTTTATTTGACATATCAATCGCTGGAAGCGAAATGATGCCAAATACACAGAGTGAACGGCTACTCATTAAGTAGCCAGATAAAGGTACAATTATCAATAAAATATAGATCAATCCTTGTGTTGATTTTGAAAAAATGCGCTGGAATCTCCGATCTTTCGGTAAAACATCGGGCAGACCTTCTTCCGTGATAACAATGAAGCGCAAAATTGTTAACATAACGATCACTACCCCAAATGATTTATGAAATAAATAAACCATAAACATCCCGCCCAAGTATTGTGACAGAGTCACTTTAAATGTCAGCAAGATAAATTCCAAAAACACTAGTATAAAAATTAACCAGTGGAGCCATTTTTGTTTGCTATTATACTCTGGGTAGTTTTCCATAAACTATGTATCCTATCTATTTTTGGGCCAATGCTGAGCAATAAACTGGCTTCGCCCTGATCGTTGATAATACTCATTATAATGTAAAGGTTGTTTTGTGTAATAATTTTGGTGATAATCTTCTGCTGGATAAAATGTTACCGCAGGTTCAATTGCCACTTTTATTGGTTTGCTAAAACGCCTACTTTCTTGCAAAGCTTGCTTTGATGCTAAAGCTTGCTTATATTGAAATTCGTTATGATAAAATATAGCTGGTCGATAAGAATCCCCCCTATCAGCAAACTGACCTTGGGCATCAGTAGGATCGATTTGCTGCCAAAAGATGTCGAGTAATTTTTTATAGCTGATGACTTTAGGGTCAAACGTTATTTGTACGGCTTCGGTATGCCCTGTCGTTCCCGAACAAACTTCTCGATAAGTTGGATTTTCAACATGTCCGCCTGTATAACCTGATACCACGTTTATCACTCCTTCATACTGATCAAAGGGTTTTACCATACACCAAAAACAACCACCGGCAAATGTTGCTTGTTCATATTGTTGCATAATAATCTCCTGATTAAATGATTTTTGACAAATTCATTCACTCTTACCCTGTATCAACACGTTTTAGTCATGCCTTTTTAATTATACATTAATCATATTACTTGAAATAGATTAAAAAAACACCATATTTTCACTATAGCGTTACAGTTTTTAGGAGGTCTATTTTATGGCAAGTGGATGGGCATCTGATGATGCTGTTAATCAACAAATCGAAGGCACTATTGCAGATGCCATCGAAATGGCAAGACGGCAATTAAAACATGGCACTATAAGTGCTCATTTTTGTGTTGAGTGTGGCGATGCTATTGCGCAAGCAAGACGAGAGGCGCTACCAGGCGTAAAATATTGTCTGTCTTGCCAACAAGAAATTGATAAACAATTAGCCAAATCAACGAGTCTATATAACCGTCGTGGTAGCAAAGATAGTCAACTTCGATAATCTTAATCAGAGGGAAATGTCTGTTCCCTCTTTTTCTCTTTTATAAAATAATTTTTTATGATTTGTGAGCCTTACTTTTTTTCTGAACATCGTCATAAGGATAAACCAGTAATTTATTATCAAACCATTCAGCACAAAAAATATCCTTGATATCATCATATCCTTGTTTTTTGATTTCATGCTTAAGCCACGTCTCACTTTTATGTAACTGTTCAAGATTATCTTCACTAATGGCACCATTTTCAATCACCAGCACAGCAATATCTTTATCCCCTTTTTTGATAATTGTTAATGAACCATTTAATTCATACCAAACCTGTTTCAATTCATTAAAAGCACAAATACCTTGAATATTGATGAGCGTCTCAAAATCCCTGACGGGTAAATTGGCTTTAATAAAATTGTCACTAATTAAGTGCCCATTTTTAACAAGTTGAATCGGTTCTCCATCAATGGCATCTCTTAATCGTGAATTTTTTGATTTAATGAATCGAACTAATATAAGCAGCCCTGCCCAAATAGCGACTAAACCCGCGGATTGCCATGCTGAAACATTAGAATTAAGAAGTGCTCCCCCAACTAATGCACCAATAACCATACTACCAACTTGATCCAATTGTGACATAGGTGCTATTTGGCTTTTGCCCGATAATTTGACGTAAATAAGTAAAATAATAAGAGCAACTAAAAATTTTGGTGCCATTTCAAGTAAATACATTTCTAACCTCCAAGAATATATCCGTTTAAAATTTCTAAAAAGTTTTGCAACAGGGTATAAGCAGATAAATGACAGTTAAAAAATAAGTATCAGGAGCAAACTAAATTTTTATCTATATGAAATCAATGATCATTAATTTTTGGATAGTGACTTGAACTTTAATGAAAGCAGTATTAGTTTACTCTAAATCCGATTCGAAAAAAATATGAATAGTAAAAGCTATCGATTTCTTAAACGATAAAGAAAAATTTTAAGACCATATTTAATAATTTTAATATTAATAATCAATATAATAACATCTATTTCTTATGATTATTACTTGAAAATGATACCTTATCGGTTCAAGAAAATATTTATCAAAACCTTTTTTGGTGAGTGGTTTTAATATCAACGTTATTTTGTCGTCTATTGATGAAATGGTTGAAGATAAAGATTGTCCACGACTATCTTTATATCCCTCATTAAACTTATTATTGTACATTCTAAAGCTGTTTACTTAGATAAACAAAATGTTATTAAAATAGCAAATCGCAAAAATTAACCTCTTTTAAGCATAACATCATCAAAAATTACTTGGATAAAAAAGGTAACGTTAAAAAAGCTGTATGGTAAGCATCGCATACCATAACTATTTTAAACTCTATCTAGAACAATAAAAATCATTTAAACATAGATAGAGAATATTAATTTTAATAATTAAATCATTATAAAAAGGTTAAGGCTCTTTTTTGCTATTAAATAAAGCCAACCAATAGATAGGCCAATGGGTTTTATTGAAAAGGTTATTAACTAAATAAGCAATCATAACCAATATTACTGAGCCAGATAATACCGGAAATAATAGAAAACTAAAGTCGTAATCTATTTTATCTGCGGTTAATAAAATGACTAAAGGATTAGCACCCGCAGGTGGATGTACCGCTCGAAAATATTGCATAGAAACAATTGCAATTCCAACGGTTAATGCTGCAATAATGATATTACTACCAAATAGTTTAAGAAAAACTAATCCAACAAAAGCGGCAATTAAATGCCCAAAAATGACATTTCTGGGTTGAGCCAATGGCGATTGAGATACCGCAAACAATATTACGCAACTTGCCCCAAAAGGCGCCATTATAAAGGTGTAATGAGTTAACTGACTAAAACCAATAAGAAACAATATAGAAACAAAACCACCAATTAAGCTCTGTAATAATTCAATATTTCTGGGCTTTGGCGGTAACTTTTCCTTGCTGAAAAAAAATGATTTCATTATTCTTTATCCTATTCGATGAGTGAAAGTAAGAGTGCAAACCTGAAAATGAACAACTCTGTTCACTTTTTATATTAGTACAGATCTGTTCACATATCAAACACTTTGGATAAAAAATGAAAAAAACATCTAAATTAATAGCAGATACCGCCGAGCAACTCTTTTATCAAAAAGGATTTGGCAATGTTGGGGTGGATGAAATTAGAGATCAATCGGGTTGTTCTAAAACAACGCTATATAAATATTTTGGTAATAAAGATAATTTAATTTTTGAAATATTGAAAATAAGAGATTCACGTTTTAAACAACAACTCATTGAGGCAATTGCTGATCTTGATCACTATGAGTCAATTATGCAAATATTTAAATGGCACCTCGATTGGTTTAATCGAGACGATTTTAATGGCTGCTTATTTGTAAGAGCAAAAGAAGAAATTCATAACGATAAAGCTGTACAACAACTGGTGATTGAACATAAAGAATTTATCCGTAAACTGATCCATGACCAACTGCCCAAAACCCCACAACAGACAACTTTAACCAACCAACTAATGGTGATATTAGAGGGATTAATCAATATCAGCGTTGTTTATAAAGAAAATAAATCACTTTATGATGAGATGATTCATGATAGTTTTGATTTGCTATCCGCCCTACTTCATCATTGATAGAAAGCGGTTAATGATGCTCTTTACATCTAATAACATTTGAATCAATCTATTATTTTTTTATCAATTAATGAATAATATTTTGCATTGAAAATGCATAAATATAGTAGAACATTGGAACGTAACTGAAAGAAACGTAGAAAAAATCCCCCCCCTCAATAATAACAGAGTTTTTTGATAACCCGATTTATTCTAAGAAAGTATTTAACTTTATAAAATTGAATCAAACCACCTGATACCCAACTATCATGCGGTTTTTTCTTTGAATGTAAAAAAGTTAGTTAAGTTAGATAAAAAATCTATTAAAATTAGAATAATCAACGAACTATCTTTCGCTTAATCTTCTTAAATGTAAAAACAATTCTTTATAATCTAAATAAACTGTCTTTATATATAAAACATTTCAATTTTAATAATAAAATGGATTTAGAATTAATATTGAAACGGTATAGACTCCTGAATAATTTTTACAAAAAAACATTTAGTGATTTAATCTCTAAATCATATTTTTCTTTTTAATCGTTTATGTACTCTTATTGATTTTCTTTCGTTATCCCTCCTTAAACAACGTGATAAAACGATATCGATAAGATGTGAGTTAATTTTAGCGCCGTATCAGTTAATGTGAGAATTAGTCATAACACTTATTAATAATAATCCTAAATTACACAGATAACTGAAAAAAGTTTTCTTTGATTAATTGAATACAGTTTGCAAGTTTTGTAACTAATAATTGAATTGTTTATTTAGTTTTAATTTATAATCACTTTAAAATTACTTCACGGATTCTTTTAGCGATATATTCTACATGCGTTTCCAATGCAAAATGCCCTGTATCTAATAATTCAACCACTGCATGAGCATTATCTTTTTTGTAAGCTTCTGCGCCAGCAGGTATAAAAAATAAATCATGTTTTCCCCAAATAATTAAGCACGGCAATGGATAATCTCTAAAAAACTGTTGAAATAAAGGGTACATTTTTAGGTTATTTTTATAATCTAAAAATAAATCTAACTGAATAGATTTATTAGCTCCACGCTCAAACAAAAATGTATCCAAATAATAGGATTCTGGCGCTATGCTCTCAATCGATGGTACTCCATGTATATATTGCCCACGCGTTCCTTCCAAATTCAATATCGCATCTTCAATAATTTTTCTATTATGCTCTGTTGGATGATCCCAGTAAGCCTTTATTGGATCCCAAGCACTACCCAAACCTTCCAAATAAGCATTGCCATTTTGGGATACAAATCCTGTTACCCTTTCAGGATAAGTTAAAGCAAGACGAAAACCTATGGGAGCGCCATAATCAAAAACATACATTGCATATTTTTTAAGATTTAAAGCATCGACGAACTTAATGAGTGTTTTACTTATACTATCAAAACTATAAATATAGTTGGCAGTGTCTTTCACTTCAGTAAAACCAAAACCGGGAAAGTCAGGCGCAATCAGATGAAATTTATCCGCAAGTAAAGGAATTAATTCTCTAAACTGATGTGATGAACTAGGAAAGCCATGTAATAGTAAAAGAGTTGGTAAGTTTTTTTCCCCTGCCTCCCGATAGAACATGTTTACATCTTCAATATTGACGTACTTATATTGAATCGGATGATGAATATTATTTACCATAAAAGCCTCGCTTTGTAACCACTAAATGCAAATTTAAAGGGTTATTTATAATATTTAAATTTATTGTAACTTGTCAATGCGTATTTTAAGGGTTACAATCTCCTTGTAAAAAAGGTATGTCAATATGAAAACAAATACATTAGATGATTTAGCATTGATAGGAGATAACGATGCGCTTAACATGATAAATACCGTCGTTAAAATAGATGGCAATTTGATTGATCGTTGGAGCTCAACAGAACAACTCATCTATTGGCTTATCAAAGTGGCTGGCATTTTAGTTCCTGATGATTTGCACTCCTCGTCAGCATTACTTGAAAAAGCTAAAGAGCTAAGAGAAATAACAAGAGTACTTATACAACAAAAAAAAGAAGGGCATAGTTTAGATATTGAACCATTAAATGCATTTTTGCACAAAGCTAGTCGATGGTTAAATTTAGAATATGATGCTAACCAATCGCTTGTCGTCACTCATCATTATGCCAAACATAGTCCAGAACAGGTTTTAGCTCCTTT
Source organism: Gilliamella sp. B14384G12 (assembly GCF_016101825.1). NCBI lineage: Bacteria > Pseudomonadati > Pseudomonadota > Gammaproteobacteria > Orbales > Orbaceae > Gilliamella > Gilliamella sp. B14384G12. Next base: position 38,957 of record NZ_JACFPU010000011.1, on the reverse strand, counting down.
GGCAGAGGCTACAGCAAAGCTAATCGCGCAAGAAGATTTTAGTTTAGTAAAACACTGCGAGCACAAAGACTGTGTGCTGTGGTTCTATGATAAGACAAAAGCCCATAAAAGACGCTGGTGTAGCATGAAAGTTTGTGGCAATAGACATAAAGTTATGAAGTTTAGAAAAAAGCTAGCAACCTCATAAGATAAGCTCTGTAAATATAGTTCATATTAAGATGATTTGTCATAGTGGAGACTATAGGCAATCATCCACCCTCAGATTTAATTATGTTCCGTACAAATAAGTTAACAAGTTAAATATGAGGGTTATATTAATTATTGATTAAATTTTTTTTCATATCATTGTTTAAATTTAACTATCCGTAATCTTTGGTGAACTTTTCATTTTTTCATCAAATTGTTTTAGTATACTTTGAAATTTTTTTCTTATCTTTAAGTCTAAGTCTTTATTTTCGATGATAAGTTTTAACAGTTCTGGCAATAGTGATTCAATTCTCGAATGTGAAAAAACTGAATCATGTAAATTGTCGGGAATATTTTTATCAATAAAATATTTTAAATTTTTAATAAAATCTGTTGGGATTGAATAGCCATAATAAATAAGTAATAATTTTACAATATAATCATGTGGTTTTTTGCATGGGATATACAAAATATTTTCATTAACAAATTTATCAATTAGTTCTTTTACTTCTTCAGAGCCAATCTGCATTATATCTAATAATAATTTGTTTACAGAAAGCTGTTCAGAGTAATATTTATCTCTTTTTATTATATCTAAAACTTCCTTTAATAATTCGCTATTATTATATTTATATTCAGCATTCCTTGAGATTGCGTATATATTTCTTAAAATATTTTCGTCTAAAAAAGGGTAAACAAATCTATTCCACTCTTTTTTAATAATCATACTAAGTATAATATCTATAAATTTCAGAATATTAGGATGTGAAGTTTCATATATCTTCCAGTTAACATATAAAAAATACCTAATATTTCTATAACTATTTAAATTTAGCGATTTTTTTTGAAAAACAGGAATAATTGTATCTATTATTTGTTCAATCTCTTTGGAGTTCCACCTTGCAAATCCTAGCACAGTCAATATATTTCTAAAATATATATTAATAAATGTTGGACCGTTAGTATTTATCTCTTTATCGTCTAATGATTTACAGATATTAGTTAATGATTTTAAAAGATATCGCTTTAGTTGAACTATATATTTCGGTTTTAAATGGCAAATACTAATGAACTTATTTCCATCAATAAGTTTTTTAGCAAATGCTTTTATTTTCTTTTCATCGCAGTATTTGATAATGATAAATAAGTCCGTTTTGTTAATAAAAAACTTATCGTCTATTAAATAATGTTCAAAGCTTTCTAAAATAATAGATCCAAAAAATTGTTGAGTTTCGCTATCATTTTCAATTAAAAGGTCATTGCCTGAAATAAAATACACATAAGAATATAGCTTATCCCTTAAAGTATATTCGTCACTAGACCAAGATATTCCACCATTTTTTCTGTTTTGTGCGTACTCTTTATTTTCTTGAGATTCTGTATGAAATTTACAGTATGCTTTGTATATTTCAGTAAGATCAATAAATCTTAGTAAATCTTGAATATCTTGCTGTATGCTTGCTGGAAAATCACGAACTTTATTTATAAAATCAAAAGGTACAATATTTTCTAATATTTCTTCTGACATTTCATATTCAGTATTGAACTGATAAAATGCTTTAGTTTTAAGCTTATTATAAATATAATCATAATTAGCCATGTATATAGTAGTCATAATGTAATTCTTTTGATCTAAATAATGACTTACTTTTTCAGAAAAATATTTTAGTAACGAGTTATATTTTTTATTAGAAAATAAAATTTCAATATCATTCGGAGTGTATTCAAAATACATTTTTTTCCAAAAATATTCTTGAATCTTATTTGATTTGCTTTTGACTTTCTCTAACTTATCGTTAATTTTTATCTTGGTTATAAAAGCTTTATTCAAAATAGATAAAAACTTTTGAGTATGATGGTCATCATCATTTAAGACATATTTAATATAACTAAGATTTATGTCTCTAATCTCTTTATTGAAGTCGTCAGTTATATAGTTGTTTTGGTCATTATCATAAATATCTAGTATTAGATCTAAGCCATTATATCTTAAGGTGCAATTAGTTAGTTTGTTTCTAACTAGTTCTGGTAACAGTATTTGGTATTGTGATAAAGGGCTAATTTTATCATTAAAATATTTAACCACTTTATTATTTAAATATTCATTTAAATTATCCTTTTGTTTTTCATTCGATTCAGTTTCAACTAAATTCTTAACTGAATTTACTAATTTTACTATTAGTTTTTCTGGTTTTATTACTGTGTTTAAGTCTTCAAAAAAAGACTCATATAAACGCCCATAAGATAAATTGCCTGCTATGGGAGATAATAGTGTTATTCCATAGTTTTCAAGATATTTATTCTGGGCTAGATCAAATTCACCTTGAAGTAAATATTTTTTGGGTGTTGCTTTGGATATTCGAGTAATCCATGAAACAATTTGTTTTAAATTATAGTCACTATATGAGTATCCTAAAAAAACAATTGTACACGTCGAAAATATGCCTTTAATATAATTCTCGATCAGCGGAAAATTTTGACTATACTGCAAATAGTCATCTTCTTTAAAAACAAAATTATGTTGTTGAAAGCTTCCATGCATTTTAATGATTTTTTTATCTAATTGGCTGTGTGCAAGATCTGCATCTGAACAAATAAGATCATATGCAAGCCCTTTTTCTTGTGCTGTATTTTCAATTAAATTATCCCAGTTTGTCGTAATAATATAATGAGGATTTAAATCAAATAAGTTTTTATGAAATTTGCTTGGGGCTAAGTCTTTAATTGATGATTTTACTTTATTATAGTAAGCATGTTCTCCAAACTTAAGGAAATATAGTTGAGCAATTTTTAAAAAATCACTTTCATTTGATATTTTCAAATCTTCTTTTAGCTCATTAATAAGCTCTTCCCAACTTGGAATCTTTAGTGATTCTGTCTCACTTAATTTGGAAAAACCTGCACCTATAAAAAATACTAGCTTATTATTCTGACTAGCTGTTATGATATTCTTTATGTCTTTTTCGTTAAAAGAAAGGCAATTTAAATTTTCCATTAAGTATCACAATTCCTTGAAGAGATTATAGATTATTGTATTTGAATAATAAGTTTATATTACTGATTTTAACATAATATAATGTAATAACTGTTTTCGTTTACAAAAATTATTTAGCTTAACGTATTTAATATTTTAAATTTCTCATATCTTTGTCTAGATATTTGATTTATCTTCATATCCTTTCTATAAAATTTAAATTTTATATTTCTTCTGTTAGATATGATTTATCAAAATTTGATGCGTATTTGGAAGTATATTTTTCTATGGCGGATATCTTTAAAGCCTGCACAAATTTTCATAATGCAATAAACGATTGGAATTATACAGTTATAAGATTATTTGTTAGCAGGAATTCAATTTAGTCTACTCAAGAAATTTATAATATGAGTAAATTACATGGAAAGGATAAATTAAACAATTCCCACATTGAGTCTGTTTGCTTTAGCCACAGCACTGTTTATTTCTATTATGACTGATGCGTTGCCTGATGATTTTTTACTGTTAATAAGTGAAGATCTAAGTGTTACAGAAGTTCAAACGACAATTAGTGACCTTTTACGAATTAGGTCTCTGCTATACGCTATCCCGTTAACAACTGCTACACAGAGCCGGAATAGAAAAAATTATTAATTATAGTTACACTTGGTTTTGGCATTACTAATTTTATGACAGCCTATTTTTTATCTATTATTCTGATATTAATAGCTAGATTTTTAGCAGGTGTTTTTGCTGGCCTTTTGTGGTTAATGATGGTTGGTTATGCAACAAAAATGGTTAGGGATGATAAAAAAGATAGAGCAACAATTATAGTTATCCTAGGCGTTCCAATAGCATTATTAATAGGTATTCCATTTGGTACATCAATAGGTCAGTTAATTGGTCGCCTAACTATTAGAGAGACAATTCATTCACATGTTCTGTTTTTTGTATACTAAATCTTTATATTCACTCGACCAAAGAAAATATAGACAATAACCGCTAGAAGACCAAAAGTAAGAGACACAAAAAACATTGTCTGATAAGCGCAGTTTACTGATAATATCTGATCTTGAGTGAAGTGGATTAATATTCCTGATAATACACCTCCAAATGCACCACCAATTTGCTGTATAACTCGTGTGATTGCACTCGTGTCCTTAATTTGATTTTTATCACAAAACTCGAATGGTGAAGAGAGAACAGCAATCGTGGCGACGCCTAATCCGGAACCTCGAACAATAAAACCGATGATTTCAGAGGGGATCCCACCAACTTGAATTATTAATATACTTATTGCTGATATTATTAATCCTACGCCAATAATTAGAAACGAATTTATCTCACTTAGAGATTTATAAATAAATTTTCTAGCCAACCAAGCACCTACACTTTGTAGAGCAAGCAGCATACCAATATATGTAATAGATATATTATCATTTATTGCTTGTATTAAAGGGAAAAAAATCATAAAACCAAAAAAGATAAGTGACGTCAGAAATCCCATAATTATTGCAAACGAATATTGAATACAACTAAATGCACTTAAATCGATCAATTTACTGTCTGACTTGTTATTAGTAATAAGCGAAACCATCATTAAACCAATACCTAAAACTAGCATAATAATATTAAAAATATCAAAAAAGCCCCCAGAAGTGAGATTTTTAATAGAGATAAAAAAGAGTATTAAAGCAATTAAAAATGTTATAAATACATAAATATTCATATTGTATTTAGACGTTTTATTATCAGGTATTGTCTTCCTACCACAAAAAAAAGCTACAAGCACCAAAGGCATGTTGATAAAAAAAGCTATTCTCCAATTTAACTGTTCTGATATGACTGCTCCAAAAATTGGTCCTAACGCAGGGGCAAAGACTGACGGAATAGCAATCAATGCCATAATCGGCTTTAGTCTTTCCTTACCAAAATAAATCGCTATTGTGGATTGAGTAATGGGAATTAATATTCCTGCACCAAAACCTTGTAGACATCTAAATAAGATCAAAGAAGCCAGATTATAGGAAAATCCAACTAATATAGAACCAACAAGAAAAACAAAAATTGAGCATATCCATGCTTTCTTGAGCCCAAAATTTTCATGTATATAAGGTGATAGTAATATGCCAGCTGCGCAAGCAAGCATATATACTGTAATAGCCCATTGTATATAGACATAAGAGGTATTAATGTCATTCGAAATTGAGGATAAAATAACATTAACAATACTGCTATCTAATAATGGCAATATACTAGATAGCGTCATAGCAAACACTAACTTCCTTTCGGCGGTTGTCAGGTCAATCGATTGTTTCATATTAAATCCTTTCCAGATTATATCTAGTTGCGCCCCGTGTATATATTCCATCGAATGTTGGTGGCGTTATTTCTTTATATTTTTTAAGTATTAATACTAATTTTTGCAGAGCGATATTTAATTGCATATTTGCAAATTGAGCGCCAATACAAGCATGAATCCCCACTCCAACATATTTTTAATATAATTCTCATCAAATTTAGAATTAAAAGGGCTAATGCCAAATAAAACATGTTTTCCTTTCATGTATCTGTTCCTTCTCAAAACCGGATTATTAATCAATTAATAAATTTGAAAATTACTAATTGATTTGTATAAAAAACTATTATTTTGTTCATTTACAACTTATCTATTTATTGCTAACTTGTTATCTTCAATTTAATTAAGAGGACTTTAGGATAGCCAGTAGAATAGCGTTTTACTAGCCAATTTAAGCCACAAAATATCCCATCGGGGCCATATAAATGAATACGCCACTTATTTCTCCACATCTTGCCTCTTCTGATAGCGAACCGATGATCGTATCGACAGTCAGTCACTCTTCACAAAGAGTGACACAACGTCATGGTCATTCGAGAGGTCAATTACTCGGTACCTTACAGGGTTTAATTTCAATTGAAGCCGAAAGTTGTCAATGGGTAGTGCCTGCAACTCACTGTGTCTGGATACCTCCAAATGTACAACATGGTCTTCTTAGATCGCATGGGCCATTTGAGGGATGGAGCATCTATATACATAAAAATGCATGTACTAAACTGCCTGTCAAACCATACATTTTAGAATTATCTGACTTATTGCGCGAAGCAATTACACGAACCATGTCATGGCATAATTCAGAATTGGAGCCGGAACAGAAGCGTTTAATTGCCGTGATCCTTGACGAGATTAGAACAATGCCTAAAGTTGAGCTAGCTCTTCCAATGCCAAAAGATATACGTTTGTTAAAAATCGCTTTAGCTTTATCTGATAATCCTGGTGATAATAAAAAAATCAATGACTGGGGCGTTTGGGCGGGCATTTCCCGACGATCATTAACACGTCGATTTACAAATGAAACGGGGTTTAATTTCACACAATGGCGTCAGAAACTGCGCATGTTAAAAGCGTTAGAATTGCTTGCCGCTGGAAAACCAATCACAGAAATATCGTTATATTTAGGTTATGACAATATTAGTGGGTTTATTTCTATATTTCGACAAAATTTCGGGGTAACGCCGGGAAACTACCAAAAATCCATGATAAACCGTCTCGCATGGCGAAACTTTACTAAAACTGCTATCCAAAATGATAAATTAATAAAGTAAACCTTTTCTAGGTCTCATAACCTAATTAGTGAGAAAAGAAGTTTCAAGTAAATAGAGCTATTTCTAGAGAAATATAATTTTTTAATAGAATTAAAAACTTGTGCTTGTTTGTTCGTAAAGTTTTATCAATGTCAATTTTGATGAATTTCCTGTCTCATAACCTCAGTATATGAACATCGATATTGCAATTCGAGTCGGAAATTTAGATGATAGTAATTGTGTAGTAAAAAAATTGTTTCTATCAAAAAATATTTTATGTGCCTCTCCTAAGTATTTAGAATCAAATTCTATCCCGTTACATCCAGTTGATTTAAAGAATCAAAAACTAATATGTTTTATGATTAGTAATGATAATCAAATAAATATTTTAGCCACTATTTAGAAGTAGAAGAAAATTAATTAGAGCTAGCAAGTGACATTGATTTAACATGAATGTAAAAATAAAGTTGTTGGATATAAACAGTAAAATATACTAGTTTAAATTTTTTAAGTAATTCTCAATGAGAAAAATTAAATCTGACAGCCAGATTTGAGCGCAGTACGTACATTTTATTTTTCAACATATAGAATGTAATTATCAAATAGCAAAATTCAGATTGTAATAGATAATAGAGTTTGTAAAATCAGATCATGAGAGAAAAAATTCGCAAAGAACTTGAAATAATAGCCGAAGAAAATTATCGAATCTTTGCTGCAAAGCTTATTCCCAACATTGATAATTTATTAGGTGTGAGATTACCCAAACTGCGTAAAATAGCAAAAAAATAGTACAGCTTGATTATGACTACTACCTTGCAATGGATAATAACTTATACTTCGAGGAAGTGATGTTACAAGGTATGATTATAGGTGAAATTAAATTGCCATGGACTGAGCGTTCACGTTATGTGAAACAATTTATCACTAAAATTGATAACTGGTCAGTCTGTTAAACTCACTGAAGCAATTGCTGATCTTGATCACTATGAGTCAATTATGCAAATATTCAAATGGCACCTTGATTGGTTTAATCAAGACGATTTTAATGGCTGCTTATTTGTTAGAGCTAAAGAAGAAATTCATAACGATCAAGCAGTACAACAACCGGTAATTGAGCATAAAGAATTTATCCGCAAACTGATCCATGACCAACTGCCCAAAACGCCACAACAGACAACTTTAATCAACCAACTAATGGTGATATTAGAAGGATTAATCAATATCAGCGTTGTTTATAAAGAAAATAAATCACTTTATGATGAACTAATTAATGATAATATTGATTTAGTTTTAAAAATATTATCACATCAGGACTGAATTTTATTGATAAATAATCACTGTTACATCTAGTCTGTTAATGCATATTTAATACTAAACTATAAACCATTAGTTAAACTGCTTAGTTCCATCACATAAACTAATGTTCTAATTATCTATTTAATACTCCAAGGAGTCATTATGAAAAGGGAAACGTTATTAAACTATGCCAAAAAGCAATTTCATGCAGAGCCTAATTATCTTTGGAAAAATTTACCTAGGTATGCTGTATTACGGCATCACGATGATGGTAATAAGTGGTTTGCTATTGTGATGAATGTGCCTGGTACAAAATTAGGTCTCAAAGATGATAAAGAAGTGGATATATTAAATGTCAAACTCAGACCAGAATATATTGGATCGTTAAGAAAAAAAGAAGGTATTTTGCCAGCTTATCATATGAATAAAGAACATTGGATTAGTATTGTTCTTTCTGGACCACTAACCGATAAAGAAATATTTGATTTTCTTAATGAAAGTTATCATTTAACTTCTCGGTAACCACTGCATCATTAACCTAATATAGTGATATGATACTCATTTTTATTAATAAAATGGTATGTTTTATGACGAATAAAGAGCTAGTTAAACAATTTTATCAACACGTATTTATCAATGGTGAAATTGATAAAATCCCTGAATATGTTATTGAAGATTATATCCAACACAACCCTAAGGTCGAAACGGGTTGCGAAGCTTTTATTAATTTTTTCAGAGGTTTCCTTCAATTAAAACCAAAATTTGAAATTATTAATATGTGCAGTGAAAGCGATATGGTTTATCTATTCCATAAATGCACTCTCGCTGATGACAATGTGAATAAAGTATGTGATATTTTCCGCGTTGAAAATCATAAAATTGTCGAACATTGAGACGTAATTGAAAGAGGTGTAGAAAAGATCCAATCCCTCAACAATAACGGAATTTTGTGATAATTCTATTTAGGGTTTATAAAGATAGTAATTTGCAGTTATTAACATCGATCATATAAATCTTACAAAATTATTTTTAGCATATTTTTTTATAGATTTTGAATTTTCTTCTAGTTATTTCATTAAAGATGTGGTCCATGACTCTCATTCAAAGATTTGTGCAACTAACAAGATAAATTTTGAGTGATGTGATACATTTAGATTGAATATAAAGGAGAACTCGCTTTGAGTTCTCTTTTAATTATTTTTTATTGCCAACTAAACAAGTCGAAAAAACTAAATAGCATGGTTAACATCCACACCACGAATATTATGTGCTCGGCTTCTTTCTATAGATTGAATTGCAGCGATGACATCGCGGCCTTCTCGCATTCCATCAATTAATTTTCTTGCTTGTTTGCAATCACCAATTTGTTGAAACTGATAGTGGTTTTTATCTGCATGTAGTCGGAATTGTTCAGTAAATTCTGATACGGGAGTTAAACCTAAGCAGACAAAACCATAGTCGAAATCGAGTTCTTCAATTTGACCATTTCGAGAAACAATAAAGCGATCTTCTTTAACTTCTTGTAATGTAGTTTCTAACATTACGTTGACGTGATTATCATCAATCATTCTCATCATTGATAAACGGCCAATCATATCTAAGTCTTTTGCTAATGCTGACTGCATTTCAACAAGTGTGGTACTTTTAGCTTTGTTTTCAGAGAAATATTCAACCACATCTAAACCGACTGCTCCCCCACCGATTACAACAATTTTCTTATCAGGAATATCAGTAAAGTATTCGAAATTGTCCATTAGATCAAAAATTGAGAAGACATTGCGATTCTTTTTAGCTAATTGTTCATGTAATCCTTTAATAGGAGGTAATAGAGCCTTAGCACCTGTGGCTGCAACAACCAAATCAGGGTGATGACTTGCTACCATCTCTGGCGTTGCTTTTGTATTTAAATGGATTGTAATATTGTCTAATTTGTTGATACGGTTGATCAAAAATTTTGGTAGATCCGCTATACGTCGTTTATAAGGAAAACGTGAAATAATGGATGATAATCCACCAAGAAATGGTTTTTCTTCATATAGGGTTACGTTACAACCGACTTCGGCTGCGGTGGCTGCAGCTTCAAGCCCAGCAGTCCCTCCCCCTATTACGACAACATTAAGTGGTTCAGTTATTTGATAGCGTTTATAATCTTCATAACTGATGATATCTGGATTTACAGTACAGCGTATTGGTTTAGATTTGGCAATTCGATGATCTGCACACCCGATATTACATGATATACAACGTCTTAATGTATCAATTTCGTTATTTTTAACTTTTTCAACCCAATAAGGTTCTGCAATTAATCCTCGCCCCATTACAACAAAATCGGAAACACCGTTTGCTATCGTATCAGCAATAATTTTTGGATCACGGAAATTTCCTGAGGCAATGGTTGGTTTGTTGAATTTGTCTTTTACTGCTTTCGCCATATATGATCGCCACCCATCGGGTAAGTTCATTTGATCAATTTGCATAAATAAAGTGTCATTTTGAGCCGCTGATACATCAAAAATATCAACGCCTTCGTTTAAGTATTCTAGAATTTCTAGCGTATCTTCTAAACTATTTCCTCCTTCAATAAAGTCATCAGCACTAAAACGCAACATTATTAGAAAATTTGGGCCAACATGTTTGCGAATTTCGTCAATGACCATGCGAACTATTCGCGCACGGTTTTCAACGCTCCCACCAAATTCATCAGTACGTTTGTTAAATATTGGGGATAAGAATTGACTAAGTAAGTAGGAGTGCCCAGCATGAATTTCGACCGCATCAAATCCTGCTCGTTGTACTCTTGATGCTGCTAATCCATATTGTTTCACAACATAATATATTTCATCAACTGACATAGGTCTTGGAGCATTGCCACCCGTTTTTGATGGAATATTTGATGCGGAAATAGGCTGTAAGCCATTCAGTCGTCCAAAATAGGCAGAGGCACCAGCATGATTAATTTGTACAGCGACAGTAGCACCATGTTTATGCATACGTTCCGTAAATCTAAATAATCCTGGTATATACTGGTCATTATCAATTCGTAGTTGTGTTGTCCCATTAGTTCCATATGGGTAATCAATACAGACATTTTCAAGAATAATTAATCCAGTTCCACCTTTAGCTCGTTGTTCATAATACTGTATGTGGTCATCAACAAATTCACCACTTAAGGTTGCAAAGTTAGTGCCAATCGGTGGCATTACAATTCGATTTTTAATTGTGGTGCGTTTAATCGTGATAGGTTGAAATATTGAAGAGAAATCGCTCATGTTACTCCCTCATACCATCACACAACTCTGAAGTTGTGCTACTTTTAATTTTAAATTGATATTCGATTAACTCTATTATACACAATTTATCAATAAATATATTCTTTATTTTTGCATTTATTTATTAATTTTTTCTATAAATAATTATTGTTTCAAATTGAATATTTAATGTTATAAATTAACATATTAAATATATTTAACAATAGAAGCACATTATTAAATTAACTTTATTTATTAATAAATTATAAATAATTAAATTTTAGAATAAAAAAATATTAATTATTAATAAATTAGATATTTTATTGATTTTTAATTAAATTATTATTTAGCTATCATTTAAATTATGAATGTTTATTATATTTTTAATTCATTTTTCAAATAAAAAAATACCACTTACTAGTGGCATTTTGGTTGAAAGGTGATCTGATTTCGATCTATAAATATGCTTATTGATCGATTTTAGCTTTTATTTGCTTTACGTGAATTAATTGCAAACTGACGGCGTCCACCTGGTCTTGGTACTAAGTCACCCAACATAATCTCATAACCCCCGTCGACAACTAATTCAGTACCATTAGAATAATCTGAACGTTTACTGGCTAAATATAAAACAGCATTAGCGATATCAATTGTTTCACCAATACGACGGCTTGCAATCATTCGCGTACGACCTTCTTCTACTTCTTTATCTTCATAGAATTTTTTCGATAATGGTGTTTTAACAAAACAAGGGCAAACAGCGTTACTACGTATACCAAATTGTCCCCATTCAGCAGCAATTTGCTTTGATAGCATTGAAATAGCTGCTTTTGTTGGGCTATATGCGCCACTATAGGTTTCGGGTGTATGCGAAGCAACCGTTGAGATATGTACCATGCGACCTGATTTCTGTTCGATCATCATACGACCAAAGCGTTGAGACATTAGGAAATAACCTGTCATGTTGACATTAATGGTTAGTTGCCATTCATCAAGTGGTAAATCTTCTAATGGACAGAATTTTAAAATTGCCGCAGTATTGACTAAAACATCACAGCGACCAAATTGTTTTTTGACTAAAGCAACGGCATCGTCAACACTTTTTTCATCAGTTGTGTTACAAGCCAAACCTATCGCTTTAATACCATACTCTTTGGCTAATTCAGTGGCATAATCTTGGCATTTGGTTTCATCAAGATCGATGAGTACTAAATTTGCTTTTTGTTTGGCAAATTCTCGGCAAATTTCTGCACCCATGCCACCAACAGCACCTGTGATAACACAGACATCACCTTCTAAACCTAACCAATTGTTATTCATACAGACTCCTAATATTATTTTTATATTAATCGCTGATTATTTACGATTAATCTTTGCAACTTAATAGTTTATATTTTTGACTTTCAATAATTTAACTTGTATTCAATTTGAGTTTTTATAAGAAAATTATAATTTTCAAGCTAAACTTTTATGTAATATATTTAAAATGTATCTCAGGTCTTTTACATCAAGTTGACCAGGTGCAGATGCATTTTTTGCTGCGCCAAATGTGAGGTCAGAACCAAAAGTTTCGCCTGCAACACGACTAATCGCACCTTTTCCTGCCATTGACATAGTAATTAGTGGTGTATGCGCATATTTGTCTTTCATTACCGCTGTTGCAGCAAGTAAGTTAATTACATCTTCACGTGAACGTGGCATTACAGCGATTTTTGGAATATCTACGCCAAGATCCTGCATTTTGCGTAATCTTGCTATAATTTCCTCTTTTGGCGGTGTTTTATCAAAATCATGGTTTGAGGCAATAACTAAAACCTTATTTTGATGAGCTAGCTCGACAATTTCTTCTACATATTTGTCGCCAGTGAAAATTTCAATATCAACAAGATCGATCAATCCACTTTTAATCATCTGTTTATTTAGATTAATATAAAATTCCACTGAAGCAGGATAAACGCCGCCTTCATTAGCGGTACGAAATGTGAATAAAATTGGTTTGTGACCAATTATTGAGTTTAATTTGTTTGCTGTTTGTTTTACTTTTTCAATATCATCAACATGTTGAAAATGATCAACTCGCCATTCGACCATATCAAAGTCGATTTGAGTCAAAAATTCAGCTTCATTTACTAATTCTTGTTCTGTTTTACCCACAATTGGAACGATAATTTTAGGTGCTCCAACACCAATATCTAAATTTTTCACGGTAATTTTTGTCATCTGGTCACCAATTAATTTATTTTTATCCTCTCGATCAAAATTGTGAAGAGGATAATTGATACTGATATAAATATTAATATTTATATTAATTACAATAGGTTAAATAAATAGTTAGTCATTAAAACCCATTTTTTCTTTAACATAATCAATAGGGGCATCTTGTCCAGTCCAAATTTTAATTTGTGCATGACCTTGCCATAACATCATTCCGATACCGTTTAGTATTTTACAGCCTTGTGCTTCGGCTATTTCTAGTAATTTAGTTTTACGCGGACTATAAATACAATCGGTTACCACAAGATCTTTTCTTAGCATACTAGGATCGGTAATTAAACTTTGCCCTTCTAAAGGCTTCATACCCACACCTGTTGCATTACATAATACTGCACTTTCAGCGATTTCTTGACGCAATTTGGCTTTATCTGCTAGGTCATAGACGGTTGCTTTACAATTTGTTTTATCATTGATTCTTTTAGCTATTTCTACAATTTTCTCAAAGCATTCATCTTGTTGATTGAAAATAGAAATCTCTTTAACACCATCTAGAGCGGCTTGTACAGCAATAGCACTTGCAGCGCCACCACCTCCAAGTAATGTCATTTTTTTTCCAATAATATCAACGTTGGCCTCTTTTAATGAGCGCATGTATCCCATACCATCAGTGTTATAGCCAGTTAGTACACCATCATCATTAGAAATGGTATTACATGCTCCAATAAGCTCAACTGCTGGGGTTAATTTATCTAAATATTGGCATACAAGTTGTTTATTTGGCATTGATACTGCACTACCGCGTAAACCTAATGCTCGTAAACCTTTTATAGCATCAGGTAATTTTTCTTGTGTCACTTCAAAAGCTAAATAGACGTAAGGAACGTCTAGTTTAGAATAGATAATATTTTGCATTTTCGGTGATAAGCTGTGTCGAATTGGATATGCCATTAGTCCAATTAATAAAAAATGACCATCAATATTTGCTCTCATACTTCTCTCCAATTTTAATCATTAAGTTCAGCTACTTGTTTAAGTAATTTTTTTGTATCTTCTATATACATTTTTGCTCGTTCAATTGGAGAATGACTCAATGCAAATTCATCATTACAACATTCAATTGAAATTGGCATTTCTGGTAAAGCTTTCAATAATGAAACTAAATCAATTCCACCACGTCCCGGTGATAAGCGATAATTTCTTGCTTGGTAAAGTAATCCTTCAGTATCTTTAGGTTTTTCTTTAGTTCCATCGCATAATTGCATATAACGCCAACAATCCTTAGGTACATTTTTCAAGTCATCCAGAGTATTAGCGCCTCGATCAAAATGTAATGGATCAATAATCATACCTTGGTTATTTTGGTTTGCTGCTTTAAGTAGTTCTATACCTGAATTGACCGTTGGAATATCAGTCCAAGGCATTGGTTCAATATTGATTGCGATACCTAATGGTGCGGCAATTTCACATAATTGTGCAAAATTATCAGCTAAACGATTTCTATCGGGATCATTACCTGCTAACAATACTTGACTAGCACCTAAACGGGCTCCTGTTTCTAATACAGGTAAAAAATTGATGACACGTGTATCTGGTTTAAGTCGGAAAATTTCAATATCTAACACTTTAATACCAGTCTCTTTTAATCGTCGTTCTACTTCTCTGATTAGTGGAGTATCGCCGACTGTCGCATGAACAGGCTCAGTAGGTGTGGCTGGAATAAGTCTTAAACCAACATGGGTATACCCAGCTTCAGCTGCCACAATGACTTGGTTTGCTGGAGATACATCTAATACTGTCAAGGCAGCAAGCCCAATAGGACGTTCAATTGCCATACAATCCTCCTGAAATTTTAAAAAATTTATCTGAAATTAAAAAAATAAGTTGCTAATAATGTAAAACAATAAAATAATTTTATCTATAGATTTTGTTATTTTAATTTATTTTTTTAATAAATTTATTCATAATAAGCCAAATAATCATAAAAATTATTTAAGAATAATTATTAATTTAAATAGCAAAAATGAACATATTGTTATGATTTATAAATAAAAATAATGAATATGAATTTGATGCTAATAGATTTGATATAAATTAAATGACCTGTAAATAAAAAAATATGATCAAAAAAATTTAGCCGATTTTAATAATTGGAATGAAATACAAAATTAAATTATTTAACAAAGGATGCATTATGAAAAATAAATATATTCCTACCTCGATATGCTTATATATAAACTATTTTGTTCATGGTATGGGAGCAATCATTCTCGCCCAAAATATGGATTATTTGGCTAATCAATTAAATACCGACAGTGCGGGAATTGCTTATGTGATCTCGGGTTTGGGGATTGGACGATTAATTGTTTTGTTTGTTATGGGCGCATTATCAGATAAATTTGGTCGTAAACCTTTCGTATTTTTAGGCGGTTTATTTTATATAGGATTTTTGCTTGGCATTCTGATTAGTCCTAATCTAGAAGTTGCATTTTTGTTTGCTATTTTAGGTGGTATTGCTAACTCAACACTGGATGCGGGTACTTATCCTGCATTGATGGAATCATTTCCTAAGGCAACAGGTACAGCATCAATTTTAACTAAAGCAGCCATTGCTGGTGGGCAATTTGTATTACCGATTGTGATGACCATGATTATCGCTTTTAAAGCTTATTATGGTTGGTCATTCTTATTCTGTGTTGCTATATTAGCCCTTAATGCTTTAGCTGTATTAAAAATGCCATTTCCAAATCATAAACAACCAGCAGCAGAAGAAATTGCAGATGAATCAATTGAGAAAGAGACAAAACCATTACCAAAATTAAAACAAAAAGCAAACTTTTGGATCGAAGGTATTTGCTTTATTATTATTGGTTATACATCAACCGCAACATTTTATTTAGTGTCAATTTGGTTACCTAAATTTTCTGAATCAGTTGCAATGATGAGTCCTTCTGCATCGGCTCAAACTATAAGTTATTATGCAATGGGTACATTAACAAGTGTGATTCTAACTTCAATATTAGTTAAAAGCTTGATTCGCCCTGTATATATTGTGTTTGTTTATCCTTGTTTATCAGCAATTATGCTGTTTGTTTTATTCTTATTCCCTTCACCAATGTTATGTATGGCGGGTGGTTTTATCTTAGGATTTACAGCCGCAGGTGGCGTTCTTCAATTAGCTTTAACAACAATGTCAGAATTTTATCCGGAAGGTAAAGGTAAAGTTCTTGGTATTTTCTTCACCTCGTCTAGTTTAGCAACGTTCTCTATACCGGTTATTACTGGAATTATTTCAAAATCCAGTATCGCTAATATCATTTTATTAGATGCATTTATTGCTGTATTAGGAACAGTTTTAGCATCGGTAATTATTGCTAGATATCATAAGATTTTTGAACTACCGAATCATAAACTAAATTAAGTAATTATTATCGAAGATAATTCACAAATAATAAGCCACAAGAGTGATATATTTCTTTTGTGGCTAATCATTTTGAACTGTCCAAACATAATCTATTAAATAACATTATATAAATATACAATTTAATAGAGGATTCATATCGATAACATAACAAAACCAAATGTTAAAATAATAATGCAATGTATTGATGTACAATTGAGAAGAAAGTATCTTTTATGTCTTTAACTGTGATGTAATTGTTGCTCTAAGAAATTATACCAAGAGCCATAAGCTTTTTTTTAAATCGAGTGTTAATTCAAGAAAAGTATGAATATTCCATAAATTATCTAATAAGATTGACATAAAAAATAGGAACTTATTTTGGCATGTGAGCTATCAATAGCCCTGAAATCGGGATGGATACGATTAGAAAGTATCCTTAGCATTATTGTCGATACTAGATAGCTACCTAAAAAAGCATTATTTATAATAATTAAAAGTGAGTAACGATTATATTAATTATTTCGCAATGAATTTATTATGAATGTTAAAGCATCTTATTACAATAAGACGCTTTTTTTAATTCCCATGTGGATAGTTATCAAATTTTCTTCATATCAATGACTTTCTTGAAACGTGAATAAACAATTGTGCCTAATATTACACTTGATAGTGCAACGACAAGATCGACTAGAATTGCATAGCTAACATTTGTCATAGCTAATTTCGGTACTATTAATGGGATGACAATAAATGATAAGCCACTTAAAGTATACATTGTTCCGACTGCAAAGCCTTTACGATCAGGAAATAGCTGTTGCATAACAACTAAGGTAAGTTGTAATACACCACCTGCGGCAGTTAATCCCATACCAATTGCCGCAATTAAACTCATAGTTGGATTCAGATTAAAAAGAAAAATTAATAAAGTTAACACTGAAAGTAAAGGCAATATAATTATACAAAAAATAGGTTTTATGAATTTTTTAACAATATAGGCTGTTGTAAAAACGGAAATTATTGAAGCCGTGCTGTAATAACTGATTAACTGTTTGGCTGCCATTTGATCCATCCCTATCCCCTTTTCTGCAATTGCCGGTAACCATTGTAAAATGATCACGAAAGTTGCTGTAGTGGTAAAGCCCATAATGATTAATAAAATACCTTCAAAGAAAATATTAGGTTTACCAATAAAATAGTCATTATGACCTTCATTACCACAAATAACCGTATTTTTAGAAGGAAATTTTCTTGGCGCAAGTAGTATCAAATTAAGAATGATACAAGCAATAAAGAATAGGAAAGCATAACCGTACCACAAATGATAAGTATGAAATATAGTAACAATAAATGGTAAAACTAAGGTTCCCATTGAGATAAATGCTTTAATTAAAACGCTTGCTGTACCGGCTGATCTAGGAAAGCATTCGGTCAATGCTGGCATTGAGCCAGTATCTAAAAAAGAGTTTCCTGCACCAATAAACATTGCTAAATAAAAGGCAAAGGTTATATTGTGACAAAAAAGAATCCCACTAAAAAAGATAATATAACAAAACATTCCCATTAAAATAAATGGCTTACGACCAAACTTATCGGATAATATGCCACCGACAAACATCAACAATATTTTGCCAAATCCTATTCCAGAAGCCACAAAACCGACACCAACTAGGTCAGTGTTAAGTTGAGCCGATATTTCTTCAGAAAATTGCATAATTACTATTAAAGCAATACTTTCAATTATGTAATTAGCATAAATAGATCCTGCTATCGAATAAGGGCTGTTAATATTATTGTTCATCAGTTAATATTCCATTATAAATTTAAAACACTACAAAACTAACTGATTTAATATTAGCGGTAAACGTGCCGGAATAAAAGAAAAATAACCTAACAAATAGTATTATTAATTAATTGTAGTTAATAAAGAATAAGTTATTTATATAATTATGTAAGATTGGAATAAACGGAGGATCATCATTTTGAATGATGATAAAAACTTCATAATGTAAAAAAGTACAAATTCATTAATCAATATTGAGTACTTCTAGAAACTGTCCTAATATTTGCATCTCCTGACAATCTACATTTATAACATGACTTGCAGAATCCATATAGAGATGATGACGTTCTTCAAGTATTTTTTCCATCTCATCAACAATTGATAATCCTGTTAATGACGGACGTTGTGCCATATTAGGATCTTTCATTAATCGTTCCGCAAGAATCTTTGCAGGAGCAGATAAGAAGAATACAATACCCATTTTTTGCATATGTAGACGATTTTGGTCAGCTAAAATCATTCCCCCACCTGTTGCAATAACTCGACACGGCTGTGTGACATCTTTTAAAACTTGGCTTTCTAGCTTTCTAAAACCATCCCAACCCTCTTTTTCAACTATTTCAGCAACGGTCCTTTGGGTACTTTCGTATAAGTAAACATCTGTATCAACAAATGAGTAATTTAACTTTTCAGCAAGTAAGCGCCCCATTGTTGTTTTTCCTGACGCTCGAGCTCCAACGAGAAAGATTGTTTTATTCATTTTTATAATCTCACATCAATAACATAATACACTTATATGTTATTCTTAATATACATAAATGCAACAAATATTTACACAAAGTTAAATTATTTTATAAATTGCAAATATATCAAAGTGTTAAATAAAAGATACATGTAAATATTTTTTTACAGATAAAGTTATTTTATTAAAAATTGTTTGTGATACATTTGAAATAAAGAATAATCTTAGCTTTCAATATCAAAAAAAAGAAATTGACTAAATTTAGGGATAATTTAGTTATGGGAATTGATTTATAGATTAGGATTTTTTAGCAATAAGAGAGAAAGCAATATGTAATCTATTATTATTAAATAGAATATCACTATCAATGTTATTCTAAAAAATAATGTGTTATAGATTACACATCTAAAATTTTAAAAACCATTTTTCTGATAAACATTATCAGGATTTGGGCCTGTTCTAAAGTCTTCATTTAAACTATCAATTTGCTGCATTTCGGTGTCAGTTAATTCAAAATCAAAAATTTGCATATTTTCAGCTATACGCAGAGGGTTAACCGATTTAGGAATGACAATAAGATCTTTTTGAACATGCCAACGTAACGTTACTTGTGAAGATGATTTTTGATATTTTTGACCGATATTTATCAATAATGGTTCTTCAACAACACGACCACGAGCCAAAGGACTCCATGCTTCAATCGCAATTTGTTCTTTGTTTAAATATTCTATTAATTCTTTTTGTACTAAATAAGGGTGAATCTCAATTTGATTAATCATAGGTTTAATATTTGCACGAGTTTTCAACAATTCAAAATGGGATTGATGAAAGTTACAAACGCCAATTGCGCGAACCATTTTAGTTTCATATAGTTGTTCAATGGCTTTCCAAGTATCAAAGAAATGATTTTTCAATGGCCAATGGACTAGGAAAAGATCTAAATAATCCGTTTGTAAATCTTTTAAGGATTGTTCGAAAGATTTTAACGTCTGCTCATAACCTTGATTAAGATTACTTACTTTAGTCGTTAGAAATAATTCTTGCCTTGCAACACCTGAATTAACAAAAGCTTCACCAAGTATTTTTTCGTTATTATAAAGCTGGGCAGTATCAAATGCACGATAACCATTATTTAAGGCTGTCATGATAGCGTTATTAGCTTCCTGTTGTTCAACAATTTTAAAAGTACCGAAACCTAACTGTTCGATTGATACACTATTGCTTAAGCTAATTTTTTTAATTAAAGATGTCATTTTTTTCTCATCAAATTATTCTAGCTATAAAAATTAATCAATTTTTAAAACAAAATATGTTGTTTTAAGTTTTTTATTTAACAAATATATTTAAATTATCTATGTAAAGAACAACATTTATTAAATAATTAAATGAATAGTAGCACAAAATTAATTATTAAAAAAACTATCTCCACAGTATTGGGTTAAAAATCGATAAAATTTTTGAGCGACAGGCATTAGGGGTCTATTTTTAACCGTCGCCACATAGATGTCTCGTTTTTGGCGATTTTTATTCATCGGTATTAATGAAACATTAGCATCTTCAGGAACAGATACATTAATCATCATACCAATACCATAATTGATAGATACTAAACCAATCATTGCATTTTCACTTTCAACCCGACTAACAACATTAGTTAATTTGACACCTGATTCACTAATGATATTATCCAAATAACCTTTCATTCCACTACGTTCGGTATATAAAATTACCGGTTCATTCGCTATATCTTTTAAGTCCAGCTTTTTTCGCTTAGATAATGGGTGCTCATTAGAAATAATAAATACAATTTCTTGTTTAGCTAAACGCGTAAATTCTATTTCTGGGTCATCATGCAAATAAGAACATAGCCCGATATCATAACGTTTGCTTTTAAGTTCTTGAACAATATTTGCACTCAAATCTTCATAAAAAGAAAATGAAATATTTTTATATTCAGGTAAGCTAGTAAATGCTTTTATAATTTTTGGTATATATCCCATACTTAATGAATAAACAAAAGCTAATCGAATATGCCCATGCGATATGCTAGTTAATTCTTTAATAAATTGTTCACCTTCATTTAGTGATTGTAATGCTTGATTAACGTAGATGAGATACTGTTCGCCTTCTTTAGTTAGTTCTACATTACGTCCTTTCTTTTGAAATAACTTGATACCAACCTCTTTCTCTAATTCTGCAATCGCATGACTAAGACTTGGTTGACTAATGGAAAAATATTCTGAAGTATAAGTATAGTGTTGATTTTTAGCGAGTATCTGAAAGTATTTAAGTTGTTTGATATTCATGAGTGAATTACTCTCTAATCAATGATTTATTTGTATTATAAAATATTTATAACTAAAATGGAAAAAATAGGATTTCTAAAATTAAACTACTTACTCTTTGATTATTAATAGTTTTACCCACAATTTAAATTATAAACAGTAAAACATTGTCATATAATAGAAAGAGGCGTAGAAAAAATCCAACCCCTCAATAATAACAGATTTTTTTGATAACCCGCTTTATTCTAAGAAAGTATTTAACTTTATAAAAATGAATCAAACCAACTGATACCTAACTATCACGCGGCTTTTTATTTAAATGTAAAAAAGTTACTTAAGTTAGATAAAAAATCTCTTAAAATTAGAATCATCAACGAACTTTGTTTCGATTAATCTTCTTAAAAGTAAAAACAATTCTTTATAATCTAAATAAACTGCCTTCATGTATAAAACATTTCAGTTTTAATAATAAAATGGATTTAGAATTAACATTGAAACGGTATAGACTCCTGAATAATTTTTACAAAAAAACATATATGCTTTAATCTCTAAATTATATTTTTTCTTTTTAATCATTTATGTACTCTCGTTGATTTTCTTTCGGTCTTCCCCTTAAACAACGAGATAAAACGATATCGATAGAGAGTACTTATACAACAAAAAAAAAGGCATAGTTTAGATATTGAACTATTAAATGCATTTTTGCACAAAGCTAGCCGATGGTTAAATTTAGAATATGATGCTAACCAATCGCTTATTCTCACTCATCATTATGCCAAACATAGTCCAGAATAGGTTTTAGCTCCTTTGGCTGAGGCTACAGCAAAGCTAATTGCGCAAGAAGATTTTAGTTTAGTAAAACACTGCGAGCACAACGACTGTGTGCTGTGGTTCTACGATAAGACAAAAGCCCATAAAAGACGTTGGTGTAGCATGAAAGTTTGTGGCAATGGACATAAAGTTATGAAGTTTAGAAAAAAGCTAGTAACCTCATAAGATAAACTATGTAAATATAGTTCATATTAAGATGATTTGTCATAGTGGAGACTATTGGCAATAATCCACCCTCAGATTTAATTATGTTCCATAAAGATAAGTTAAAAAATTAAATATGAGGGTAATATTAATTATTAATTAAATTTTTTTACTACATGACTGTTTAATAAATTTTCTCTATTTCTCAAATTTAATCGTTATTCCTGAAAACACAATTTATTTTAATTTATGGTAAAAAAGTTGGACATTAAAATTTTGTAAAAAGCCTAAAATAGCAAGCTACCATTTATATCTAGTACATTTTAGCTGGTCGTCAAATATCCTTTTTCTTTATCTCGATATTTATTGTGACTTTAAATACACAATAATATTCTTAGTGATTTGGAACTACAACAACCGAAAACAAGGCGAACTTTGTATTACTAACCTATTTATTTTACAGAAGAAATTTGAAGCTGTGCAATACATATAATTGACTCAATTGCGCCAAAATATTAATCATCACATCAGTAATAACGCTAATAGTGTACTAGACATAATTAAACTTGATTTAAATAATTTATTTTAGGCTGATTTATCTCGCTATCGAAGTACCTTGTTAATTAATAGAAATTTTTAAATTGTAGTCATTAAAGATAGATTACAAATAATGATTTAGTTTAGATTTTAATAGTTTCTCCATCATTAGGTACAAGCACTCTATCATCAATCTCGTCTTTAGTTATGTATTCATGAAGCTCTTTACGTGTCAACATTGCATGATTAACAGCATCCATATGGGTTCTAATGATTATTGCATTAGTAGCTGTTTGATAGGCATGTTTGACATCATCTTTACCCATGATAATCGATTTATCAAAGTTTTTGAGTCGTGCATAACCTGTATTTAAAATAATAATTTCTGGTTTATAATTCCCAATTACTCTAGTCGTCTCATCACACCAAATAGTATCGCCTGCAATGTAAAGAGTTTTAATACCTTTCCCCTGAAAAATAACACCCATAGTATCACCTAATCGCTTTGCTAGATCAGGTACTGCATACATAGTGTCTGTAACATGCTGACCTCCTACTTTACTTAAATGAATGTTGTTAAACAGAGTGTTTTTTTCTAATATTTTTATACTTATAAAACCTTGTGATCGAATTAAATCAGCATCTTGTTCATTTTGAACAAATAAAGGGATATGTTTAGGGATGAATTCTTGCGCGGCATCATCCCAATGATCGAGATGTGTATGAGTAACAATAATTGCATCAACATCTTCAATTATTTCTAAAATAGTGTAGCCTATCCAGTGTATGGTAGGTCAATTAGAGGGTTACGTAACTCACTACGATAAGTTCCTTCAAAACCAGGATAAGCCCCCTTTGGTGCTAACATAGGATCAATTAAAAAAATAGTCCCCGCATAGCTAATCTTCAATGTTGCATTTCTAATTTGCTGAATTAAAACTTGGTTAGTATAGTTTTTAAAATTCAGATTAGATGTTTTATTAGCCTGAGTTAAATTAGTTTTCATATAAATAGGACCTCTTAATAATTATTTAGTGTGTTTATTATTGAATTAGTTTTAATAACTAACCATTGACATTTTCATCAATCATCGAAATAATCGGGTCAAATTATATGTTCTAAGTTTATAAGCTTAAATATTATGAATTTACCTTACATTGCATTAGTTCTTTATCCAAACATTAGTCCATTTCATTTTTCAATTCCTTTTATCAAGCGTACACACGTGGTGCTCAAATAGTTGGGCTATGTTATGGAACTTACGCACAGGCATATACAGGAATACTCGATGGTAAGAAAGCATCAACACATTGGCTGGCTGAGATAGATTTTAAAAAACGCTTCCCTGAAATAACGTTAGACAATAATGCCCTCTATGTAGAGGATCATCATGTCATAACATCTGCTGGAACGGCTGCTAGTTTAGACTGTTGCTTATACATAGTTCGTAAAATATACGGTAGTAAAATTGCAAATAAAATAGCTCGTGTAATGGTTGCACCTCCCCATCGTGAGGGAGGACAAGCTCAATATATTGAGCATCCAATTGTAATGGCTACCCATAACAAACAAATAAATTCTTTTTAGGATTATTTACGAAAGAACTTAACCAAGACCTATACTATAGATGAACTTGCCAAGAAAGCCTCTATCAGTAGAAGCACTTTTAAACGTCACTTTAAGAAAGAGACAGGTATGACATTAGTGGGCTGGCTTACTAATGAAAAGTTGTTACGTAGTAAGAATTTGTTAGAAACTTCCTCTTTATCAATAGAAAAAATTGCAGAATTATCAGGATTTCATAATACAATATCTTTCAGACAATACTTTAAAAACAGATATCAAGTTAGTCCAAACGTATGGCGTAGAACTTTCTCTTAATTATAAAATATGTTTAGGTTTAAAAAATCGGAAAACTGATGACACACGCGATAATTAAATCAAAAATCTATTTATAATTATAATTTTTAAAATTTATTTATATGAAATATAATTATAAATAGATGATAGATTATAGCTTCTGATATTGTGCAGACAAATTAAAAACCTTATTATTATCATTAATAACGCAATGAATTTCCCAGTTATATCGTATGTTCAATATATAGAGATATTCTTATGGTTCGGTTATGGCTCCACTTTCTATGAAGGTTTTTCTAGCAATATTGCCAATGATATTAGTTGAAATACCATCGAATGTCGCACCGATAAGCCCACCTACAAGTGGAATCATTTTACCTAAGTTGATCGCTCCTTTTTCACCAAATTTAGTTAGCAATCTAAAACCAACCCGCTTGTTAATGGCGAAAATAGTTTCCTTTGATATGCCCTTAATTAGCTGTGTAGTCATCTTGGAGCCAATAACTACTCCTGTTCCTTTAAGAATATCTTTTGCGGCATTGCCGACTAAGCAGGAGAATACTAACGTTTTAACTCGATCGTCTTTGACATCATATTCTCCCATAATAGCGATTGCTGCTACCATGCGAATTTGGACATAAATTACGGTTGCAATGCTTGCAGGGATTGCAACCGGCATAGTTATAATGCCACCAAGACCAGATACAAACCCAGTAGTGGCAGATTTAGTATTTTGCCATCTAATGAGAGAATTAACCTTATCCACTATATCGGCCTCCCCCTTTAAGTAGTTTTCAGCCAATTCATAAGATGAATCTGTTCCTGGAATGCTACCATCCAATGCTTTATCGTAAGCCCAATTAAGGGCTTGCATGATTTTTCCTTCGTTAAGTTTTTCAGTCATCCCCATATCCTATTAAAATGAAAGTTTATATATTTAACAATTATAATATAACTTTTTATAATTAAAATTGGTCTTGGTTTATTTTTTTACCCTTACCTGTGGTTTTTAGGCCTGATATTGGCACTGAACTGACGGTCTGTGCATAGTCTACTTAGAATAGAGCAAACATTTCAAACTATATTTAAGCCGCTACAACGAATTGAACTTTTTATACCATAAATTTTTTTATAACTGCTGGAAAATTTAATTTTTTTGTTGATGAATATGCTCAACTACATTAGGTTATTTGACGCCGATGGCATCTAATAAACAGTGATCAATTAATTTTGTTGTATGAAAAAGTTTAGACATTCGATCATTTAAACCCAAGTGATAGATACTGTTTTAGCATTATTTTTTGATTTATTTCATTGTAATAATGAATGTCTTTTAATATAGTAAAAAACAAAACTTAAAATTGATTTTAGAAGATTATAGAAAGTGTTATCGGCGTGATAAACGCACTTGAATTTTATAAAAATTTGAATGTATCATATTAATTATTTTTGATTTATGGCGTTGCTAACCATTTGGACTAGTTTTTAGTAGTTCTTAAAGAGTCTTATAGACAACTATGCCACGAGTGGCATTCTGACAATCTTTTTAATAATCCTCAATCAGTTATTTTATGAGACATAAACTATTTGTTGGTAAGTTGTTTATTAGTATTTTAAGTAAAAAAATCAATTTTTTAAATACAATTTAGATAAATCGAATTCCTCCACCCAAATAGTAAATAATAAGATGGTTGTAAGATAAATGCTTTTAATAGTACTTAAAAAGAATATCGAATAATTTTCAGATAATTCTTTTAATCACTCATTTTCAAAATAATCAATAATAGCTTGATTTATAGCATTTTTCTTCAAATTCTTCTGCCAAACAAGATATATATTAATGCTTAATTTCATACTTTGACTATTAATTAATTTTTTATATACCACGCCATCAACTTTTGCTTGAGTCATTGATTGAGGCAAAAGCATCATAGCTTTACCTAACGATACCTCAAGTAGCATTGATAGATTATCCGGAAGCTCCGGACGACGAATAAGAGGTAAATTTAGTGTTTTAAACACTAGCTCACATTGCTTATGAAATATAGGATTTAAATATGGTTTAAACCAGAAGAGAGGTAAATCAGTTACATCATTAAGATCGACTTTTTCTTGTTCACTACATTTATGGCTGTTAGGTAAAACTAATATCATCGGTTCTTTGTATACTAATAAATTGTTTTCAATTTGCTCTCCCGTTTGGTAATCAGAAACTAAGGCAAAATCGATGTTTTCTTTTTTTAGTTCAAATAGAAGTTCTTTGGATGTATAATTATGTTTATAAATTTCTATTTCATCACAAAAATTAGAGAAAAACATATCAAAATATGGAATGAAGTCAAAACAAAGGGTTTTAGTTGTACCGAAAATAACCTTCTCAATATTGCTTGATTTAATTGATCTAACGGTTGAGCAAAGTTCATTTAATAAAAATGTAGCTTTTATTTTAAAATCTTCTCCTTCTTTTGTTAAAACAACTTTATGTGAATTTCGTAAAAATAAAGTTTGTTCCAATTTTTCTTCTAAATCTCTAATTTGAATTGAAAGTGGTGGCTGGCTTACTCCCAACTTTTCAGCCGCTCCTCTAAAACTTTTCGCCTCACAAACAGCCACAAAATACTGTAACTGTTTAATTGTAGGCAATCCTTTGCTATAAATGTTCACGATATATAAAACTCCTAAAAATTTGCTTCAATATAACCTTCAATATACTCTTTAAATACTATAACCCAATTCGGTATATAATTTTTACCTTAAAATTGTAAATATGGGGCTGAAACTACCTACCCTGTCTGATAAAACTTGCTTCAATTCATTACTAGATATGCTTTCTTCAATAAACTTTGATGGAACGAAGCACATCGCCTCCCATTGTCAGCAATTTCAATAATAAGATCTGTATCATCGATAATCAAATATGGATTTACATAAACTTCATTAGGTTGTAACGTACTTATATTCGTTGATATTCAATTTATATTATCATTTGCATTGATTAAATTTTTATTCAATATCGATAAAGTTAGAATTGCATCCGATTTTTTGAAGAATTCTTCAGATGGACATAATATATTTTTTGACACCAGCAATTTTTTTGCTACCCAATCACTTTCAATTAGATTTCCAACACAAATAGCTATATCAATATTCTAATAGATAAGTCAACTATTCGATTTGTTCCCATTAAATCTATTTTTATTCTAGGTATTCTTTAATAAACGAAAAAATATATTTACCAACACTCTGATGATTTTAACTTATTTATAAAGTTACTTTTATGATTAGTGATAATTTATGATGATAATCCTCTAAATCTTAATTAGTTAGAAAACTCTTCAACTAAATTAGTTAACCTATCATTTTTTCTTAACATTATTAGGAAGATCTGTTTGATAATTCTATCCCTTAAGCATCCACCAATTATTTTTTTAAATTGAGTTAAATTTCTGCTTATTGCTGAGGATCGTATTAATAGTCTGTTGGATGCTTTAACAAAATTATCGTCTTTAATTATGATAATAAAAATTTTTTAGTCATCAATTTATTGTGTCATTTTTGAAATTTCATTTTTTTTATCATCATACCATAAATACATTATAAACAAACTTAACAAAATTTATTTATTTTTTTGATAATTATTAAATTTATTAAAAACTGTTTTACCTTTGATATTAATTTCATATCGCAAAATAAGTATTTCTGTATTCCTATTTTTTTGTTTACAGTTTTCAACTATTACATAAATAACTAACAATTAAAGGAGAAAGTTATGACATCACAATACTTATTAGTAAATCATTATCCAGTAATGGAAGGAAAAGAGAAGGAGATTCAGGATCTAGCCGAGAAAAATTCAAAGGCTCTTCCTGAAGTAAGTAGTTTCTATATTTCTCAAGATGAAGGCGAGTTAATTGAATTCATTAGTTTAAGTTCACTAAATGAACTGGCTAAATATGAAAACAATTTAGCTTCAGCCTTCACCGATTACGCTAATTATCTCTGTGGAGATATTAAACGAGAACTACTTACTTATGTCGAAAGCCCTATTAGTTCAAGTACGGCAGTTCCACAAACTAAATATGTTCAACTTCGCCATGTTGAAGTCTTACCTACTGCATATCAGCGTTATCTGAAATGGCGAAATGAAACAATTTTTGAGGTAGTTCGTAATAATTCAACCACAATTGAATCATTTGACGCCTACCATTCACTTATTAGCCAGATTCCAGGTGTAATGTTTATTTCATGTTTTAACGGCTCAGTTGAAACTTATCTTAAACCATTTACCGATGATAATTATAAAAACATTGTTACTCAAGCTGGAGATAGTTATATCACTGGAGGTAATGAAGGTCTTTACACTAAAATCTACAAAAAATTAGGGATGTAATATATATTTTAATTATAAATTATAAGAAGTTATAAGAAGTTATAAGAAGTTAAAATAAATTATTATAAAGATGTTATAAGGAGAAATGTTGTGAAAAAATTAGTAGTTGTTGGTGATAAATTCGGTGAGTTTGCAAAATTAAATGGGACAATCACTCAAACCCAGCTTTCCATGTTGACTCAAATACCAGCAAAAATATTCACTAAGAAAAATTATTTAGTTCCAGGACAGGGATGTAAAAGAGATGAGGTCAGTCGTTTTGTTAAAGATATCGAGAATTCTGAACATTTAGATATGTCTTCACTCATTTCATTTTATGGATGTGAAGTTTTACCAAATAAGTATACTCATCAAATCAATATTCATAATGTTTTGATTGGTCAAGCTAAACAACTAAATGATACTCTATTTGAATTACCATTCATTCTTGACGAAAGAAATATGCTGATGGGGGATCATCAGACAGGCAGACACGTTCAAGGCATGATTATAACAGAAGCTTTTAGACAAACTTTTATTGCAATAACAGAAGAATTTTACCTTAATGATGACAATAACCAAGATAAATATTTTGTCATTAACGGAATGAATATTCAGTTTGAAAACTTTTTATTTCCTTTACCTGCACAAATTTATTTTGAGCTTATCAACATTGATAAGAATAATTATCGAACCAAAGTAAAAGCGAAAATAACTATAAATCAGGCTAACAAAGTTTGTGCCACTATGAATACTGATTTCGCAGTATATCCTGTTAATGATCTTTCAAAAAAAGAAGCAGTGTTAGCAAATGAAGCACTGAACTCATACTTGACAGATTCTCTCAACAATGTTGCATAGGGAAGGAAATATCAATGTCTAAGTTTCAATTAACACCAACAACGCAAGGACCTTTATATCCACCATCAGAGATCGTGGATAAAAATGGTGACTTTGTTGTTGTTGGAAACATTATTAGGGAGGACAAAGCCATTTCATGGGGAATGGCTATTGTCTCAAAGAATAGCACTGTCCCTAAATTTGGAGAAATATCCGCTTATTCAGTTAAGGAAGAGTTGAATGACATTAGTGAAGAAAAACTGTCAGAAATAGAATTATTTACATTGCCATTACCACTTCCTTTAAATAATTACCCGATGGTATTTGCACCTGAGCAATGTGCCAATGCTGCACAGATACATCGTCCAAGCCTCCCATTAAATAAGGGTTACATTTATGACTATCGAGAAAGTGATGGGCGTAGAAAATTACCAAAGATTGTACTAAGCGATTGGCTTAAAGCAGAAGGCAGTGTTGAAATTAATACTGATGGTTTCTCGGCCAAATTTGATTTTAGTTTTAAAAATTTAGTTCCAAATAGTCTTTACACCGTGATGAGTTTAAGAGAAAAAGATCTTGATCCAAATGAGTTAACTCGACCTGGTCCATTAGGGATACCCAACGTTTTTATAACAGATGAAAAAGGAAATGGTAACTATTTTGCTATTTTAGATAATCCATTTCCGAAACATGATGAAAACAGCAATCGAATCATTAACATTATTGTTTTATTCATGAGTTCTCAACAGTCATATGGTGGTGCAATTGGGTATTTTGGTTTAGGGGGAGATGTACACGCACAACTCAAATTAAGTCAAAATGATTTATTAAATTCTTTACTAACGAAACCACTACAGGAGAAATAAATGCCACATTTACACATTTTAACTTGGCCAATAAATAGTGATGAAAAAGCCAAAAAACTATTAGAAGGAATAACTAGTGTCGTACATAACACATTAGGTTGCCCACTCGATAAAATTTCTATTAGCATTCAGGAAATTTCACCGTCACGATGGTCTGATGCAGGTGTCGTAGGCACTGATCCTGATTTCGCAAATAAAAGTAGACTGAAGGAAATTAAGGATAATCATCATGAAGCAAATAAAAAGTGATTCAATAAAATTACCCGCAGCCTTTTTTGATGTTGATGACACACTAATAACAATCAAGAGTATGTTTGATTTTTTTGAATATTTCTGTGAAAAGAAAAAGTTAAACAGTTTAAAAATTAAATTTGATGAAGCTTTTAAACAAGCTAGGGCCAGTAATGTACCTAGAGAAAAGCTAAATTCGATGTATTACCAATTCTTATCAGGTATATACATGGATGAACTAGTCGCAATCGGTAAAAATTGGTTTAGTAACAATGTTCTTGCAAAAGATGTATTTATAGAGAAGACAAACAGATGTTTATGTCAACATCAAGAAAAAGGAGAAAGAATAATTTTTGTCTCAGGTTCGATGCTACCCCTTTTGCAGCCTATTGCTGAACATTTCAAAATTAAAGACATTCTTTGTGTTCATCCTGTTGTTGACGAAAAAGGTGTCTTGACCGGTGAAATTAGTGGAATACAGACTATTGGTGCTGGAAAGGCTGAGGCAATGAAAGAATTTGCTTCCAAGGAAAAAATTAATTTAAACACCAGTTACAGTTATGGCGACGATATTTCAGATCTAGATATGTTGTCTTGTGTAGGTAATCCTGTATATGTTGGTAATAATCCTATCATGCTGGATCACGCTAAACGCCATAACTGGATAATTTTATAATCTTTTTAATGAAATAATAAATAAAAATACTTATGACTATGTTGGAGAAAGAATGAATATGAAAGATGTTGTTATTGTTGCAGCAAAAAGAACTGCTATTGGAGCGTTTCTCGGTGGATTTGCTAATATACCAGCTACCGAATTGGGTGCTATGTTAATTAAAAATATGTTAGAAGAGTCAAATATCCCGGTCAATGAAGTAGATCAAGTTATTATGGGACAGGTTTTAACTGCTGGATGCGGACAAAATCCAGCTAGACAGACTGCTATTAAAGCTGGTTTACCAGAAAAAGTAACTGGATTAACTGTTAATAAAGTTTGTGGTTCAGGACTTGTAGCTATCAACTTAGCTGTACAAGCGATTAAAAATGGAGATGCCCACATGATTATTGCTGGCGGGCAAGAAAGCATGTCAATGGCTGGACATATTCTTAAGGGAGGGCGACAAGGTAAACGTTTAGGTAATTTAGAATTAGTTGATACACTTATACATGATGGATTAACTGATGCTTTCAATCAATATCATATGGGAATAACAGCCGAAAATGTTGCTGAAGAATATAATATTTCTCGTGAAGAGCAAGATAATTATGCACTCTCTTCTCAAAATAAGGCGCTTAAGGCCATACAAAATAATTCTTTTTTAAACGAAATAATACCAATAAAATTAACCACCAAGAAAGGCGAATTAATTATTGATAAAGATGAAGGCCCAAGAGAAACTTCTTTAAATAAGTTATCGACGCTACAACCTGTTTTTAAAAAAAATGGAGTAGTTACAGCTGGAAACGCATCATCCATAAACGATGGAGCTGCTGCAGTGATTGTATGCAGTAGAGAAAAAGCTTTATCTTTAGGATTAATTCCATTGGTTTCTATTTCTGCATTTGCCAATACAGGTATCAACCCAGCTTTTATGGGATTAGGTCCTATTAGTGCGATTCAAGCTTGTTTAAAAAAAGCATCTCTGTCAATTGATGAAATTGATCTATTCGAATGTAATGAAGCTTTTGCATCACAAACCATAGCTGTACAAAAAATATTAAATTTGCCAGAAGGCAAAGTAAATGTTAATGGCGGAGCGATTGCATTAGGTCATCCAATTGGTGCCTCTGGTTGTCGCATATTGGTTTCACTTATCCATCAATTAATATCTCGTAAACTTAATACTGGTATTGCAGCACTATGTGTCGGTGGTGGTGAAGGTGTTGCGATGAGTATTACTCGAGAGTAAAGAGGAATTTACATTATGGAATCAGCGATAATGCCAACAAAAGAGCAAAAACAGACAAAATCAAAAACAAGTGTTATGGTTTCTGCTGTACTAATTGTTCTTTTAGTTGGTTCGGTTTATATCAGCCAGCTCATTTTTCAGGAAATTTCAAAAAGCTTCAATATAGATATTCTTGAAGCACGAAATGTTTTTAGCCTATCTTGTTTTTTCTATGCAATTTCATTTTTTATTTATGGTCCATTATCAGATAGAGTCTCAACAAGATTATTAGTTCTTTTTGGTTGTATCGGAACAGTTTTTTGTCTGTGTATATCTGGGATAATCCAATCATTCAATATATATTTGTTCATTATGTCATTGATTGGTTTTTTTGCTGCATCAGTCCCCGCAGCATTATTTGCTTATACGGCTAAAAACACACCTAATGAAAAATTGCCTCAAGCAATGGGAATTATGATATCTGCTTCTATTATAGGTATTATTTTTAGCAGAAGCGTTGTAGCCATGATGACAGATCACCAGTCTTGGCAATTTGCCTTCATTATTTATGCGTGTTTAATTATTTGTGCTTGCTTTTTTATTCCATCCGGAATAAAAAAAGCAAACAATATTACATCTAGTATTAATATTATTAACACTTATCTCTCTGCAGCTAAATTACTACTCAATAAAACGGTTATTATTTTTTTATTAGTCGGTTTTTTACTCTTTTTTGTTTATCTAGGATTATCCTCTTTTTTAACATTTTATTTAAAAGGTGAACCATTTAATCTTTCATCTACTGTTTTGGGATGGTTAAATTTTGCAGGAATGAGCGCAGTGATTGGAGCAATGATTACTGGTAAATTATCTCAATTCATGAGTAAAGAAAAACTGTTAATCATATGCTTATTATGTGTAACCATTTCAGTTGTCATGATTGGATACAGTTCAGAACTATTCTGCATAGCATTCGGTATTTTTTGTTTGTTTCTTTTTGTTTTTGGTATTCAGCCAATTGTAATTTCTATGCTTAATCAGATTGTACCAATTAATTCTAAAGGAGCTATATCTTCTTTGTACTTATTATCTTGTCTAGCTGGAGGTAGTGTTGGTACATATATGTTAGGTATTCTTTATGAAAACTTTAATTGGAATGGAGTAATTTTAACCTGCATAATTTTAAGCTTAATTAATGCAGTTTTCGCTTTGTTGGGTATTCAATTAATAAAAAAATAAAAGGAAGTTAAAATGCAAACAATTATGATCACAGGTGGTTCAGGTTCAATAGGAAAAGGTATTGCGAAGGTTCTTTTAAATGATAATTATAGAGTTATTCTAATTGGAAGGAATCCTCATAAATTATTTGCTACCCAGCAGGAATTAGAGTTGGAAACAAATAATAAAAACATTATTACTTACACAATAGATATCAGAAATGAAGTCCAAGTAGCCTCAAAATTACTTTCAATTTGGGAAAGTACTCCTATTGATGGTCTAGTTAATGCTGCAGGTTTTGGTGAGCCTATTGATTATTTTTCCTCTTTGAAAAATGATTGGGATGAGTCATTTCAAAGCAAACTTTGGGGCACAATTAATATGACAAAAAATGTAGCTAAATTAATGATGGAGCATGAGATTAATGGCAAGATCATCATTATAAACGGTACATTCTGTTATGATCCAAATCCAGATTTCATCATCAATAGTACTGTAAACGCCGCACTTTCTGGTTTTGCAAAAGCTGCTTCAAAATATTTGGGTACACGTGGCATTTGCCTAAATGTTTTAAATCCATGGATTACAGAATCTGAATCTTGGCAAAAAACAGCTACTAACTTGGCTAAATTTTTTGATACCACACCAGAATCCTTAAATGAAAATTTCAAAAAAATGAATCCATTAAAAAGATTTACTGATGTTAACGATATTGGTCACGCAGTCTCTTTTTTATTAAATAAAAAAGCTAATTATATTAATGGTGCGTCGATCAATCTCGATGGAGGAGCATCAATTGGATTTTGATACATTTATGAGGAAAATACTTATTAAGAAAAAAATTCTTTTAAGCACAATTGCGTTTATATTTTTAACGTTATATGCAGGATGAGTATGGCTGAATCAACGGCGGTTTCAACATTATTTAAAGCACCTACAGGAATTGCTTTTGATAGCACTGGGACTATGTATATTAATAATTTATCAGGAAATTCTATCACTATGATAAAAGCGAATGGTGATAGAGAGGCTGTTTATTCGGGTATTTCATCACCAGCAGAGATTATGATAGCTGGGGAGGATAACATCTATGTGTCTTCATACAGTGACAATTATATTCTGAAAATAGTTGCCAATGGAAAATCTCAAAAAATATCTGATGGCTATCGTACTCCAACTGGAATCACATTTTCTAATTTAAGGCAACTACTGATAACCAATCGTTCAACAGGAGAAATCGTTTCTCTTGATTTAAAAAACGATAAGAAAACGGTAATTGAACGCGGATTAGCTACACCAGTTGGTATTAGTCAACTTCCTGATAATAGTTTAATTGTTTCACAATAGAGTGGTCGCCTTACATTAATTCAACCTAATGGAGATAAAATTGAATTAGGTGAAAGATTTAATTGATTAGGTGTTGGTGTTGCGGTTATTTCACCTGACATAGTTACCATTATCGATAACGGTTCGGGGTATGTGAGTAAAATTAATTTGAAAACAAAAGAAGTAAGCATCTTTACTTGGGGCAATTGCATTAACATATCATAATAATCGTTATTACATAGGAATATGGAATAATGGAACTGTATATATGTTTAATGACAATTAATTTCTTAATATATCATAATAAATTGGAATTAACTAAATGAATAAATTACCTGAACGAACATTAGGTTCAAATATTAAAGTCGGCGCCATGGGGTATGGCGCTATGGGGTTAAGTGAATTTTATGGGCCTACAAATGATCAACAGTCATTAAAACTGCTGCACTCAATTATAGATAATGGCGTGACCTTGATTGATACCGCTGATATGTATGGTCGTGGTCACAATGAATCACTCATTGCTTCATTTCTAAAACAATTAACTTCTGCCCAACGAGAAAAGTTAGTCATTGCGACTAAATGTGGTATCGATAGAAGCAATACAGTCGGATATGGACGAAATATAAATAACTCACCTGAATACATAAAATCTTGCTGTGAGGCATCACTAAAACGCCTAGACGTTGATCAAATAGATCTATTTTATATTCATAGAATTAGCCCTGAAAATCCAATTGAGGAAACGATGGAAACATTGGCAAACTTGGTCAAAGAAGGGAAAATTAAACATACAGGACTTTGTGAAGTTACTACTGACCAGTTAATTCGCGCACATTCAACATTTTCAGTCGATGTTGTCCAAACTGAATATTCACTTTGGACGAGAGATATTGAAGATAATATTTTACCATTATTAAAAGAGTTAAATATCGGTTTGGTACCTTACTCTCCACTTGGTCGAGGATTTTTGACAGGAAAATATCAATCTGAAAAAGATTTTTCAGATGGCGATTTTCGAAAAACTAATCCAAGATTTGTGGGTGATAATATTGAACAAAACAAAAGACTATTAGAAGCAATACAACCAATGACTATTAAATATAATTGTACTAGTGGACAGATTGCTTTAGCTTGGTTGATGGCCCAATGGGATAGCATTGTTCCAATACCAGGAACAAAGCAAGAAAAATATTTGATAGAAAATGTAAATGCTTGCTTTATTAAACTTGAAGAAGAAGATATCTCGCTACTTAATGATTTGAAAAATTATATAAGCATACATGGAGATCGTTATACACCTGAAGGCATGAAAGGTATATTTTAATCAACGGTTATTTAAAAAATGAGGGCGTAAAAACCGCCCCATTACTAAAATGCTCCCCCCCCAAAAAAACAATATACATCAGTGGTTCGTAACGGTTTTATATGAACCTGTAACAAGGATTACACCACAAATGACAATTAATGCTCCACAGATTTGTAACAGATTAGGCACTGATCCAGTAAATAATGCTAACATCATAGTAAATACAGGTACTAAGTTGAAAAATACAGCTGTATTGGCTGCCCCGATTTCTTTAATGCCAAAATTCCAAAATAAATACGCCATTACCGTACCACAAACGGCCATATATACTAATATTAAATGATTTTTTATTGTTATATTACTGAGTGATATAAGTAAATTGTTGTTATAAACTGTAAATAATAAGATCCCTATGGTACCAAATAACATTGTATAAGTTGTAGTTTGTAAAGGTGTCGAGTTAGATATATATTTTCTTGAACCAACAGTGTACGTCGCCCATGCGAGATTACCCAACATAATAATTAGATCGCCTGAACTGAAATTAAGCGAAATTAAATTCATTATTGAACCATTACTTACGACAATAACCACGCCAAATAAGCTAATCAGCATACCGACAGTTTGGATTAAAGTAATTTTATGTTTATCAATCATTGCCGCCAACAATGCTGTTGTTATCGGAGATGTAGCCATTATCAATGCCCCATTGATAGCTGACGTAGTTTTTAAACCAATAAAAAACGCTAAATTAAAGCTGGTTATACCTAATAAACCTAGGGCTATAAATGCAATCCAGTTCTTTTGTAGTGCCATAAGATTGCTTCGATCTTTTAATAACATGAAAATCATTATAATTATCGTTGCAATAAAAAATCTTTCGGTTGCAACAGCAAAAGGAGATGCATCCGCAACGACTGATGCGCCAGCATTAAAATTAGATCCCCAAAAAAAAGTAGAAAGAGTAACTGCTAGTAACACTAAATATCTATTGTTAGGCATGAACTCTATCTCCATAAAATGCATTAAGGATTGTCGAAAATAGATGATCTCTTTCTTGTAATAATCTAAAAGCCATTTTATTACCAATCTCACTTTCAGTACCTGCTATAAATACATTCATAATTAATATCCTTATGTTGATAGTATGATTGGGGTAAAATAATATTATTATCTCATTTATAGTACAATAAACGTATTTTGAATATAGAATTCCAAAAATGAAAAAATCAATTTCTTTAAATGACCTAAATCTTTTTATAAATGTCGTTCAGGCAGGTAGCCTTACTAAAGCTTCAGATTGACCAATAACTCTAACTAAAAATGACCTATGGACATTAAGCTCAGTAAAAACAATAAACTCTACATACATAACACGGATGATGTCTATGACATCATGCAACGTATTTTACGCCGTGAAATGGTATGTCCACATATACATAGACTTTGCCGGTTTTACGGTTAAAACGTACCGGGTAATCGGCTGGCCAAATAATAACTTTTGCCAATTGCATTAAACATAAAAATAATGCAAGCAAAGAAACAATAATTAATCCTAAAGAAATGGCTAAATCGCTATATATAGAATAAGGACTAATATTGAGAAAAAACCATATTCCAGCATAAAGGGCATAAAGAAACGCCACACATCCAGTTAACCTTCCAATCATATATAGAGTACGATCAAATTGGTTACTGGTGCGGCCTATTTCAATAAATGTATCATTGCCAAAACGAAGATTGGTTAAGTCATCGTCTTTATCTACTGGTTTAAATTTTGCTAAGTCTTTAGGATAATGTTTATACCCC
>NZ_JACFPU010000088.1:0-210 GCF_016101825.1 Gilliamella sp. B14384G12 | reverse complement strand
CATATTCAATTGCAGTTACACCGCGTTCATTTTTGATAAATTTGTTTGCAAAGTTTTTAAATTGTGAGTGAACTGCTGATAAATAAATCATGATAACTTTCTCCTTTAATATTTACATTATATTGAATTTGTTTTCGCTTTCTTATCAGAAAGTTTTCACATTATATGCGGTTTAATATCAATTTACCAGCATTAAATACAATTTTATTT
>NZ_JACFPU010000087.1:0-211 GCF_016101825.1 Gilliamella sp. B14384G12 | reverse complement strand
CGACCGACAAACCGATACCCTGATAGATTACTTTAGCTTATGGGATAACGCCAATTACGTCCATAAAAGCGAATGGCGCTGGTTATTGTGTTATATGAATGGTATGGAGGGGATGAATTATAAAGGTTGGATAGGCTACACTAATTAGTACCAATTTTATAAGGTCATTGTTATGATAAACCAACAATAAAAAAAGGTAACAATAATGACA
>NZ_JACFPU010000086.1:0-230 GCF_016101825.1 Gilliamella sp. B14384G12 | reverse complement strand
TTGACGGTAAAGAGGGACTTTATCATTATGATTTGACCGAGTTGGGGCAAGAATATTTATACTCTTCTTATAAAAAGTCAGGGAGCGGACGAACAATTTACGATAACTCGTTTTGCTATGGCCCGATAAAAGTCATTAAAGTAACAGATGTGAGCGAAGAAACTTATGAAAGAGGTTTGAGCGGTTATAATGAAACGCAAATTACAGTAAAAATCAATTATCAAGTAGTA
>NZ_JACFPU010000010.1:0-126881 GCF_016101825.1 Gilliamella sp. B14384G12 | reverse complement strand
CTATGATAATTTTTAAATCTCGACTATATTTTGACATAAAAAGACCCCCAGTTAGTGGTTGTCCAACTATTGGGGGTCACTTCAAATTCTTCATTATGTCCAAAGCGTACCATTACAAGATAAAAAACCAGGAAATGCTATGCGTAATAGCAGAAGTGCTCCTTTCTTTGATTATGATGGAATGGCAGAAATTTGGCGGCAAAGTAAAGAAAAGATGCTAAATATCAGAACTTCACCTGAAGCAAAAAAAGCTATACAACTACTATTGGATGATGAAAATCAGTTTGTCGATCATTCACAATCATTAATCTGGTATGCAACGGAACGAACGATTTTTTAAATTCACATCCTTTACTATAATTCGTTGTTATCATTTTAAATTCTAATAATTTTATTCTAATTAAAAAAGCCATTCTGAAATGAATGGCTTTTATATAGATTAACAGAAATTAATAACTGTAAAATCTTTACTCCCACTCTATAGTAGCAGGTGGTTTTCCGCTTATGTCGTATACAACTCGTGATATGCCATTTACTTCATTGATAATGCGATTCGATACTCTTCCTAAGAAGTCGTATGGAAGATGAGCCCAATGGGCGGTCATGAAGTCGATGGTTTCAACGGCACGCAGTGAGACAACCCAATCATATCGGCGTCCATCGCCCATGACGCCAACCGAGCGTACTGGTAAAAATACGGTAAATGCTTGGCTAACTTTATGATATAAATCGGCTTTGTAAAGTTCTTCGATAAAAATCGCATCGGCTTGTCTTAATAAATCACAATACTCTTTTTTTACCTCACCCAATACCCGAACACCTAAACCCGGTCCCGGGAATGGATGGCGATAAAGCATATCGTAAGGTAAACCAAGTTCCAGACCGACTTTACGTACCTCGTCTTTGAATAATTCACGTAATGGTTCAACTAAGCCCATTTTCATATCTTCAGGTAAACCACCCACATTATGGTGAGATTTGATGACATGAGCTTTACCTGTGTCAGCAGCAGCGGATTCAATAACATCAGGATAAATAGTTCCTTGAGCAAGCCATTTGACATCTTTTAATTTTGCTGCTTCTTCATCAAAAACGGCAATAAATTCACGACCAATAATTTTACGTTTAGCTTCTGGATCGGTTTCGCCTTTTAATGCAGCCATAAAACGGTCTTCTGCATTAACAGCAATAATATTTAAACCAAATTTATCACCAAACATCTCCATTACTTGCTTTGCTTCATTTAAACGCAGCAAACCATGATCAACAAAGACACAAGTTAACTGATCCCCAATAGCTTGATGTAATAATAATGCGGTAACTGATGAATCAACGCCACCAGAAAGACCTAATAATACTTTATCTTTGCCAACTTTTTCTTTAATACGAGCAACTGCATCAGTGATAATAGAAGAAGGTGTCCATAATTTTTCACATTGGCAGATATCAATAACAAAACGTTGCAGTAACTCTAATCCTTTAACAGTATGCGTTACCTCCGGATGGAACTGCACGCCATAAAACTGTTTTTCATCGTTAGCCATAATGGCAAATGGGCATGTTTCTGTTTGCCCGATTAAAGTAAACGTGTCGGGTAATGAAGTGACTTTATCGCCATGACTCATCCAAACATCGAGTTGCTCAAGTCCCGCATCACTTGTGCTATCTAAAATACCTTCGGTTAATTTGGATTTTGCAACAATATCAACTTTAGCATAACCAAACTCACGTTGATTAGATGCTGTAACTTGTCCGCCCTGACCGACTTGGATTGCCATAGTTTGCATACCGTAGCAGATACCTAACACAGGCACACCAGCGTTAAATACATATTCAGGCGCTCTTGGGCTATTTTGTTCGGTCGTACTTTCAGGGCCACCTGATAAAATGATGCCTTTAGGATTAAATTGTTTAATTTTTTCTTCCGAAACATCCCATGGCCAAAGTTCACAATACACACCGATTTCACGAACTCTTCGAGCAATTAATTGCGTTACTTGTG
This sequence comes from Gilliamella sp. B14384G12, assembly GCF_016101825.1. Taxonomy (NCBI): domain Bacteria; kingdom Pseudomonadati; phylum Pseudomonadota; class Gammaproteobacteria; order Orbales; family Orbaceae; genus Gilliamella; species Gilliamella sp. B14384G12. The sequence continues at coordinate 124,879 of NZ_JACFPU010000010.1, read as the reverse complement.
AACCAAAATCCAAAATCAATATACGCTGTTGGTGGATGTCTTTATTCATCAATTTTAATTCCTAAAATATAAGCCAATATAAAAATTGCTTGGTATTGTATCATCTAATCATTATGCTTAAATAGCGTATCAGCATTTTTTATGTAATAAATATTCATAAAAAAGATATTTAGCATATTAGGGAAATAAAACTTGCAATTAAGGTGAAGCATAGCTGAGGTATTTGCAGGCTTACTCACTGATCAATATTTAAAGGAAAATATCTGAAAAACAGAAAAATATACACAGTAAATATAATTTCACTAGGTATATATTAATTAGGAAGTTAGTTTATTGTTTGCTTTTTATTTGAACAACAATTACCATTTTTCAACAACAATATTATTTCGAAATTTTAGGTATAGTATTGCCAAGATCATGTTCAAAACGTGCATTAATCTATAAATAAGTATCTTTAACTATGAGTAGTTTAGCACCTACCAATTCTACCCCCAGTATTATTATATTTTTCAAATTGGTATTTATATCTACGTGACTAGATTTTGTAAAATCGTGCCAAACATTGACGATGGTATAAATCATAGCCATTTGTCGTGATTTATCCTAATTACGATAAGTTACTCATGTAATTTACTTTAAGTACAAATATAAAAACTTGCATAAGATTTAGAGTTACTGTTGCAGTATTGATATTGTTATCACCGTACTAGTTTGTCACATTTAACAGAATCCATAAGCACTTTTGTGCAATATAAGTAAAATGTTAAATCGATAAAATTAAAACTGTTATGATTTATTGAGTAATACCTCTTACTAATTCAGAAGAAACAAAGCCCGCACCAATAATAATATTAATTTTTATAGATATTTGATTCAAAATTCTTGGCTTATATACCCTAACATTGAACTGTTTTAATAACAGGTTTTGCTTTTGACTTGTGATAACCAAAAAAGCAAAGATTATTTTTTAATACTTTTTTACATATTGATTTCATGAGTAAAATTTCATTCAATCCAAATGGGCAAAAAAAAGATAAAAGCCATAGCCGTTTCGTTTCATCCTTTTCGTTGCATTGGACAAAATTGAGATAACTTTTCATTTTATTTAAATATTGCCATTCTTCTTCCTTATTCAAATAAGCCCAATTGAGGTACCCTAATGGTCTATTATTTTTAATCAATAAAATAAAGTTTTTAGACTTGATGATAGGAAGTAATGCTTCTAATGCTGAACTTATCGCCGCATTTCGATAATTAGGGTTTCTATTCCATAACCACATGGTATAGCCTAATACTTCGGATTCATTCCACGCAGTATCTTGATAAATATTTGGTGCAATGATTTGGATTAAGTTTTGATTAGAACTGTTCATTTCGTTTTACCTCTAATAACATTAATTTAAAACCAATTTATTAAAAGATAGAAGTTATTTTTATGTAGTAAATTAGAATTACTGACATAAACATTACTTGTTTAGTCATTTAAAAATGAATGAAATGAGCAAATACAAAAAATAACTATTTAATTAGATCACTAAAAATAGAATTAGCTTAAAACTAAAAATAAATTAAACTAAATAAATTATTCTTAAATGTAATGAATTTGAACGCAATAACAGCTATAAACAATATATAACAAACATTATTTTTAACTATTTTTGTTTTTATAAAGGACAAAACGTTATAGTTTGGTTGAAATGAGAGGTTATTGAATAACCTCTCACAAATTGAAACATCAATATAAACTATTTACCAGCATTTTGCTCTTGCGCTGATTGAATAGCTGTTAATGCAATAGTATAAACGATATCGTCAACTAATGCACCACGAGACAAGTCATTAACAGGTTTACGCATACCTTGTAACATTGGACCAATTGATACAAGATCAGCAGAACGTTGTACTGCTTTATATGTGGTATTACCAGTATTTAAATCAGGGAAGATAAACACTGTTGCTTTACCCGCTACTTGTGAATTTGGTGCTTTAGATTTAGCCACATCAGGCATAACTGCTGCATCATATTGTAATGGACCATCAATCATTAGATCTGGGCGTTTTTCTTGAGCAATACGAGTCGCTTCTTTCACTTTTTCAACATCAGCACCTTGACCAGAACTACCTGTTGAATATGAGATCATCGCAACACGTGGTTCAATACCAAAGGCAATTGCAGTATCTGCTGATTGAATAGCAATTTCAGCAAGTTCTTGTGCGTTCGGATCTGGATTGATTGCACAGTCACCATAGATATAAACTTGGTCTGGCATTAACATAAAGAAGACAGATGATACAAGTGAACTACCTGGGGCAGTTTTAATTAATTGTAATGGTGGGCGAATGGTATTGGCAGTGGTATGAACCGCACCTGATACTAGACCATCAACCTCGTTAGCTTCAAGCATCATTGTACCAAGCACAACATTGTCAGCTAATTGCTCACGCGCAATAACTTCAGTCATACCTTTATTTTTACGTAATTCAACTAAGCGCGGTACATATTTTTCACGGATATTTTCTGGATCAACAATTTCAACGCCAGCACCTAATGTAACGCCTTGAGACGCTGCTACTTTACGAACTTCATCAGGATTACCAATAAGTACACATTTTGCAATATTACGCTCTGCACAGATAGCTGCAGCTTTGATTGTTCTTGGTTCATCACCTTCTGGTAAAACTACCACTTTTTTCGCATTACGTGCAAGCTCAGTTAGCTGATAACGGAAAGCTGGCGGAGATAAACGACGAGTTGAATTCACCACTTCATTTAATGATTTGATCCAATTTGCATCAATATGGTCAGCAACAAAGTTTTGTGTATTATCCATACGTTCTTTGTCATCAACCGGAATTTCTAAATTGAATTGTTGTAAATTAATTGAAGTTTGGAATGTATTTGTTTTAACAGTAAATACAGGTAAGCCTGTATCAAAAGCTGGTTGGCATAATTTATAGATTTTTTCATCAATTTCATAACCGCCAGTTAACAATACACCACCAATTGCCACACCATTCATAGCAGCTAAACTGATTGTTACTAATACATCAGAACGGTCAGCTGAAGTCACAAGTAATGCATTTGGTTGCAAATGGCTGATGATATTTTGCACACTGCGTGAGCAGAATGAGATATGTTTAATACGACGGCTTTGAATTGAACCTTCATTAATGATTTTGGCATCAAAATGTTTAGCGATATCAATTGCACGGCAAGCACTTAAATCAATATTCCAAGGAATACAACCAAGCACAGGAATTGGGCTATGACGATTTAAATCTTCAATTGTGATTTTTTCACCATCAAATTTATGAGTATGGTAAATTTCTGCAACATCTGGACGAGCAAGAGATTGCTCTTCTACAGGTGCATTTACTTTATTAACAATGACACCCACGATTTTTTCATTTTTAACGCCACCAAAATTAGAACGGGCAATTTCAATACGATCTTTTAATTGTTCTGGTGTGTCTTTACCCATATTAACAACAAAAACTATTTCAGCGCCAAGCGTTTTAGCGATGTTATTATTTAATTCATTAGCAAACGGATAATCAGCAGTTGGAACAATACCTTCAACTAATACAACATCAGCACCTTTAGTATTTTCAGCATAAAGGGCAACGATTTCTTCCATTAACACATCTTGTTGATTTAAACCTAATAGGTTTTCAACATGGCTCATTTTAAGTGGTTTTAAAGCGGGAATTGATGTGTTATTACTCACTAATGTCGTGGTGTTGTCAGGGGCATCACCACCTGCTCTTGGCTGCGCAACTGGTTTAAAAACGTTTAAGTTAATACCTTGACGCTCCATAGCTCGAATAACACCAAGACTCACACCTGTTAACCCTACATTGGTTCCGGTTGGAATTAGCATAATAGTACGAGACATAATTATTTTCCTCTTAATTCTTTTATGTAAAAACAAACCGCCATTTCGGCGGTTTTAATCGTTTATTAAGCAGTTAGACGCGCAGCATCCTGAGCGATAACAAGTTCCTCATTGGTTGGAATCACCATTGCAATCGCAGAGCCGTCTTTAGTGATTGTACCGCCTTTGCCAAAACGTGCAGCAAGGTTACGTTCTTGATCAAGTTCAAAACCTAGAATACTTAATTTTTGTAAGGCCATACGACGAACTTCTTCAGAATTTTCACCAATACCACCAGTAAATACGATTGCATCTAAACGACCGTCTAAAAGCATTGCATAACCACCAATGTATTTAACTAAACGGTGAACAAAGACATCTAAAGCATTTGTTGCATTTTCATCTTTGCCATAGTTGTCAGTTACATAACGACAATCGCTACTTACACCTGTTAAACCTAATAGACCAGATTTTTTATTTAAAAGACTGTTAATATCAGCAACTGACATATTTAAGTTATCGTGTAAGAAGAACATGATAGCAGGATCGATATCACCACTACGTGTACCCATTACTAAACCTTCAAGTGGAGTTAAGCCCATTGAAGTCTCAACGCATTTACCGTTTTTAACAGCAGTAATTGATGCACCATTACCTAAATGACAAGTGATTACATTTGTTTCTTCAACTGGTTTATTCAATAATCTTGCAGCTTCACGGCTAACATAATAGTGGCTAGTGCCGTGTGCGCCATAACGACGAATACCGTGTTTAGTATAAAGTTCGTTAGGAATAGCATACAAATAAGCTTCTTTTGGCATAGTTGTATGGAATGCAGTATCAAATACAGCAACATTTTTAGTTTTTAGATGAGGGAACTCTGCAAAAGCTTCACGAATACCGATTAAGTGCGCAGGATTATGTAAAGGTGCAAATGCTGCAGCTTCTTCAATACCTTTTAATACTGAATCATCGATTACGACAGATTGAGTATATTTTTCACCACCGTGAACGATACGGTGTCCAATAGATTTAATACTATCTAATAATTCTGGTTTTTGAGGGAAGATGCTATTAACAATAAATCTGATTGCTTCACTATGAGCAGCGCCAGCACCTAAAGAAGCTTCGTTCTTAACACCATCAAGTTTCCACTTAATACGTGCATCAGGAAGATTAAAACATTCAGCTAACCCCGATAAAAACTCATCACCATTTTCAGGGTTAATAATGGCAAATTTTAATGAAGAACTTCCGCAATTAAGAACAAGAGCGTTATTACTTGATGACATAGTAATTCCTATAAATTGAATAAAAAGATATATACCAATCAAAATTGGTAACTCAACACATGATTTAAAAATCGATGTGACTACGTTAAGGTGACTTCTGATATCTTGCTTTTTGAGATAAAATAGAGAGAGTCTCCAATTTGAATGACATTATTTTAAGACAATAAGAAGTGAATGTCGAGGAATCCCAACAAGATGAATTTAGTTAATACATTTAAGGCTGGACAAAGGTATATGAAGCTTTGTCCGACTGATCAGCAATTGATGCATTCATTTCCTGAATTAAAAATCATTAACCACATAAAAACCATAACAAAATATTTGCCACCCTGCATTGTAGGGCTAATTGTTTGGCAATATTATATGCCAGCGCAGCTTGCAGTAACAATCTTAACTATTTTGTTTGCCTTGAGCTTACCATTACAAGGTATATTTTGGTTGGGTCGACGTTCACAATCACCTTTACCCCTTAATTTAGTGGATTGCTATAACCGAATCAAATTACAACTCATCGAGAAAAAAGTATTAAATGTTAACGCAAATCCGAATGAAAAATTAACGTTTGAATCATTAATGCAACTTATAAACTTATCTAAAATTCATTTAGGTAATTATTTTGGACAAGATGATGATGCATCTAACCAATAATGAAGATTAACTCATGCAAAATTTTTTGGAAAAATTAAAAAATCAAATTAATGTACTTGAACAAGAGATCAATTTATCAGATCAACAATCTTTTCAAGAACATTATTTTGATGAACATTTGTTTAACACAAGCAAAATCGAATCCAATAACCAATTCTATCTTGATAAAATAAAGCAGACTTATCAAGCCCTTTGCGATGCGGTACTCTCTCAAAAATTGATGCAAATTGAATTTTTTTCAGAAAAGCTTATTGATCAAATCTCCGCCCTTACCCGCGAGCTTGCTACTGGACATTTACGTAAGCAGCCTACCGACTATGTTATACTGGAAACACTTGCCGAAAAACACTCAAGACATTTGGATTATCTAAGGCGATTACAAGATATGAAATATGAATTTGAACTTTCATCTGATTCAATTGATCATATTAAAGTTGCTACATTGGATAATCGAATCTACCGCTGTGAACAAGCGATAAAAAAAATTGAATTAGAAATGGAAAACGATAGCCTAGATTAAATTATTTGCTTACATCTGCTCTTTTTTAATACAGCTTTTAACATCTGTCTCGCTCAAGAACTAGGTACTTAAAAGAGTTGTTTCATTACAATAAAATAATATGATTCAATAGAATAGAATTTGAAATTACATTAAACATCAATATTTCTTATAAATTTAGGGCTTATTATATCGGCTTTATTATCTAACTCGTCTTGCTTTCCACTTTGATTTTTTTCTTCTCTTTTTTTATATACTGTCCGATAACAATCACGATTACCAACATAAATCTCATTTAGCGTTAAATCTGATTGAATATCTTTAAAATAGTCATCGAGTTCATCCCATGGAGAAGGAAGTGCAATAGCTATACCATAGTTGTCATTAAGAATAAGTTCACCCCAAAAAATAAGCTATTTTTTGGTTAAATTAAGCAGTTCTCCCATTGTAATGCCAGCATATAATTCATTTTTATATTTATTTGTGTATTTTCCTTTATAATTTTGATTACACCATAACTCTTCAATTCGACCATTTCAATTTGTAGAAATAGTTATTGTTCCATTATTCAAGCAATACAAATATTTTAGTTCGTATCCAACTTTATTTGAAGAACTTGGTTTTTCCCACGTGCTTTCTTCAACATAAAAATTTTCATATAATTCATCTGCATAAAATTCCACATCACGACCAATCTCAATATTACCCAAAGTTTTATAGCTTATTATATCTTCATTAAAATCTATCATTTGGATGATCCTTTTTAATGAAATTATCCTTTTTTATCTTATAAGCCCTTCTCTTTTAAATTTCGCTATCAACTCACGTCCTTTTTCAGAAAGTTCTAATTTTTTTAAACACACCTGAATTATTTTTTTCGAAGACATAAAAAAGTATTTAGAATCGTTCATCAAAAAATCTATATAATCATCAGAATAAGGAACATTAGGATCAAAACCTTCGATTTTGGTTTTAATAATTTTTGTTAAAAATTCATCAAAGGAATTAGCGACAAGCTTTAAATCTAGATTCTGCTCTAAATAACCATTTCTGACTGTCATATCAAAATATAGATCATTAACTTCATGATCCCAATGATAAACTTTGCCATTTGGATACAAACAAAGTAAATCTCCGAAATTTAAAGATGCTATAGCAATGGACCGTTTAGGGATTCTATTTAAATACATCCAGTTATTAGCAATTACATCTTCCCGATCTCGTTTCTTAGAGAATCCGAACATTACTTCAAGCGGAAGTGATTCACCTTGACAGTCAATGGAATAATCAAACACATCCTCATCAAAAGCAATGACATTATATTTCTTTAAAAATTTAATATAAGAATTATGAGAATCTGTTGTAATTTTTAATTTAGAAATAAGTTTATCAATATTTCTTGGCACAGCATATTTTGATTCAAACATTCGATTTCCTTAAATACCATCCATAAATAAAAACTAATTTACTGCCAACCTAACACTACTTGTTTTATCGTTTTGCTTCATTAAAAGTCAATAATTTATCAAATAATTCTGAATTTTTATACTGGGATGATATCAAATTATATTAACTTCAATTGTGTACTATTTTATGAACACATTTTTAGTTATCAATAAAATTACATCTTTCTTATATCAAAAACGAATATTGTTATAATTATTATTTAGTATCATCTTTTTAAGTTACCTTTATAATATTGTTATCGTCAGCGATTATTAAAACGCTATTCCCTTTAAAGTTATTTATAAGGATTATTTAATGAGTAAAATATTTGATGATAATTCACAAACCATCGGTCACACGCCTCTAGTTCGTTTAAAACATTTTGGTAACGGTAATATTTTAGCCAAAGTGGAATCTCGCAATCCTAGTTTTAGTGTTAAATGTCGTATTGCATCAAATATGATTTGGGATGCAGAAAAACGCGGGTTATTAACATCGGATGTTGAATTAATCGAACCTACTAGTGGTAATACGGGTATTGCTCTTGCAGCAGTCGCTGCAGCACGAGGTTATAAACTAACCTTAACCATGCCAGAAAGCATGAGTATAGAACGTCGAAAATTACTCAAAGCTTTAGGTGCTAATCTAATTTTGACTGAAGCGGCAAAAGGCATGAAAGGCGCAATTGAAAAAGCCGAAGAAATTGTTGCTAGTAATCCTCAAAAAAACATCATGCTGCAACAATTTAGTAATCCAGCCAACCCAGAAATTCACGAAAAAACCACTGGACCAGAAATTTGGAACGATACGGATGGCCAAGTAGATATTTTTATTGCTGGTGTAGGTACTGGAGGTACTTTTACAGGTACAGTTCGGTATATTAAAAAGACTCAAGGCAAAAACATAACAGCCGTAGCTGTTGAACCGGCTACATCTCCAGTTATTAGCCAAGCCCTAGCGGGTGAGCCAATTAAACCAGGACCACACAAAATTCAAGGTATTGGCGCTGGGTTTATTCCAGAAAATTTAGACTTAAGCTTGATTGATATAGTTGAAAAGGTCACAAATGAACAATCCATTGAAACTGCGCGAGAATTAATGGAAAAAGAAGGTATCTTAGCAGGTATATCATCCGGTGCAGCCGTTTATGCAGCTGATCGTTTAGCAAAATTACCTGAAAATGCCAATAAAACCATTGTGGTAATTTTACCGTCATCTGGTGAGCGTTATCTTAGTACGGATTTATTTAGTGGTATTTTTACTGAAAAAGAACTTGGTTAAACCAAATCTCGAAACGAAAAGCGCGACCAAGTTTGAGTCGCGCTTTTGTATATCTTTTTTACTTTTTTAAAAAAGTAATCACTCATCTTGAATAATACCAAAATGTCGATAAGCATGTGGTGTTGCAATTCGACCCCTTGGCGTTCTTTGAATATAACCTTGTTGAATCAAAAACGGTTCGAGCACATCTTCGATGGTTTCACGCTCCTCACCTATGGCAGCTGCAATGTTATCAAGACCTACAGGCCCACCCATAAACTTTTCAATAATGGTGAGTAATAATTTACGGTCCATATAATCAAAACCTTCGTTATCTACATCTAACATATCAAGTGCTTGGGACGCAATTTTTTGATCAATCACACCTTTTGATTTTACATCAGCATAATCACGCACGCGACGCAATAAACGATTAGCAATTCGAGGCGTTCCGCGTGAACGTTTGGCAATTAAATGAGCACCCTCATCAGATAAGTCCATACCTAAAAATTTAGCACTACGACTAACAATATATTCCAAATCCTCAACCCGATAAAACTCAAGGCGTTGCACAATACCAAAACGATCACGTAATGGCGAGGTTAACGAACCCGCTCGCGTTGTTGCACCAATAAGTGTAAATGGAGGCAAATCGATTTTAATTGAACGTGCTGCGGGACCTTCCCCTATCATAATATCAAGCTGATAGTCTTCCATAGCTGGATATAAAATTTCTTCTACTACAGGTGAAAGGCGATGGATTTCATCAATAAATAGCACATCGTTAGGCTCTAAATTGGTTAACATTGCAGCTAAATCACCTGCTTTTTCTAATACAGGGCCAGAAGTAGTACGTAAATTAACGTTCATTTCGTTAGCAACAATATTCGCTAAAGTTGTTTTACCTAGTCCTGGCGGACCAAAAATTAACACATGATCAAGTGCATCGCTACGTTGCTTGGCAGCTTGAATAAAAATTTTCATCTGTTCACGTACTTGTGCTTGCCCAATATATTCGTCCAAACTTTTAGGACGAATAGCACGATCCAGTGATTCTTCTTCCTTTTTGGCTTGAGGTGCAATCAAGCGATCCGCTTCAATCATAGTAAATCCCTATTTATAATGCTGATTTTAATGCTTCGCGAATAAGCGTTTCACAATCCATATCAGGTAATATAACTTTATTAATAATTCGACTGGCTTCTTGTGGTTTATAACCTAATGCGATGAGTGCTGATACAGCTTCGCTTTCTATTTGGTTAGATGATTTTTTAACGCTGCTGGCTTCTATAACTGTACTTATCGGTGAAAGCTGCTCAGCAAAACGTTTAAGGCGATCTTTCATTTCCACAATCAAACGTTCTGCTGTTTTAGTGCCAACACCTGGCAATTTAACTAAAGTTTTAATTTCACCCTGCTCAACGGCATTAATAAATTGTTGTGCAGACATTCCAGACAAAATTGCCAACGCTAATTTAGGGCCTACACCATTGACCTTAATCAATTCACGAAACAATTCTCGTTCTTGCTCTTGATTAAAGCCATATAATATTTGCGCATCTTCCCGCACCACAAAATGGGTTAATACAATGACCTCTTGCCCATTGTCAGGAAGTTCATAAAAACAGGTCATCGGCATAAAAACCTCATAGCCGACGCCACCCACTTCAATCAGAACTTTAGGTGGTTGCTTTTCAATAATGGTTCCACGTAGACGACCTATCACAATTTATCCTTAGTAATTTACTGTTGGTTGAAATAATTGACGGCTCTTGAAAATAAAATATTCATTATTTAATCATTAATTTTTATTTGACGAACAAGAGTAGCAATTAATTTGAAAGTAATTGGTCGTTAGTTTACCTGATAGAAAAAAATTAATAAAGAAAAACTGTATAAATAGACAGGCAATAGCTGAAAGAAATTCGCCGATTACTGTTTAATAATCGGCAAAAAAGTAAGATTAAATTAATATAATAAAATCAATTAAAACGGCATTTTAAAGCCTGGTGGTAACTGCATACCGCCAGTTACTTGTGCCATTCGCTCTTTTTGTGCGTCATCTAAACGACGAGTCGCATCATTGTAGGCAGCAGCAATTAGATCTTCCAACATCTCTTTATCATCTTCCGTAACTAAAGAGGGATCAATTTCAACACGTTTACAGTTATGTGAACCATTTATTGTTACTTTAACTAAACCAGCACCTGATTCACCTGTCACCTCTAATTTGGCAATCTCTTCTTGTGCTTGTTGCATTTTTGCTTGCATTTGTTGAGCTTGCTTCATTAAATTGCCCAAACCACCTTTTCCACCTGAAAACATATTTATTCCTCATTAAAAAATTTAGCCCATAATTATACAGGACGAATGCTCGCCTCATCAATCTTCGCTTCAAAATATTGACAGATCATCGATACTTTTGGATCTTCATTTATGGTCACCTTAGCTTGTGCAAGCTTTTGTTGATAAAGATCTTCACGCATTTCTAAAGGCGTTTTATTATCCTTATTATCATCAAGAATGATCTTAACATTTAATGCTCGTTGGCGATAATTAGCTATCGCTTTTTCAACTTTAGCCACATTACTTGATGAGTTGATCAGATGTTTTACCGCAGATCGCATATGTAAAATGATATTATTTTCATCTGTCTGTTCAATAAACGAATTACTGACAATTTGTTTGATAAGTGGCGATAAATCCAACTGTTCTATTTCAAAACACCACGCATCTTTCTCTGCCATTTCCTCAATTAATTTTTTTGTCATTTCAGGTGTTTTATCACCGTTGAGCGATTCCCGAAAAGTTTTAGTGTCAATAATTAAATCATCTTTAGTCTCAACATAACCACAAGCTTGCCACTGATAATTTTCAGCCGTAATGACTTCTTCTGTCTCATTGTCATGCTCATCTTCATCATTATCTTTAATATCGACTTGTTTATTATCAGCGAGTTGAGTAATATTTTTAGCATGAGTTAATGATGAATGAATTACCTCTGATTTTGGCTGCAAAGGCTCGACTTTGGGTTCAGACTTTTTTGTTTTTTGTTCTCCTTTGATTAACTGCATCCTCATTTCTAATATGTTTTTTGTAACAGAGGATGCATCATCAGGAATAGATAGATCTTGAACATTTGATTGAGCAATCGGTACAGGTTGAGAGTCAACAGGTATGTTGCTATTTTGATTTGAAGTTAAGTTAGATTCCGATTCTGGATTACTCTTTTTTTTTGATAAAATCTGAGTTGATTGTATGTGTGACTTAGGTTCAGCAACAATTGATGGCTCAACCTGTGGTTTAATACTCGGTTTAGGTGCTATAGTTGTATCATTATTTTTAGGCATGAAAGCTAAAGCACGTAAAAAACTCATTTCAGTACCAATTTTTTTATCTGGAGCATACGCCAAATCTTTTCTACCCATCAATAGGATTTGATAATATAACTGCACATCATTTGGCGCCATATATTTTGCTAGAAAACGAATTCGTTCTTCTTGATCGGTATAATCGCCTAATGCGGTTGGTACAACTTGCAACAAAGCAATTTGATGTAAAAGCGCAATACTTTCTGCTAATAAATTATCCCAATCTGCACCTTGTGCTGCTGCCATATCAATTTGCTGCATTAAGGCATTACCCTCATTATGGTACAGTGCTTCGATCAGTGAAAAAGGGATGGATTTATCAAGAGTACCTAACATCAACGTCACTGATGCTGTATCAACTTCGCCATTACCAAGTGCGATGGCTTGGTCAGTTAAACTTAATGCATCACGCATACTGCCATTAGCCGCTTTAGCCAATAACGATATCGCTTTTGGATCGTTTTTAATCTGCTCCAATTTTAAAATATGAGTAAGTTGCTCACCAATGAGCGACGTATCAAGAACATTTAAATGTAAATGCAAGCAGCGCGACAATATAGTAATAGGTAATTTTTGAGGATCAGTCGTAGCTAACAAAAATTTGACGTGTTCTGGTGGCTCTTCTAAAGTTTTGAGTAATGCGTTAAAGCTACTGCGTGATAGCATATGCACTTCGTCAATTAGATAGACTTTAAAACGACCCTTAGTAGGAAGATATTGAATGTTATCCAAGATCTCCCTAGTATCCTCTACTTTAGTTCTAGAAGCAGCATCAATTTCAAGCAGATCAACAAAGCGTCCTAACTCAATATCACGGCAATTATCACATTCACCGCAAGGTGTGGCGGTTATACCTGTTTCGCAGTTTAAACCTTTTGCTAATAGACGAGCAATAGATGTTTTTCCTACGCCTCGAGTACCCGAAAACAGATAAGCATGATGAACTCGTCCCAGAGATAGCGCGTTAGATAAAATTTTTAAAACATGCTGTTGACCAACCACTTCAGAAAATGATTTAGGTCGCCATTTACGTGCTAGAACTTGATAACTCATAATCACCATTGTTTATTACTAATGAAATTGGTTTTTATCATAGCATAAAGTCCTAAGTTAGTCTGCAACAAGACAATAACCGGCCTAATATTAGACAGCATCTTTTTACATAAATGTATACTTAACCTGAAACTTTTTTTCAAAGTAGTGATAAACTAATTAATTTAATATTAGACTTAATAGAATTGAAAAAGTAAATTCCTTTCGTTAAAAAATCCTTATTTAATAAAAAATAAGCAATCAATATTAACTAATAATTAAGAGCGAGTATCCAATCATGTACAGTCTCTTTATGATATGATATTTTTAAAACATTTTCTTATTAATGGAGAAAAATTTTGAATATATTAAAAACTCTAAATAATAAAACAGATATACCGTTTGAAATTTCAAAAGGAATTGAGATGAATTCATCATATATTGAATTTTTAGATACCAACCCAAAAATAAAAATAGGTTATGGAACTAAACTCAATTCCGCATCGATAACCGTTCGAAAAGGTGGAGAGTTAGAAATCGGCGATCTATGCGAATTAAGAGGTCGAATTATCATTGAACCAAATTGCAAATTATTTATAGGCAATGGATTAATTTGTAATGATATGATTTTTATACATGTGGCTGAAAATGGAGCAATTCATATCGGTGATGATTGTTTATTTGCCAACTGTAGGATTTATAACTCAGACATGCATGGTGTTTATGATATGCAAACACGCAAAAGAATAAATCCTCCTAAAGATGTTATCATTGAAGATAAAGTCTGGTTAGCCCGCGATACGATTGTATTAAAAGGTGCAAAAATCAATAAAGGCTGCGTTGTTGGTGCAAGAACTATTGTTAATAGATCATTTTCAGATTTTTCAATGATTGCTGGCTCTCCAGCCAAAACAATAAAAACAGGAATAATGTGGACACGCAACGCTTACGAAACACCTCCTGAACTTATTCATCCTGATTTTCCCCTCAGTAAGTTTTGTTCACTTGCTATGCAATTTAAACATGATGAAGTGATATCAATTGGCATGCTACTTTGGAGCAAGAGAAAAGAGATTACTGGATCAGATTATTATATTATTTACTACTTAGCCAGAGCTATTTTACTTGAGTATTTTAAGCAACAAAATGTTGATGTGGTAAAAATTGGTGATATAGACATAACACTTATTGAAATATATGATACGTTATACGATTGCTTTGAAAAAAGTAAAAGAAAAAACTGGCCATGTGGTTGTTACGCTCGACTTGCAGCTAAATGTGCAGGAAATACAGAACAAGCTGATCACTTATATAACACAATTAAACCTTTTTTTCCAAGTATTGATGAACCTTTATTTAATTAATAAATACTTTATTATTAATTAAATTTAATGAGTAAGTTAAGTAACAACAATGACTAATCTGTAGGTTCTAGGCAACGTATTTAAACAAAAAAGATGACCCAAAAATATGTGTTGTTGATAATAGAAGTCGTAGGTACAGAATGATGATATATTGAATTTTCAAATTTAGCTATAATCTAAAAAAAGCAATAACTCACAACACCAAATAGCCCAAGGAAAGCTATACTAAAAACAGAATTTTTACATAAATGTATAGCTACCCTGAAACTTTTTTACAAAATTTAATTTTGATTTAAATAAGCCCAAGCATATTGCGCATAGAATTCAGCGCCTAATGCCATACCATCTTCATCCACATTAAAACAACCATGATGATGTGGCCATTGGGTATCTTTATCAGGATTACCCGAACCAACTAAAGCAAAAGCACCCGGTATATTTTCTGTATAGTAACTAAAATCCTCACCACCTGTTGTCGGTGCTTCAAAGTATAGTGCTTCTTCACCAAATGATTCGACAATTACTTTTTGTGCTAGTAATGCGCTTTCTTTATCATTGATTACTGGCAAAGTGCCATAGATGTACTCAACTTCGGCTGTTGCGCGGTACATTGCAGCAACTTGATTAGCATAACGCCGAATTGCTGATTCAATTTTGTCACGCACGGCAACGTTAAAACAACGTACTGTTCCATCTAATACCGCATTTTCGGCAATAACATTAAAGCGTGTACCAACATCCATACGACCAATTGTCACAACAGCGGGATCAAGTGGCGACACTTCGCGCGACACAATGGATTGGACATTCATAACAAATGCGGAAGCAACCATTACTGCATCAACGGTATCATGTGGCATAGAACCATGCCCACCTCTTCCTTTAAAACGCACAGTCAATAAATCAGCAGAAGCAAAACTCGATCCAACTACACAAGATATTTTTCCAACTGGCATTTGTGACCAAATATGCATACCAAATGCACTATCTACTCCATCAAGCACACCTTGTTTAATCATGCCTTTGGCACCTTGAGCAACCTCTTCAGCGGGTTGAAAAACAAGTCTTACATTACCTTTTAGTTGATCGCGAATCTCATAAAGCGCTTTTGCCGCTGTCAGTAACATAGAAGCATGGGTATCGTGGCCGCAAGCGTGCATTTTACCATCAATCGCTGATTTATAATCAATGTTTTCACTCAGTTCTTGTACTGGTAACGCATCAATATCTGCTCTTAATAAAATTCTTTTACCTGGTTTACCTCCTTGAATTTCAGCAATAATCCCTGTAGGTTCCGTACGTCGATAGGCAATTCCTATTTTATCAAGCTCCTGAGCAATTCTATCTGTGGTTCTAAACTCTTCCCACGGTAATTCAGGATGACGATGAAGATCGCGACGAAAAGCGACCATCTCATCAATATTTTGTTGTATTAATTTTTTTATGTTTGGATTCGTCATTTTACTACCTTTAATATTTCAATTTGTTCTACTTTTATAACACTAGCCATTGTTGAGCTATCATTAAATAAATACTGTTAATTTCCATTAATTGCTATTGATAATGCTAATAAATGTGATTATCAAATTTTTTTGGATGTTATAATTAATTATTGCACTGCTGATGCAGGGCCTACTATCATATTTACCATAATACCTGCTAATACAACTGAAACGATAGTTACCGATATAAATCCTCCAATCAACATTGGTGCTAACATATGACTAGTTAGTATTTCTTTCTCTTTTGGATCTTTAGTTAAATTATTAATGACTTCATTAGTGATTATGTAATCGGCAGGAAAACCATACAACGCTGTAAGCGCAATTGAAAAAGCCAGTTCTTTACTCACTTTTAATATTTTGCCTACAATAACTGAAAAAATAAACATACCGACAACTGCAGATAAAATAAAGATGACTAGGGGCGTTAGCAAACGCATAAGCATTTCGGGTGTTGCTCGACTTAATGTATCAAAAATAAATAACATTAACCCCATCACAGTTATTCCAAATCCACCTGCTTTTTTTAATGGATGGCGTTCTAAAAAACCAAATGACGCAGCTATTACACCAAATAACAAACATAATACAAATGGACTTACACTAACTATCGGTTTTAAAACTTCTGAAACAAAGTAAGCTAAAAAACCGATGACCGCAATACGTAAAAAAATGAAATACGATGAATTATAGCTTGAGGGAATTTTTGCAAACAAACTTGGCATTGGATTTTCGTCTGACGATATTGCTTGTTGTTTATCAATGGAGGATTTAGGGTCATCACTTACATGCCAAGTGCCTGCATGATATTGCTTTAAAACTTTTCGCCCTTCGCGCTTTAGCATAATAGAAGTAAGTGGATAACCAATAAATCCTTGCATCACATAAATAATAATGGCAAAAACAGCCAAATCAGGCAATCCTGCGTCTTTTGCCCCATTAGCCATAATAATTGCCGAAACAATACCACCCACTAAAGGAGGAATAGCAACCACTACCGTATTAAAATCGAAGAGCAGATACCCAACTATGATAGCCACAATAATAATACCAACAATTCCTGCAAGAGAAATTAAGATGGTTTTCCATTGCAATAATAATTCTTTAACTGATAAAAGTGTACCCATGTTAACAATGAGTAAATACATAAACATAACAGCAACGACTGTTGGTACTCCTGCTCGTGCCACAATATCGGTAGGAAAGAATGTCCAATATCCTAATAAAAAAAGAACAGCGCAGATAAATACAGACGGAACCCATGCTTTGGTGCGGATCGAAACGATATCGCCAAGATAAAGAATAACCAGTAACAGCACTAATGCCAACATTTGTGGCATGTCATTCATTGGTGACATAAAAACTCCATTTTTACTATTTTTATTTACTATTTTGAAATACTATATTTTTTCGATAATCGTTATTATGGCGGAATTATTCATCAGATTATATATTTTTTACTATAAAATCTTTAATTTCCTCTAAAAATAGATTGCCATATTTTTCCAATTTGATTTTTCCAACTCCCGTAACATTAATTAGCTCTTTTTTACTTGCTGGCGTTGTTTGCACCATTTCTAATAATGTTGCATCGCTAAAAATAATATAAGGTGGTACATCTTCACTATCAGCAATATCTTTACGTAATCGTTTCAGATTATTGAATAACATACGCTCTTCAAAGGATAACATCGCTGTCATATTTATTGATCGAGCATAACGATTTAGGCGGCTTTTCTTAACAATTTCAAGGCGAGGTTTGGCTAGCGATAATGGAATTTCACCTCTGAGTATTTTTCTAGCTTCTTGAGTTAATTGTAAGGTTGGCAAACTTGAAGAAGTTGAAATATTTTGAATCAAATAACCTAAGTGAACCAGCTGTCGAATCACACTTAGCCAATAATTACTAGATTGATTTTTACCAATACCATAAACGGACAATTTATCATGACCATTTTCTTTAATTTGAGAACGAGCAGAACCTCGTAAAACATTAACGATGTATTGTGCGCCATAACGTTGTTCTACTCGATAAATGCAAGATAAAACTTTTTGTGCATCAACTAAGCCATCGTATTGTTCAGGTGGATAAAGACAGATATCACAATTATTACAAGGCTCCGTTCGTTTTTCGCCAAAATAGTTAAGCAATACAATTCGTCGACAAGTTAAACTTTGTGCAAATGACTCCATAGCCTCAATTTTATGTTGTTCAATCTCTTTATGTACCCCATCTGCTTTTTCAGCGATTTGTTGATAATACCAGTTCAAATCATTTTTATTAAACAATAAGATTGCTTCTGCTGGGACGCCATCTCGCCCCGCTCTGCCGGTTTCTTGATAATAGGCTTCGATAGTTCTAGGGCAATCAGCGTGCACGACAAATCTTACATTAGGTTTATTAATCCCCATGCCAAATGCAACGGTAGCAACAATGATTTGCACGTTATCTTTTAAAAATGCTTCCTGCGCTATTTGACGCTCACTGTAAGTAAGCCCTGCATGATAAGCCATAACGGAAAATCCCCGACTGGCAAGTCGAGTCGTCATATCTTCAACTTTGGAACGGCTAGAACAATAAATTATTCCACTATTTCCTTTTTGCGTTTCAATAAAAGAGACCACTTGTTCTGTTAAGTTAAATTTTTCAACAACGGTATATCGGATGTTGGGGCGATCAAAACTACGAACAACAACCAAAGGATCGACCAATTGAAGTTGATGAATGATATCCGTTTGTGTCATCTTATCGGCAGTGGCGGTTAACGCAACAATCGGAACGTTCGGAAATCGAGAGGACAACTGCCCTAATTGTCGATAATCAGGTCTGAAATCATGCCCCCATTGTGATATGCAGTGAGCTTCATCAATCGCAATGAGTGAAGGGGGATGGCTTTGAATCATTGATATAAATGAACCTACGGCAAGCCTTTCAGGAGAGATATATAATAATTTTATCGAG
This sequence comes from Gilliamella sp. B14384G12, assembly GCF_016101825.1. Classification (NCBI taxonomy): domain Bacteria; kingdom Pseudomonadati; phylum Pseudomonadota; class Gammaproteobacteria; order Orbales; family Orbaceae; genus Gilliamella; species Gilliamella sp. B14384G12. The sequence goes on along the minus strand of NZ_JACFPU010000010.1, from coordinate 105,628 downwards.
TGATTTAAATATTTTTCAACTACCTCTTGCTGTTCTGCCAAGGACTGGGTAGCATTGAGAAGCGCCGCCGGAATACCGTTAGCAAGCAATTGATCAACCTGATCTTTCATTAATGAAATTAATGGGGAAATGATTAACGCAGTGCTTGGCAATAGTACCGCTGGAATTTGATAGCATAACGATTTTCCCCCACCAGTTGGAATAATTGTTAATGTATCTCGTCCATCGATAATTGATTCAATAATTTCTTTTTGTTGATTTCTAAATGATTTATAACCAAATACATTGTGTAAAACATCTTCAATCTGATCTTTTATCGACATATTAACCAAAACAAATAACCCCCTTTATCAATTTAGGGAGTATAGCTAAAATAATTTCAACAAACCACTACCGACTTACATTTATTTGCTGTTTATATAATGCATAAAATTTTTCGGTTAACAGAAACAATGAGAAAACATTCATCTAACAATCATTTTTAACTTAACAATTAAATACCATTTATTGATTATTTTATCAACACTATGTTTCGACAGATTAAAAAAACGGCTATTTTTAAATTTTTTACTTGATACAAATCGAATTGCCCGTTAATATTTGCGTGTTTCCGATATACGCCCGTAGCTCAGTTGGTTAGAGCATCACCTTGACATGGTGGGGGTCAGTGGTTCGAGTCCACCCGGGCGTACCATTCTTCTTAAGAATTTATAGCTATTTTGATCTTAAGTCTGTTTCCTATAAAATTTTCACTAATCGAATATAGCTAAAATAGCAAGCAGTGATATAATAAAATCAATTAAAATAACAGTAAACTATCCTAATTTATAGATAGTAAGTTCTATTATTCGGCTTTTCTCGTTGATTTCTATTAAACTACATCGACAATATTCCTGTTATAAAGACTGGCAACACTATGTACCAAAAAAACGAAAGGAAAGCATCGTCATAAATAAAAAATTAATATAATCATGTTTAAATTATTTTAATAAAAACAAGAAAAATCAAACCAAAACTAATTGTTAAATATGGGCAATATCAACATTTGTTATCAATAATCATGGTAAATCACCACTACCTTATCACATTAAGATCTTCCCAAAGATATCAAAATAGATCTGTAGGTCGAATATTACCAATCTTTTTTAACCATTTAGCACTGGCTATGATTGAACCCGAGTTATTATCTTTGTCAAGATAAACTCCATTTGCCTTAATTTTATTAAGCAAATCTCTTATTTTCTCTGCTAAAAGTAAGTTATTATCATCATGAATTATTATTGCAGTAATTATTTGGTTAATAGAACTAATTAAATTGTTTACTTCATTAACTAATTCAACTAAAAATCATTATCTCAATTTCGACGTTTTAGATTTAGCAAATAGTTTGATGTAACTTCTAAATGTTTTATCATTATAATTTTTTTCTTGGTTAATTTCGAAATTGGCAATAAATCATATTTGAGTACCATTTCTAAAAAAATAAATTGTTTGATACACAAAAAATTATCGTGAGACCAATAAGATTTGGGAAAAGTCCGAAAATTCAAGAAATCAACCATATCATTTGGTTTATGATAATTAAATCCCTTTTTTTCGAAGATTTTTTATAATTTTTTTAAGTTATCATTCTCAAAAGTTTACCTGAAAAATTATCCTTAAATTAGCAATATAGTTCTTATTAATAATAACGAGTTTTATCTATAGAATATATTGGTTTATCCCTGTGTATACAGGGAACACAAATCATAAACCAGCGTTCCTACTGACTCGGACGGTTTATCCCTGTGTATACAGGGAACACGCAATGCTTCGCGTTCCCTCAGTGAGAAATTGCCGGTTTATCCCTGTGTATACAGGGAACACGGATTTTCAGTATTACTCACCGTTGGAGTTTGCGGTTTATCCCTGTGTATACAGGGAACACTTCTGTTCCTCTCCTCTCGATGTAAAGATCGCCCGGTTTATCCCTGTGTATACAGGGAACACCATTCAAGTGGCTCCGTGCTTTTATTGTAATCGCGGTTTATCCCTGTGTATACAGGGAACACTTTATAAAAAATATGTGGAGCGGGGTGAAAACCGGTTTATCCCTGTGTATACAGGGAACACATTAACGGTGCTGTTTACAGCCTCCCGTATACCGGTTTATCCCTGTGTATACAGGGAACACAATCAGATCGGCTTTGGCTCTGGCAAAAACCGCGGTTTATCCCTGTGTATACAGGGAACACTCTAATTATAACATACTGTTTTATAATTAAAATATTGACTGTCAAATTTCTACCGATTTTTTGGGATATTTTTCATTAAAATCACATTTTATAACACTATGTTTTTATTTAATTAATTAAAATTAATAGAAATTAAAATTACATTCTACGGGATTCTACCGATAAATTTATATTTTTCATATAATTAAAAAAATGGTAAACAATGAAATATATAATTGCGATTTTTGAATAGCAAAAAATGCTATGTAATATTGATGCCCGCCGATTTATCCTTGTGTGTACAGGGAACATAAGGTTAAGCTAAATTGTTTATTGATATTTATACTGAAACGTATGGTTAACCTAAAACTTTTTGACACATTTTACCCCTATATAGAGGAAATACCTGACTTTCTCGGCAACCAATACAAATATCAACTTTTTTGGTAATTGTATCGCCATGGTTATCATAATTTACTCTTTTGGTGAAATTAACTTCACCTTAAGTTTAATTTAAATGTTTATGGTTTTCAGACATAAAAAACCGCTTAATAAAAGTGTCCAACTTTATGGGATCACTTCATCGCCCAAAACGGCTATTTGCTTACTCATGACACATCCTCACATTGTCTTTATATCCACTGTGAATATGCATGTAGTTTATACAATATGGTTATATTAATCTGGTATTTCGTGTTAATAAGTGTAAATAGATATTTGGCTATGAGAGGTTATCTGAAAAAGTTAGAGATTTGACAAACCACATTTGTGCACCCTGTAATTCTGTAATGGCAATATATACAGGGAACATTAAATTAGCTGCATTCGACGAGGCATTGGAATTGGATTGATCCCTGTACATACAGGGAACACATTTATCTTATAATTAGTGATTTAATAGTTTACTTTTTTGAAAATCAAATTCTTCTTGTGTTAAAACACCACTTTCTTTTAGATCATGTAATTTTTTTAGTTCATCAGAAACAGATAAATTAGAATTATGATTTAATTTAATATTATTATCTTTTTTATTTGGTGACACTGCTGGGATTATTGTTAATTTGTCGCCCAAGCATAAAGGACATCGTTTTTTATAAAAAGGAATAAATAAAACCCAAATAAATCCTGTAAAAAAAACGCCAATTAGTGTGCCCACCCCGATTTTTCGTTTTGGAGTAACATTTCGTTGACAAAGGGTGCAATACTTTACGGCCATCTCAAATTCCTTAATGTTTTGAAAATGCTAATTATATCAAACCTTGTCAAATTTTCCACAAATACAAACTAATTTACTATGCCAATTAAAACCATATAAATCCCCGTTATGCTCTATTGATATTATTTTATAGTCACCATTATATTCGGTTAATTTCGATTCAATGCGAACTAGCGGTTTATCCCTGTATGTACAGGGAACATTTTTAGCAAATTGGCTTTTACCGCCTCTTGAAAGATGAAACAGATACTCTGATAATTTTATCTTCGCCTTAGGTTTAGTTAAAAGTTTAATATAGTTTATTTAAAACCAGACCGAAAACAAAGTAAAGTTTACTTTTTGCTTATTTAGTAAATACTAAATAAAATATAAAAAATAGGAGCTTCTATGAATAAAACTGAATTAAAAGAACTTAGAGCTAAAAATTTAAAACAATGGTTTTCAAATAAAACAGTTCCACCAAAAGAAAAGAGCTATATTTCTCAATTGATTAGTGGTAAGGCTTCTTTTGGGGAAAAATCGGCTCGTCGTTTAGAGTACGATTACGGTATGCCTCAATTCTATTTAGATAAAAATAATACCCAATTAGCAAGATTGAACTGTAATAATCAATATCAACTTGATAATAATACCTATGTAATTGAGGTTTTAAATATAAATGCCAGTGCAGGAAACGGATTTTTGAATAACGATATTGTAGAAGTTATAAAATGTATTGAGTTTTACAATGAACACGCAACAACATTATTTAATGGGATACCGTCAGAAAACTTAAAAATAATTAATGTTTCTGGCGATTCAATGCAAGGAACTTTTGAAAGCGGTGATGCTATATACATAGATATTACGGTTAATCAATTCCAAAGCGATGGTATCTATGTTTTTACTTTTGATCGTGGATTGTATGTAAAACGTTTACAATTAATAAAAAATAAGCTAATTGTTATATCTGATAATAAAAAATATCAAAATTGGGATATTAGTGAAGAAGAAATTGATCAGCTTTATATACATGGCAAAGTAATGTTGAGTCAGTCTATGCTTTTAAGAAAACATGGATAGGTAAGATTAATCATAAATAAATGTTTTCGAGTTTTTTAATAAATTCAAACCGATAACTGAAATGGCGTATATTTTGAGTGTAGGTAAATTGATGATGTTAAGATAGCACGGTTGTTACATCGATAATTTTTATAAAATTCAAATGGATAAATGGAGTGTGTTGAAGAATGGCTTCTGAGATTTGGGATAGCAGAGGGTTATTACCACCTTTCGGTGCAAATGGTTTAGAAATAGAAGATAGATATCCATATAAAACCAATATCATTAATTTTATTGATGTTTTTGGTTTTAATACTCAAAGATTGGATATATTGGATAAATTTATTGATTATATAAAAATAGTAAAAGAATCAGGGATGCAAATACATAAAATATGGATAGATGGTAGTTTTTGTGAGAACTGTGAGACTTTAAGAAAAAGACCCCCAAATGATATAGATGCTGTCATATTCTATACAGTTATTGATAAAAATTTACTAGAAAATAATCTTTATTTAATATCAAATAAATTTGAGGTTAAAACAGAATTTAAAACTGATTCTTATTTCCTGTTAATCCCTCCTAGTTACGCAAATTTAGAATATCAATATGCATTTATAGAAAAGATAGTCTATTGGAGTAGCTTATGGTCACATACAAGAGATTGTGACTGGAAAGGTTTTATAGAATTAGACAATTTTGATGTTGATAATTATAATACTGCCAAAGAATTAATCAAAAATAAGAGAGGTGAAATAAATGAATAGAAATGAATATTTCTCTCTTATGAGTGAAAAAAATACATTAATTAATTTAATATCAAAAACTCCTGATGATTTTCAGTATAAATTAGAGAAGATGAGTTTAAATTCAAGATTGGAGGAAGTAGAAAATAAATTAAAAAGAGTTAATATAAATTTCTTACACTCTCCCTCAAAATTAAAGGTAACTTTTCGAGGTGCTCCTGTATTAGGTACAACAGGTATTTCAAGCTACTTCGGTACAATTGCAATAAAAGCTTTAACTGATGCAATAAATTGTATTCTTAAATCTCTTAATTCGAATAAAAGTGAAAATGCCAATTTAATGATTACAGATATAGCTAAAGGATCATTCGGTTTTGTTCTGGAGGATATAGGAAATCAATCTTTTTCTTTATTACCTGAAGATGATAAAACCACAAATATAGCTATTAATAAATTACAAGAAATTCTAGGTTTTGCAAGCAACTCTGATTCAAACGAATTAATTGAAAATATAATTGAACTAGATCTTAATTCAATAAATAAAATTAAAGATTTTGTTGAAATATTGGATAAAAATAAAGCGGTATGTGCAATTAATTTTAATGAACACTCATTCTCATTCAAAAACAATAATGAAGTTAAAACAGCTTTATCTCACTTAGATATCGCAAAAAAATTAAATATAGATGAAATATTAAATGTAATGTTTCTAGGAGTTTTACCAAATAAAAGAAAATGTGAATTTAAACTTTTAGGTGATAATAATGTTTGTGTAGCAAGTATAGACAAAAAGATTAAAGAACCTGAACTCATAAATCAACATTTACATTCTTATGTTAACGTTTCTTTCAAAACCTCTCAGATCGAAGATAAACCAAAAAAATATTTATTAGTGGACTTACCCTGTTCTTGGTAATTAAAATTATTAAACCCTAATTAACCTGCTAAGCGGGTTTTTTTGTACCTAAAATTCAGTAAATCCCACTTTTATGTACATCCTTTGATTAAAAAACAGGCAATCAAATAATTATTTTAATTGCTTAACTCATTGTTTACTAAACAATTTACTTTTTACGCTTATAAAGTTTGGTTTTTGTTAAATTGTTTACTTTACTTTTGGTTAACTATTTACTAAACCAATCAAAACAAATCAACCTACCGAGCAATTAGCAATACCACGAGTTACTAATTAGGTAGCAAGATTCAAGTAGCTAGCAGGGGCATATGAACATACTGCGGTTTTGGAAAGTAGCAATCACAAGAGTACGCATCGGGTGAGCGACGCAATCACTCCTAGCCTCGAGAGAGACCGACTAGCCATCAAGTTCTGAAGTAAAGATTGCTAATTGCTGTTTATACAGCATTAAAATCAAAGCCCATTCAGTGAGTAATCAGTGAGCTTGAATTTGAATTAGGTATAAGGAATGGTTATGACAGTTAAATCAAGTTTTTGGATTCAGACATTGAATAAGCTATCCAAAATATGATAATCCAAATAGAGGAACAGGACGAAAAAAAGAGTGAATAGAATCATTAATAAAATAATTATATGAGAACATGAATAATGATGATTCTCTCGAAATTGAAGACAAAATTAGAATGGCATTTGGCTAGAAATTTGGTTATTTTAGTTTAGACAATAAAAAACCACATTAAATGGTTTAGAGAAAATGAAACTTTTGAAGTAAAAAGTGAAATTTTGCTTATCAAGATAAATGATTAGGCTTTATTATTTTTTTAATGTGCCTTTGATTATAATTACCTCTCAGGCCAAACCCGCAACATTCAATATGTTTCCCACAAACCACCTATTGTGTATTTAATTCCTTATGCACACTTAGGACTAAGCTCATCATCATAAATCTCACTCCCTTTGGCAAGATTCGGGCAAACATATATAACTTCATTGCAGGCTGGACATTCACATTTATCCTTTCTTAAGATGTTTTCTTTAGGATTTCATCATAACAATTAATTAAGCATTAAATAATAAATTCAATACGGTAAAAAATACCGTTAATTAATTTATGTTATCTTTGTACCATACCTCCGCCCTTGTTATATTAAATTGTGTTGAAATATCCTCATCTCGCGATACATTTTTACTAAAAATATTTCCAAAAATACCTGAAAATGGAAATGCAAACAGTGGCGAAATAACATGATGACTTAATAAGCCATACTGTTCGTTTAATGAATTCATAATAATATTGTTAGATTTATCAATATAGAATTCTAATAATAATTTACAATTTGTTTTATCCATAAAAATTGGGGTAATACCCTCTGCAGTGGTTGAATATGTTGTTTCATTTGTCTTAACCGATGACCTAATGACATGCGCCGATAAATTAGAGTCATCCAATTTAAACAGCATAAAGCCATCGTTATACATTTTACGCATACCTCTGGTTTGTGTTAGCACAATTCCATTTTGCTCTGGTCCTTCAAATTCTAAATATAAATATGTTTTTTTGCCGTCAACAAATAATTGCAGTGAATCCTGTCCAATCTGATCATACAGATCTCTTCTAATATAATTGACTATATTCTTGCACGCCGGGACTGTTGCGATACTCCGAATAGGGCCGGATTTATATAATAAATTACGGGGATTGAAATTAGATTCGTAATTTTTAACAAAATAAAAAAAACCAAAATAAAAATCAGTTGTGTCAATTTGTTTATCTTTACCATAAATATATGACAATTTATTTAACCCATATTTTAAATCGCACAGATACCGGGGAACATCAACCCCTCCATAACTGGTTTTCCCGTTTGTCATATCAAATCTAGGTAAAATCCTATACGAGTTAACTACATCCACTCATAATATCTTTGTGCATAACATAGCTACCCGTGGCATTTTCATATGAAGCTTGACGATAAACGCACGCAACGTTGTTAGTTTCACACCAAACATAAACTTCCATGGTTGGCTGGTTAATGAATTTCTTAACATCTTTCGCGAGTACAATTGATAAATATTTTGTACCTGTGCCAGTGTATTGGCTTGCATAACCAAATGGAGAATTAGATTTACTATCCATAAAATTAATTGATTGATACTGTGTGGAATCATTAATAATAACGGTATTTGAATATAAACGACTCGCTAGCCACATTGCTTGATATTTGTGTCCCAAATCACCAAAATGTAATCCGTCGGGTTGTAATTCCCCCCATTTATATTGATTGTTATTCTGTAACCAACTAATCATTGCATTGGATAAATCAAAAAATGGGATATTATATTTTTGGGCTAAATATTCCTTAGCTTGATTATATTGTTGAGTAACATCTATTTTATCCCTTTCGCTTCCGTCCTTTTTTGATAGGTATGTTAGATTACATGATAGCAACACAGGGGTTGAACCATCTTTTATAACTTTTTTAATTAATAGCTCTGTTTGATTAATATATCGATATAGCCGATTAGTTCTAGCGGCGTCATTTAGTCCAAAGTTGATGATAACCATATCACATACTCCGTAGTACGGATTTTTTGTGATATTGACCTCATAATTATCTGTTGCCCAACCGTTTTCTATTCGTTGTCCGCTAAATCCTGCATTAAAAACGTTTATATTATTATTATGATACATTTCTCTAAGCAACAATTGTAACTGAGCTGGCCACGCATTAGGGGCATTGAGATTATGATCTGTTCCTGTAATATTTTTTTTATGGTTTGTTGTATTGATACCATCGGTGGTCGAATCACCATAACATGCAATTTTAACATCTTCCCCGGTCGCCATTTTTGCCATTATTAGATGTAGCTTATTGTAGTCTTCGGGGAAAGTATCTAATATCCGCTGTTTACTTTCACCGGTTTGTTGCTTAATGACTGACATGATTTATCTCCTTACATATTCATGTTGTATTATTTTTGGAAAGTGTTTTGATTTTAACTGGTAACTTCTATTACTGCTTTTTAGTTACTAAATAATTATCTTTGTTAAATCATTTTTAGCCAATTAAGCAAAATTGTGACAAATTGAAATACAATATGAAAAGGTATTGTCGATCTATTAAGCAAAAATCAATGGTATTAACCATATTGGTTCATTGTTTTAGTAAATTGAGAGTAACGGAAATAAGAATGGTCGCCATTAACCTCACTGATAGATGGCTGGAGATGATGCAAATCGCCCTCTCTCATTAAACGTCACACCCTTTTTGTACTCTTTACGTCCACCATTGCGCTAACACTGCAAATGACATCCAAAAATTTTCAGCAAACATGACATACTCCCATTCTATACAAGATGTCCGTTCCTGATTTTTCTGAGTATATAACCGAACATAATAAAATCAGCATTACCCTTTTTACCATTAAACAGGAATTCATAACCGTAATAAAACGTGGTTAGTTCAAGGTCTGATGAGTAAATATGGACCAAGTGGGTTTTAGCATTGTTAAAAATTTTAAACTGAATTAGTAACAAAAAGGAGGAACAGCAGGAGAGCAAATTCAACGAAACTTATAATAAATCGGATATGTATCCTAAAACAAAAAGCCCTCAAACGAGAGCTTTATAAAATCCTATTATAAATAATTTAGTATACGGCCTTTCCCAGTGTGTACAGGGAACATTTACGAAAACAAATTTACAATCATATAAGAAGCTGCCGCTTTTATGGTTTCAAAGGTTAACTCACCACCTTTACCTTTAATAAGATTCTTTATTTTGTTCCAATTTGTATCACTTCTAATATTATCTAAAAATTCATGTCCTGCTAACGTTAAGTCTTGAGCATAATATTCATACATCATTCGATCACTACTTGAATTAATGGCTTCAACTAAACGTGCATCATTAAGTAGTTTTATATGATAACCAACAATCTCAGGATCATAGCCTTTAATCGAAAATGACGATATTTTCATATCACATGGAGAGTCTTCTATAGCTAGCATTATTTTTCTAATTAATTCCCAATCTCTTTTCATCTTTTAACACTGAAGTTCCAAATAGTTACAACTGAAATAAATAAAGTAATTAAATTATACACAATATAATTAATTGATCACTTTGATTTATGCCTAATTCTTAACGCTTCATTTTCCATTATTTAAATGTCGTTAAAAATAGTCTCGCTTTCTGCGATATTAATAATTTTCATAAACCACTGCATACAATTATAATCCAGACCAATTATACCGTTTATACTCGTTCACCACTATGTAGACATAGCCTTAAACAACTTGAACGCGTTAAAATTATCTTTCCATATCTCAACATACTCATTATCGTAATCCGACTCAATTAACCCAAACGTTGCCAATTCCTCCGGTTTATCCCTGTGCATACAGGGAACACAAATGCCTGCGCCTCGCGTGCGCGTATATTCGCGGTTTATCCCTGTGCATACAGGGAACACTCCAATTATAACATACTGTTTTATAATTAAAATATTGACCGTCAAATTTCTACCGATTTTTTTGGTTATTTTTCATTAAAATCACATTCTATAACACTATGTTTTTATTTAATTAATTAAAATTGATGGAAATTAAAATTAGATTCTACGGGATTCTACCGATAAGTTCATATTTTTCAGATAATTAAAAAATGGTGAACAATGAAATATAGAATTGCGATTTTTGAATAGAAAAAAATGCTATGTAATATTGACGCCTCCTGATTTATCCCTGTGTGCACAGGGAACATCGTAGTGGGCGGAATGCCCATTGAAACTTGCGCAGTTTATCCCTGCGCGAACAGGGAACATTGATTAGTTAGTAGAACAATTTTTTTGCAATTTTTTAAAGGCTTTTGCAAAGCCAGCTAGAGAGAACTCAAAATCTTTAGTTTTTGAATATTCAGCTCTAACCACTAACTTTTTCCCTTTTTTTATCAAATTATTAATTTCATTAATATCAGAAAATTCATATCCTATCTCTTTTTTAGTCCAATCCATTTCAAATGGAGTTTTTTTGTCCACTCTTAATACGACTTTTGTTGAATTTCCTCTCTCGTTTATTTTTGGTAAATCATTTATATCAAATGATAAGAGGCTAACTGAATTACAAGTAAATAAAAACGTAGCAGTTTCATTATTCAATTTTGTTTTATCAATCGTGAAGATTCTAACTGTTTTCTCATCAGTAATAGGGTCTTCATTGATATCAACTATCCAGTTACCGGTTTTTACTGAGCCGCAAAAAACAAAAAAGGGGACAAACAACAAGCAAAACAAAATTTTCTTCATACCATTTCCTTAATCTTTACATTTATTTACAATATTATTTTATTTAATAGATTTTGGCAATAAAAAACCCTCATTAGAGGGTTGAATTGATTTGATACTTTATGCTAAAAAACAATATTTTTAATAGCTACAACTAATATTATGCCATCGGGTTATTACTATTGAATCTTGCGCATCATTTACTCTTAATAATTTATTGTCTTTTAAGAAAGCCCAATATAATTTTTTTCCTGTGTAACTGCCAAATGAATTTTTAGCATTGACATATAGGCAGACCGAATATCCGGTGACAACCTCCCCATATTCAATTATGAAATCTTTCTGAGGTTTAGAAATGTTAGAATATTTTGCAGAATCAGGATCTTTCAATACGTCCCGAAAATACGATTTTATCTTAGGAAAAAAATTTACTGGTTTGTTACCAAATTTTTCATTCTCGAAGTCAATAGATAAATCAAGAGTACAATTACCCCATTTAAAAACAAGATTACCTATTTTAGTCGTAATCACATACTTTGTTCTATCATTTGCAAGAACATATACTTTCTCTGAGTCCTCTGCAATAGATAAATTATCTGCAAATTCTGTAAATTCTGTAAATTTAGGCGATTTATGCTCCTTGTGTGTTAAATCTTTAGCAACAAATCTATCATTGGTTACCCGAACAGTTCCATTCGCCAAATAGTTTAGATTTTCTTCTGTTTCAGTACCCATTGCATATTTACAATTATAGAAATCATCAGCAAATACAAAAAATGGGAATAACAGCAAACAATAAAAAATCTTTTCCATACCATTTCCTTATTCTTTATGTTTTTTTGCAATGGTATGTTATTTGATAAAGTTTGGCAATGAAAAACCGCCACGCGAGCGGTTTGTAGTAGTTTTGTATTTTATCCCTGTGCATACAGGGAACGCCGCTAATCATTTTTTTATATTTTCATTACAAACGGTTTATCCCTGTGTATACAGGGAACACGCTGAGTTGTCAGAACGAGATCTAAAAATAGGCGGTTTATCCCTGTGTATACAGGGAACACGATCTTTTGTAATTGGAACGGTTCTATTTCTCCGGTTTATCCCTGTGTATACAGGGAACACCCTAATTATAACATACTGTTTTATAATTAAAATATTGACTGGCAAATTTCTACCGATTTTTTTGGATATTTTTCATTAAAATCACATTCTATAACACTATGTTTTTATTTAATTAATTAAAATTAATGTAAGTTAAAATTAGATTCTACGGGATTCTACCGATAAATTTATATTTTTCATACAATTAAAAAAATAGAAAACAATAAAATGTAGAATTGTGATTTTTTTGAATAGCAAAAAATGCTATGTAATATTGACGCCCCGCCGATTTATCCCTGTGTGTACAGGGAACACAATGGAGCAACAGCGTCTCCTAGAGATTCCGACGGTTTATCCCTGTGCATACAGGGAACTCACGACATCGATTTGATCGGTGATGTTCATGAACGGTTTATCCCTGTGCATACAGGGAACTCCTCCATGTATTTCCTGTCGAGTTGTAGATGAACGGTTTATCCCTGTGCATACAGGGAACTCCCCAATTATAACATACTGTTTTATAATTAAAATATTGACCGTCAAATTTCTACCGATTTTTTAGGTTATTTTTTATTAAAATTACAATCTATAACAATATGTTTTTATTTGATTAATTAAAATTAATGGTGATTAATATTAGATCCTACCAATAAGTTTATATTTTTCATGTAATTAAAAAATAGAAAACAATAAAATATAGAATAGTGATTTTTTTGAATAATAAAAAAATGCTATGTGATATTGCACTAGGTTACGTTATGGCAGGTTCAACAAGTGACTTTTATATTTAGGGTGTAAATAGTTAGATTACTATAAATAAAAGATGGCTGTTTTAACAGCCATCTTTTTTCACAGAAAAATATTTATTAGTTCAATTTATTTAGAAGTTAATCTCAGTACCTACAAAGTAGCGTCGGCCTTCTAGAGTTTTACCAAAGTCAGCGTTTGAAACATCTTTGTCAAATAAGTTATAAACCCCACCATAAATCTTAGCATTTTTATTTATTTGGAAAGATGCCCCCACATCCCAGAAAGTATAGCCTGGATATTCAATTTTCTTACCACTACGATCCGTTGTACTTTCAACGCCATAATAAGCAACTTTAGTCCATAAATCCCAGTCTTGAGCAACATACCAATCAAGTTGGGTATTGAATTTTTGCTTTGGTGTACGGTTTAAAGGTCTCCCCTTATTATTTCCTGTTTTTTGTTCTGATTTATTCCAAGAGTAGTTAGAACTTAACAAGAAATCAGTAAATAATGGTGTTTTAAATGATAGCTCTAAGCCTTTAAGATCTGCTTTATCCACATTCTCACGCCCCTGAACAAAATCAAATTTTTCACGATATCCATTGATCTGGCAATTTCTAGATCCAGCTTCACCTCGGCAAATATAATAAGATTGGATTTTATCTTTATATTTGGTATAAAAAGCTGTTACAGATGCATCAACACCATATTCATTGGTATAACCAACACCAATTTCAAATGAATTCGTTTTTTCAGGTTTTAAATTTGGATTTCCCATTATCATCCCTCTATTACCTGTTCCTGATCCACCTGTAACTTGTCCCCAGTCAGAGACAACTTGGCGTAGTTGTGGTGTTGCAAATCCAGTTGAATAGCCACCTTTTAAAGTAAAGTTATCATCAATATTCCAAACACTATAAATTTTTGGATTCCAGTTATGTCCATAATTTTCATCTCTATTATAACGTACGCCAGCAGTGATACTCCAATTATCAACGATTCTCATCTCGTTATCTGCAAACAACGCATAACTCCAACGATCAATTTTTGTTAAGTTTGTATTTAACTGATTACCACCATCATGAAGTTCTTGATAAGTATATTCTCCACCAGCGGTTAATATATTAATTGAGAAAGGGATGGTCACACGAGAGTCAACATTAGTATTGCGAATTTTCATTTTTCTTTCTGGATTATTATTGCTTTCATGAGCAATAAAAGATGTCGTTGAGACATCACCAAACAAACCATTATGAGTCAAAGCAAAAGAGTTGCGACGGTTATCTCGGTTGAAATCGCCACGATTAACTGGTCTTGTTTTTCCTCCTGTAGCATTACTATTTTGTAAAGATCGCCCAAAGTCGAGATCAAATGTTTGGGTTTCAGTTGCATTAAGCGATATTTTACCATTTAGGCTACGTAATTTTTGTGCGGAATGACCATTTAAGAATTCATCTTCATGGCGTTTGGTATATTGACCATATAATTGAATTCCTAAAATATCATCAATAATGGGTCCCATTGTGGAAAAACTACCAATATAGGTATTTTTTTCATCTGAACGGTAAGGAATAACTGACTCAATACGTAAACCTCCGTGCCATTCGTTAGACACTTTTTTAGTGATAATATTAACGACCCCACCCATAGCATCTGAACCATATAAAGAAGACATAGGTCCACGGACAACCTCAATTCGTTCGATAACCGTTAACGGTGGTAACCACCCTTGCTCAAAACCTGAATTATCACTATTAGGTCTGGTTTCACGGGTGCTGACTTTTTTACCATCAATTAATAATAAAGTGTATTTGGCATCCATACCACGAATACTAATATCGGTCGAATCACCACCACCAGTTATAGTAACACCTGGTATATCTTTGAGTGCGTCAGTTACATCACGATAAGATTTTTTGCTAATTTCTTCTGGTGTGATCACTGAAATTGTTGCTGGAGCTTCTTTAATTTGTTGTGAAAATCCTGATGCTGTCACCACCATGGTATCAATGTCTTTATCGCTTGCAGCCATAGCTATGCTAGACAATGATAATAAAAGACTAGTGTTAATGACATGTGTTGCCAATTTAAACTTAGTATTCATTTGTATAACCCTATTATTTATATTGATATTTTCAACCTCAATCCGGACGTACAATATACTATATGAGAATAGTTATCAATATCTTTTCTAAAAATTATTTATTACTAGACAATTTATACACTTTAAACAATAATAGTTATCATTTGCGTTGTAAACAAAGGAACCTATATGAAAATCAAAAAAAAATTACTATTAAGCACATTAGCTGCACTTGTCTTAGGATTAGCAGGTTGTCAATCTTCAATGACAGTAACTACAGACAATAATCAATCAGTTGTAGTACCTAAATCACCAAGTAAAGTTGTCGTGATGAACTATGGTGCACTAGATACTTTAGATGCTTTAGGTAAAGGTTCAATTGTTATAGGGGCGCCTCTTTCTGTTCTACCTTCTTATCTTGAGCAGTATAAAAATGCAAACATTGCTGACACCGGTAATATGAAAGAACCGAGTATAGATGCAATCAAACAAGCTAAACCACAACTGATTATTATTGATGGTCGTCAAGCCAGTAAAACTCAAGAGCTATCTAAAATTGCACCTGTAATTAATTTAAGCGTTGATGCAAAAAACTACCTTGAATCAACTAAGAAGCATATCAATCTATTAGCAGATATCACTGGCACTGAAAAAACCGCAAGTACATTAATTCAAGCCCTTGATGTAAAAATAAATAATTCCCAATCTGTTGCTCAATCGAGTCCTAAAAAAGCAATTGTTGCAATCCATAATGATGGTAAAATGATTTTAATTAATGCAAGTTCAAGTGCAGCGTTAATCCATGATGTTTTAAAAGTAAAACGTGCCGTTCCATTTTTTATTCAACCAATAAATAATGGTGAAAGACCAAAACCAACTTTTATTGACAATAATTACGTCAGTGATGTTAAACCTGACATTATTTATGTCGTTGATCGTAGTAAAGCAATTGGTCAAACGGCTATGAAAGAAGACTTTTTTGATGCAAAAATATTAGCTGCAAGCAATACTCAAGTGGTTTATCTAACACCAGATCTTTGGTACTTATCTGGTGGTGGTGCAGAAAGTTTAGATCGTCAAATTGATGAAGTAATTAATGGTCTAAAATAATATTGTTATTGTTAATTGTTTAACTTCCTATTTGCCCTTATGCTGTTAGTAAGGGTTTTTTTATTATATAGGTATCTTAATTGTTTTTATCACTGTTCTTAGTATTCTAGAGTTTTAAAATACATTGTAAAGCTATCAATGCTGCTCAACTTTGGGTTTACTGAAAACAGTACCAAAAATTGCTGTATAATGATGGATTATTTGATACTTAAATGATGGCATGCCAAAAATTTAGATTTTATTATTGAACCAATAATTAATGTATGAAAATAATCTATCTATTTAACATGAATAAATTTATTATTTAAGAATAATCCTTTTGCTCTTATCAATACTTCAACTTTTAAGTAGTCCTTTTTTAAAATCTTAAAAATACGATTCCAATATGCTACTTTTAAATTTTTAAGATGACACATTTAATAAATGTAGTTCAAAAAGAACAAGTTTATAGTGCTCTCTAATTACAATATTATAAACCGTTATAAAATAGTGTATCGAATTTATTTGACGTAGATTATTTACCTAAACAACAATTAACGAGACTGATCCATCAGTTCCTATTAAAGATAAATTATAATTTACCTTCTATAATCAACAGTCATGTTTGATATAGGGCTTTTATAATTTTATTTTATATAAATCATAACACCCTAAAAATTTTTATTAGCATCAATTTAAATATGTTAGAATGCTCGCCTATTGTCTAAATCTAAATTGACAAACTTTTAAATTCTCGATAAATACCTCTATAAATTTTAAAATTATTAAAAATACTATGAATATATCATCCCCAACAATTGGATTTGTGAGCCTCGGTTGTCCTAAAAATTTGGTTGACTCAGAGCGAATATTAACTGAACTGCGTACCCAAGGTTATCAAGTGGTACCTACTTATGAAAATGCTGATTTGGTAATTGTTAACACTTGTGGATTTATTGACAGTGCGGTACAAGAATCGCTTGAAGCCATTGGTGAAGCACTTGATGAAAATGGTAAAGTGATTGTTACCGGTTGTCTTGGCGCTAAAGAAGATCAGATCCGAAGTGTACACCCAAAAGTACTTGAAATTTCTGGCCCCCATAGTTACGAAGCGGTGCTAAGTCATGTAAATAAATATGCTCCAAAACCTGCATATAACCCATTTACCAGCTTAGTACCCGAGCAAGGGGTAAAGTTAACGCCTAAGCATTATGCATACTTAAAGATTTCAGAAGGTTGTAATCATAGCTGCACATTTTGCATCATCCCTTCTTTACGTGGTGAGATGGTCAGTCGTCCTATTGGTAATGTACTTGATGAAGCAAAACGATTAGTTGACAGCGGAGTAAAAGAACTTTTAGTCATTGCTCAAGATACTTCAGCTTATGGTATTGACATCAAAAACCGCACCAACTTTTGGAATGGTATGCCTTTAAAAACCAATATCCAAACACTCTGTGAACAATTATCTAGTCTTGGTATTTGGGTGAGATTACATTATATGTACCCATATCCGAGTGTTGATGATTTAATTCCATTGATGGCGGAAGGAAAAATCTTACCTTATTTAGATGTCCCATTACAACATGCCAGCCCAACGGTTTTAAAATCAATGAAACGTCCTGGGACAATTGAAAAAACACTTGAACGAATTCATCATTGGCGTGAAATTTGCCCGGAAATCACTCTGCGTTCAACGTTTATCGTTGGTTATCCCGGCGAAACTGAACAAGATTTTGAATTATTACTCGACTTTTTAGAAAAAGCGCAATTAGATCGCGTTGGTTGCTTTCCTTATAGCCCTGTTGAAGGTGCAGCAGCGAATGAATTAGCTAACCAAGTTCCAGACGAAATCAAACAACAACGATTTGATAGGTTTATGCAGTTGCAGCAAAAGATATCAATGCAAAAATTACAAGCTAAAATAGGTAAAACCTTAGCGGTTATTATTGATGAAGTTGATGAAGAAGGTGCAATAGGTCGTAGTATGGCTGATGCGCCTGAAATTGATGGTGTTGTATATTTAAATGAAGAAAAAGATGTCAACGTCGGGGACATTGTTCAAGTCATTATTGAGCATTCTGATGAATATGACTTATGGGGAACGGTTAAACGGTAATAAATCATGAAACAACATTATAAACATGAAATAAAAAATCTTGGTAAATTGGCTGTACCAGTACTTATTGCACAAGTATCACAAACAGCCATCACTTTTGTTGACACCATTATGGCAGGACATTACAGTAAAACGGCATTATCTGGTGTTGCAATCGCCGTATCAATTTGGTTACCAACAGTTTTGTTTGGTCAAGGACTATTAACCGTTTTAACCCCCATCATTGCCAACTTAAATGGTGCAGCTAAACGAGACCAAGTTGCGAATCACACACGTCAAGGTGTAGTGATCGCCCTATTTTTATCTGTGTTGATAATGTTGATTTTATATCATTCAGACCAAATAATCGGTCTAAGAAGTTCCGTAGATCACCCTATTGATCCCGAAATGATGGACGTGGCCGTAAAATTTTTACGAGCAATCATGTGGGGAGTACCTGCATTCTTGCTGTTTTTAGTTTATCGCAATCAATGTGAGGGGTTATCCAATACTAAACCAGCTATGGTAATCATATTTATAGCGTTACTTGCTAATATTCCAATTAACTATGTTTTAATTTATGGCAAGTTAGGATTACCTGCATTTGGTGGTGTTGGTTGTGGCATTACTGCTGCCATCATTTTTTGGCTAATGTTTGGATTAATCCGCTTTTATACCTTAACTACTGCAAGTCAACGTGATATTCGTGAAACACAATTGACCAAATGGGTTGATTTTAGTGTAATCAAAAATATCGTTGTCCTAGGTATGCCTCTGGCACTAGCCTATTTTTTCGAAATGAGCTTGTTTGCTGTGATAGCTTTACTGATTGCTCCACTTGGTCAAGTCACTGTTGCTGCACATCAAATTATCTTTACTATCAGTAGTTTAACGTTTGCAATACCATTATCGTTAGGTGTAGCATCAAGTATCCGTGTAGGTTTTTTACTCGGTAATAAAAAAACATCATTAGCAAAACAAACAGCTTATATTAGTTTGGCGATATCGTTAATGATTGCCGTGATAGTGGCATTAGTTCTGGTTATTTTTAGAACGCCAATTATTCATAT
The DNA here is from genome assembly GCF_016101825.1 of Gilliamella sp. B14384G12. Lineage (NCBI taxonomy): Bacteria > Pseudomonadati > Pseudomonadota > Gammaproteobacteria > Orbales > Orbaceae > Gilliamella > Gilliamella sp. B14384G12. Next base: position 86,020 of record NZ_JACFPU010000010.1, on the reverse strand, counting down.
ATTCACAGAAGAAGTAGATGTTATTACTATTTGCTTGCAACTGATCATTTTACTCGCTATCTATCAAACCTCTGATTATCTTCAAGTTGTAGCAAGTAACGTATTACGTGGTTACAAAGATACGAAAAGTATTTTTTACATCACGCTTATCTCTTATTGGGGCGTTGGTCTACCAGTTGGATACATTTTAGGATTAACTGATTTAATTATGCAGCCAATAGGTGCTGCAGGTTTTTGGATAGGAATTATATTAGGACTGGCGGTTGCTGCATTTTTACTTATTGCTAGAATGATCTACATTCAAAAACAACCCAAAGAAGTAATTTTAAATAAATCTTCAAGATAATATATAACATGAAAAGGATTAATATAGTTTTTGTTTCAATTATACAAAATATGTTAATCCTTTAATCGTTATGGACGCCCTACTATTCCATCAAAAGTGGGAACATTAACCCATGATAGTAAATTACACGAAACTGGAATTTCATTGTTTTTCTTCATGAATATCTGTTATTTAACTCGCTCACAATCCCATACGACAGTTGGTCCATATGAGTTATTCTTTATATATGTTACAAAATTCATACCTAAAAATATTTAAGGCATTTTATTGGTACTATAAATTATTAAGGTACATTGTTTCTAGCTATATGGTTTGTTTGTTATTTAAACGGTATTACTTACAGCTTAACCTCTTTTTGCACATTGATGATTTTTAACTGCTTAGTGCAATAATTCTAATGCATAGCATAACAAATAATCCAATATATTTATCTTCATTTAAAATAAATATAAGTTGATTAAAATAAAATTATTAATATAATTCTACATTTTATCAATTAATTGCATTAAAATGAATTTAATTGATATATCTGAACAAAAAAATATTCAAATTAAAGATTGGAATAATAAGTTATTTCCATTTAATGATTTGAAAAAAGATCCTAATCCATATTAAAAGATTTAATTTTTTGACTAAAAACATCATACCATCACTAAATTACTAGTGATGGTTTTTAAATTTAATTAAAAATAACAAAATCACAAAAAAATCAATAAATAACCAATCAACTTAAATCAAAACAAATGTTATCTCCAATATTCAATTTTGGAAATACATCTAGTTTAATTTCTAGTTAATATATAAATGGATTTTCAGGAATAGGATTGAATTTTCTAAAGAACATAAAATAAGCATAAAAAACTTCGCTAAAGTTATTAGCGAAGTTTTATTCTGTTAATCAGACTATAATTTATTTCAATAAACTTTTCGCCTGATTTAAGACATTATCAATAGTAAAACCGAATTCTTTAAATAGTTGATCGGCTGGACCTGACTCACCAAATGTTGTCATACCAACAACTTTACCGTTAAGACCAACATATTTATACCAATAATCACTGATACCTGCTTCGATCGCTAAGCGAGCCGTCACTGAAGATGGTAATACAGATTCTTTATAAGTTGCATCTTGTTTATCAAATGCATCTGTCGATGGCATTGAGACAACTCTTACTTTTTTACCAGCTTCGGTAAGTTTATGATATGCCTCAACAGCAAGTTCAACTTCCGATCCAGTAGCAATGATAATTAGTTCTGGTGTGCCAGTACAATCATTAAGAATATAACCACCACGATAAACATTAGCTAATTGCTCAGCACTACGTTCTTGTTGTTTAAGATTTTGTCTTGAGAAGATTAGCGCTGTTGGACCATCTTTGCGTTCTATCGCATATTGCCAAGCGATAGCTGATTCAACTTGGTCACATGGACGCCAAGTACTGACATTTGGTGTAACACGTAAACTTGCCATTTGTTCAACAGGTTGATGTGTTGGTCCATCTTCACCTAAACCAATAGAATCATGAGTATAAACGAATAATGAACGAATCTTCATTAACGCAGCCATACGGATAGCATTACGTGCGTATTCCATGAACATTAGGAATGTTGCACCATAAGGAATAAAGCCGCCATGTAATGCGATACCATTCATGATCGCTGACATACCAAATTCACGTACACCATAGTGGATATAATTACCATTTGGGTTGGCTAAAATCTCTTTTGAACCTGACCACATGGTTAAATTACTTGGTGCTAAGTCGGCAGAGCCACCTAAAAATTCAGGTAAGGTAGGAGCAAACGCTTCAATCGCATTTTGTGATGCTTTACGTGTTGCAATTGTTGCTGGATTTGCTTGTAGTTTATTCACAAAATCTTTTGCTACTTGTTGCCAATTAGCAGGTAGATCGCCACTTACTCGACGTTTAAATTCCTGAGCCAAATCAGGATAAGCTTTAGCATATGCGTCAAAACGTGCATTCCACTCATCTTCAACGTGTTTACCTTTGGCTTTTGCATCCCAAGCATCATAATATTCTTTTGGAATTTCAAAGGCAGGATAATTCCAACCAAGTTCCTTACGTGTTGCTTCGATTTCAGCATCACCTAAAGGCGCGCCATGACTTTCGTGGCTACCCGCTTTATTTGGTGAACCAAAACCAATAATTGTTTTACACATTAACAATGACGGTTTATCGGTTACTGCTTGTGCTTGTTCAATGGCTTCTTTTAAAGCTTTAGCATCATGACCATCAATGCCACGAATTACATGCCAACCATAAGCTTCGAAGCGTTTTGCCGTATCATCAGTAAACCAACCATCAATTTCACCATCAATTGAAATACCATTTTCATCATAAAATGCAATAAGCTTGCCTAATTTAAGAGTACCTGCTAATGAACATACTTCGTGTGAAATACCTTCCATCATACAACCATCACCCATAAATACATAAGTATGATGGTCAACAATGGTATGGCCTGATTTATTAAATTGCGCAGCTAATGTTCTTTCAGCAATAGCCATACCTACAGCATTAGCAATACCTTGTCCTAACGGGCCTGTTGTTGTTTCAACACCCGGAACATAACCATATTCAGGGTGACCTGCAGTTTTTGAATGCAATTGACGAAAATTTTTAAGATCATCAATCGTGACATTGTAGCCAGTTAAATGCAGCAAGCTATAAATCAACATAGATGCATGGCCATTTGATAATACAAAACGATCGCGATCCGCCCAATTAGGGTTAGTAGGATTATGTTTTAAAAATCCACGCCAAAGTACTTCCGCCATATCGGCCATACCCATTGGTGCACCTGGATGACCAGATTTAGCTTTTTGCACACCATCCATACTTAATGCTCTTATCGCATTCGCTAGTTCGCGGTGAGATAAAGTCGTTGCATTCATGTTGTAATCTCCAAAATATTTTTAATTAAAAATTCCTAATCTAGCAAGTTACTATTCTTAGCAACAAATGCTGTCACCTGCCAAATTTGTTAATCAAATCGAATTAAATAATGTAAAAATGGGGAGCTAGCTCCCCATTGTATTCTATATGTTTAAAGTAATGCACTAAGCATATCTTCTAATTTGCCTTGGTCAACAGCAAAAGCACGGATACCTTCAGCAAGTTTTTCAACTGCCATGGCATCACTATTGTGTTGCCATCTAAATTCAGCCTCGGTCATCGGTACTGGGCGATCGACTACCGGTTGATTTGGATTAAGTTTTTGTGTTACAGGAGCTGTTGATTGTTGCATTTCAGCAAGCAAACTCGGTGCAATGGTTAGACGGTCACAACCCGCTAATGCTAAAATTTGATCAACTTTACGGAAACTTGCGCCCATCACAATCGTTTTATAACCATGTTGTTTGTAATAATTGAAGATATTACGAACCGAAACTACACCAGGATCTTCGTCTGCAACATATGGATCGATTGGTTTTTTAGCTTGATACCAATCATAGATACGGCCAACAAACGGTGAAATTAAAAAGGCATTTACTTCAGCACATGCTCTTGCTTGTGCAAATGAGAAAAGTAATGTCAAATTACAGTTAATTCCCTCTTTTTCAAGAATTTCTGCTGCTTTAATCCCTTCCCACGTAGAAGCGATTTTAATTAAGATACGTGATTTATCGATACCTTTTGCTTGGTAAAGTTCAATAATACGACGTGCTTTGTCTATACAACCTTGTGTGTCAAATGATAAACGGGCATCCACTTCTGTCGAGATACGACCAGGAACAAATTTTAAAATTTCAGCACCAATATTAACAGCGACTTGATCACACGCATTAACTAATTGTTGTTCTTTACTCCCACCCAGTTTTTTAGCGGTTTCTACAGCAGAATCGATTAGATAGCGATACTGAGGAAGTTGAGCTGCTTTCAGTACAAGGGATGGGTTGGTAGTGGCATCTTCAGGGGAAAATTGTTTAATTGAATCGATATCTCCAGTATCGGCAACAACTACAGTAAATTTTTTAAATTCATCTAATTGACTCATACTTCTTTTATCCTCTACAGCTTTTAGTTTAATAAAAATATAATAGCATTTATTCAAAAATAAAACGACAGTGCCCTATTGCTATTTCGCACACATAATAGATTAAAAAACAGACAAATATAAGGTAAAATTAAATATCGAAATGTTCTCATTGTTTGCAAATTTAATCTGCTTTTAACCAAAAAAATTCTAACTAATAGTGATTATTTACTATAGAGCTGATCATAATGGTTGATACGCTCAACTTTAGTCGTCAATCCACCACCTTCAAATTCAGAATTTGACCATGATTGCACAAGTTTTTTAGTTAGCTCAAGGCCAATTACTCTAGCACCCATTGTCATAATTTGACCATTATTGCTCTTTCTGGCACGATCAGCCGAAAATATATCGTGACATTAAGCTGCACGAATACCGGGTAACTTATTTTATTGGCAGCAATGGCAACACCGATACCTGTCCCACAAATCAAGATACCTTGCTCTGCATACCTGCTTTGATAGAACAGACTACGTCTTTTGCAATATCAGAACAAAAAAGCGTTTTTTATCTATTTGTCACTACTATAATCAACAATTTCAATCCTTTATTTAGTCAAATAATCAACTATATTATTTCTAAATTCAAAAGCGGCATCATCAACACCAATGGCTATTGGTTTCATATTATTTTACCTCAATTTAATTCAAAAAATGAACATAGGTTCATATTAATATCATTTGATAATTTTTAAATATAAATTAATTCAATTATGTGATGAAAGTCTCGAAAATAAAATATTTTTTAAGAAAATATAGCAATAACTTATACTATTAATTACAAAAATCACTACCTAAACACAGTATCTATAGTAAAAATTTTTACATTATTTAATCAAAGGTTGATTGTAAAGACATTTGAACAGAATCATTTTAAAAAGATATGATTTATTTATTTAACCAAACATAAACTATTTGCTGAGTGACATTACAACCTGCACAGGTTTTGCATTGATTAGGTGTGCATGCGGTTTGATTATCCCCCATGATAATTCGCTGAATGCTTCCTTTTTTAATCCAAAAATCCAACATTTGTGCTGTGGCACTGTTAGGTATACGAAAATGTCGGGCAATGTCTTGCAACTCGGCACGATTTTTTAATTGCACATAATCTCGAATTGAAGTTACTAGCATAATAATAAAAGATGCAGGGTTATGTCCTGCATCTTCTCCTTAATTTATGATTGAATGGTTTATAAATAAGATGTTTTAAGGATCTGCTATTTAATAACAGCAGGATGAATTTTTAGAGTTAGATGAACTGACGGTTGTTTGATTAAAAATGGAATATCGTCCTAATATCCGCATAGTGATAATCATAATTAGCATAAATGCCCCACATCCCAAAAGCCACCAAACTGCCGATTGTGAATGTCCAATCAAAGTTGTTTGATAGTAAATTGTTGCAGATAACCAACCAATGATAAAAGTCCAAATGCCAACAAATATCATCCATCTTATACCTGCTTCACGATATACCGCCCCTAAAGCTGCAGCACAGGGAGTATAAAGTAATATAAAAATCAAATAAGCTATGGCGACCGATGGCGTCATAAAGGAATTTTTTATTTGTGATACTGCTGACGAATCCACTGCTAAATCGGATTGTAATGAGTCAATATCATCATTAACAGTAGATAACCCCAAAGGATCTAAAACAGCATCAGACAAATCAACTAGATTTTTAGGAATCGTTTTAAGTGCATCTAAAATCCCTTGCGACAAATTAAATGATTCAGCCTGTTGTGTGGTATCCGTTTCATCCATAGAATAAAGCGAATTTAAGGTGGCAATAACCGATTCTTTGGCAAAAATACCCGTAAAAATACCAACTGTAGCAGGCCAATTTTGTTGATTAATACCCATTGGGGCAAATACTGGTGTAATCTTTTGGCTAACTACAGATAGCATGGAATCTTGTGAATCTTCATGTCCAAATGTTCCATCTCGTCCCCATGAGTTAAGCAAACTCAATACAGTTACCATGATTATAATGGCTTTTCCTGCTTTGAAAATGAAATTTTTCAAACGTTGCCAAGTTAAACTGAGCAAACTGCTTAAAGTAGGAATTCGATATACGGGCATTTCCATAATAAACGGCGTAATCGAACCTTTTAATAAAGTAAATTTAAGCACAAATCCTGTGATAATTGCCACTGCGACACCTAACATATACAAACTAAAAACAATAAATGAAGCATGTCTAGGTGCGAAGATAACCGCAAACAACGCATATACTGGCAATCTTGCTCCGCATGACATAAATGGAATCATACAGATTGACATAATGCGATCGCGCGTGCTTTCTAATGTACGCGTTCCCATAATAGCTGGTACGCCACAACCAAAACCGACTAACATAGGTACAAATGCCTTACCCGGCAAACCGATACAGCGCATACCACGATCGACAACAACTGCTGCCCTTGCCAAATAACCCGAATCTTCTAAAAATGACATACAGAAAAACATTGCCCCAATTACAGGTATAAAAGTTGAAACAGTTTGAATACCGCGTCCGATACCATTGGCCAAAATGGCGATAAGCCAGTTAGGAGCCTGTATGGTTTGCAGTACATGTGCTGTACCATCCACAAACAACGTGCCACATAATCCATCAAAAAAATCAACAAATACTGATCCAAAATTAATCGACAACATGAACATGATATACATTGTTAACAAAAACAATGGAATACCTGTAATGCGTCCTAAAGTAATTTTGTCAAGCATATCAGAAAAGCGAACATTTAATTCACGAGGCTTGTCAATGACCGTTTTACAAATCGCATCAATCGTATCATAGCGCGCAGATGCTAGCGCTACATCAATTTCGTTATCGCACCATGCTGAAAGTGACAGACGACAAGCTGTTAGCTTTTCACTCTCAAGTTGGGTCAAATTGTAGTGTGAATCATCTAATAACACATCTTGCAACTGCCATGGGTTAAATCGACGTAGTTCACTGTCTTCAGGTAATTCATTAATATATCTATCAATAGTAGCTTGCTGTTCATCCCCCAACAAATTGATTGAAGGATTAGCTACTTGGGAAGATACTGTCATCGCTTCAATTTGCTGATACAGTGCTTGCAATCCTATTTTTTTACTTGATGATATCGCCACCACTGGACAACCCAGCAATTTAGATAACTTTGCAACATTAATCTGTTCACCCATTGCTTTAACCGCATCCATCATATTAAGCACAACGATCATAGGCAATTGCAAATCAACTAATTGACAGGTCAAATATAAACTGCGTTGCAAATTTGTCGCATCAATAATATTGACTATCATGCAATCATCTTCACTCAAAACAAACTGTCTTGCAATTAACTCATCTTGCGACACGCATAAGGGATCGGATTCAATTGAATAGGTTCCCGGCAAATCGACAATATCGTATTGCTTCTGATTATAGGCAAACAGACCCGTTTTACGTTCGACAGTAACGCCGGGCCAATTACCCACTCTTTGTTTGGCACCGGTCAACAAATTAAATAATGTTGTTTTGCCACAATTTGGATTACCAATTAGCGCGATCTTCATACTCCGACCTCTAACACTTCGATAAAAGAAGCTTCTTGGCGGCGTAAGCATAATAAAAATCCACGCATATTAATCTCAATGGGGTCACCAAGTGGCGCAGTCCGTACTACCTCGACTTTACAACCCGGTGTAATGCCCATAGCCAGTAATTTACGACGATAAGGTAACGATTTAGGTAAAAATCTAGAAATAACCGCCTCACGCCCTATCGGCAAGTGGTTAAGAGTTAAAGATGACATCATACTTCCTACGTTTATTTAGCTTATTTATTTTTTATCGCACAAATTAAAATGCGAACGATTCGCAATATTAATACACATTAATGTAGAAAAAAACAGATTTTCATGTAAAAAATGGAAAGAATGGTCAAATAATGGGGGTAATTAGAAAATTTTCAATTATTTTTGAATAAAAATGCAGACTATCTTCAGAAAAAACTATTTTAACCTCTTTTTTAAGGTTGGTGCAATTATCACCCGTTAATCTTATTAAGTATAATAAAACAAAATCAGAACGGATACTCTCATTAATCATCCTAATTGCTGATAATAACTTATAGCTGTTATAATCTTTTAATATATTAAAGAAATGGATCCCCCCAATTATGTATATCATCTATGGTATTAAAAACTGCAACACAATGAAAAAAGCGTTTACTTGGCTTGATGATCATCAAGTTCAATATCAGTTTCATAATTATAAAACCGATGGATTATCGGCTGACCTGCTCGACACTTTTTTACAATTAGTAGATTGGCAAAGTTTACTTAATACGCGCGGTACAACATGGCGCAAATTAGATGAGCAGGTTCGTGCCCAAATCAATAATGCACAATCCGCCAAAAAAATTATGTTAGACAATCCATCCATTTTAAAACGTCCTTTACTGATCGATGGTAAGCGTGCTTTGTTAGGATTTTCTGACGAAAGTTATTCACAATTTATATCGCAATCAAAATAAGAACAAAACTATGATGAATGAACCTGTTATTGCGCTGACTACTGCGCTTATTGCTGAAAAATCGATAAGTCCTGACGATAAAAACTGTCAAAACATAATTATCGAACGTTTAAAAAAAATTGGATTTACCATTGAAGAAATCAATATTGGGCAAACCAAAAATTTGTGGGCTTTTCATGGTGATCGTAAAAGTAAAACACTGATGTTTGCAGGTCATACCGACGTAGTGCCCGCAGGTGATGAAACTAAATGGCTTTATCCGCCTTTTACGCCTACCATTGATGAAAATGGTGTACTGTACGGTCGAGGTGCAGCGGACATGAAAAGTGGCGTCGCGGCTATGGTATGTGCAGCAGAAGATTTTATTAAAAGCAATCCGGATCATCATGGCTGTGTGGCTTTTTTATTAACGTCTGATGAAGAAGCTGACGCAAGCGATGGCACCGTTAAAGTAGTCGATTTATTAATCAAACGCCATGAACGCATTGATTATTGTATTGTTGGCGAACCTTCAAGCGATACCTTACTTGGTGATCAAATTAAAAATGGACGCCGTGGATCATTAACTGCAAATTTAGTCGTGCATGGTGTGCAAGGTCATGTTGCTTATCCTCATCTAGCAGATAACCCAGTGCATCGCTTTGCTCCTGCTTTAAATGAATTGGTCAGCACAATTTGGGATAATGGCAATGACTATTTTCCACAAACCACCATGCAAGTCGCAAATATCAACGGCGGAACAGGGGCTGAAAATGTAATACCTGGTGATCTGAGTGTTCAATTCAATTTTCGCTATAGCAGTGAACTTACCGAAACACAAATTAAAGAACGTGTTGAACAAATTCTTCAAAAGCATAATCTAAAATATACCTTAAATTGGCGTCTTTCAGGTCATCCTTTTTTAACCCCACAAGGCGAGCTAACCAATGCCGCTGCCAATGCCATTAAGGATATTACGGGAACAGATACCCGCCTCTCGACCAGTGGCGGGACATCAGATGGGCGTTTTATTGCTAAAATGGGTTGCCAAGTCATTGAGCTTGGTGTGGTTAACAAAACTATCCATAAAGTCAACGAAAATGCCCACTGCCAAGATATTATTAATTTAACCGCAATCTATAGACGTATTTTAGAGACTTTATTACTGGCATAATTAAGCCCGTTTCACTTATCTAAAAGGAGATAATATGGCATGGCTTAAAGATTATTGGTGGATTATTTTAATTATCTTAATTGGAATTTTTATCAACGGCATTAAAGCACTGAATCGGCTAAGTTATAAAAATTATCTGGAAAAAAAGAACGGGATAAAACCCATACCTTACAGCGATGATGATGACGATTGGCCATCATCAAATCAATCAAACAAATAAACTAAGCGTTACCGAAAATCTTGGTTGGTACTTTCAAATACAGCTTGATGACGGTAACGATCTACCCACATAGCTGTTGCACCACAGACAGCAATAGGCATCACAATCAAATTCAGCAACGGTACCATAGTAAAAAAGCTAACTAAACCACCAAACATCAGATTGTCGACTTTGTTTTGCTTTAAAAGTTCACGCATACGGTGGAACTTAATTTTGTGGTTATCAAATGGATAGTCCGCATATTGAATGCTGATTTGCCAAGCGGTAAATAAAAACCATACCACTGGCGTAACCGTTTGTCCAATGACGGGGATAAAATAGGTAAGTAAAATAGGAATAGCCCATAATAGATAATGACCTAATTTTTGCAGCTCACGATTTAATATTCGCGGTAAATCTTTAATTAAGCTCATCCATGTTGTATCGGGTGCAGGCATACCTGTTAATTGCGCTTCAACTTGTTCTGCTAATATTCCATTAAAAGGAGCAGCAATAAAGTTAGTCACCGTACTGAAAAAATAACAAAATAAAATCACCAGCGTTAGGATTACAATAAATACAATGATGTATCCTAACCACTGTAACCAGCTTGGTACATAAGACAATCCCCAATCGACCATGCCACTAAGAACGGTAAAAAACCAATAAAACAGCGCCGACATTAATACAATATTGGCAAGTAAAGGTAAAAAAACAAATTTCTTAATACCTGGACTAAAAGCTAACGACCAACCTTTAAAAAAATATTCAAACCCATTTCTAGCTTGATGATTTTTCGGGCGTGATTGCGTATGGGAATGTCGATGTTGGGTATTATTATCTAGTTGATTAGACGTCACATTTGGTTCCTTTTTATTTACAAGTCAGTCAATACCTCAAGTAGGCATAAACTGGTAATACATTAATATATCGTTTTAAATAAACAGTGCGATATTTTAAACATACCGCCTACTAAGCTCAATAACGTTTAATCATCTTTACTGGCTATTTTATTTACTATTGCATTATTTTAGTGTTAAAGTCCGTTGATTATTTACCAACCAAGTTTTAACTTCGTGTTTGAGGGCTTGCATTAACGCATTTTTTCCCGCTAATTGATAACGATTAATTATATCCATCTGATTATTTTTGCTATCAATTAAGGCTGATAAGATCGGTAATGTTAAGTATTGCTGATGTTGATGTGCATAAAGATTTAATCGACAAAGTGCAGGATAAGTCGCTTCAAATGGACGATAGTAATCACAAAAACCAGCTAATTCACTACAGTCTTGTGCAGTTAAGGATTGATTATCATCAAAAGTAATCATGTCGTTAAACGGTAATTCGATAATATCTTTAAGCCAATAAGCATTGCGCACAAGTTTCTGTTGCAATTGATCAGATAATTGCTGTCCTAACTGGGTTAAAGGTTTAATCGCCATAACTGAATAACTGCCGCTACGGGTCTCTTTATGACTACTAATGTGCACCAAATTAAACCCACATGCCATCCAAAATTGATAATTAGGCTGACTGTACGCAAAGCTCACCGATAAATAATCGATATTTTGGTGATTCGCTTCATCGTATATCGTCTGTACCAGTTTTTTAGCAACATGTTGTCGACGATATGAGTTAATCACCGCAATGCGATTGATGCGTACCGAGCGTAATTTGGCTGCCAGTTTTTCACCTGCATGAGCGACTAATGATTGCGCGACTAAATTACCCTTAGGACGACGCGTACCTTGCCACACTTGCTCAATGAGTGAATCGGATAAATTGCCTTCATTTAACGTAATTGCCGCAGCGATCTGTTGAGTTGTTATTGGATGATTTTGGGATAAGTCATTATTGACCGTGGCTTGCCAAACCGATAAATTTTGCGCATCAAAAAGGCGCCGTAAATCGACTAATGTGGTTTGATAATGAGCACTTTTTAAAAGGTAAAAGATCGTTGTTAATGCGTTTATATTATGTCGATCGAGTTTACAGTAGTTTATGGATGAATCAATTGATATTTGGTTTTCTTTCTCTTCCAATATTCCATTTAACAATAACCGATCGCAAAATAACTCTAATTTGTCACCCGTTTGCCAACGGATAGGGTTATCAAGATAAAAAAACTGATATGATCTATTTTCGAGCAATTTTAATAAAAAACCCTGCCCCGTACCTTCGTATCCTTCAACAGTAGTAGTGAGTAATACTCGACTGTTTTTAGTCTTAGCTAAATACAGTAATTGTTCAAGCATGGGAAGCGGTATCATGGCAGCTTCATCAATAATTAAATAATCAGCAAAATCGTTATGTTGCCAAGCGATTAACTCATCAGGCGCATAAAACGGAGTGTTTGGGTTAGCAAAGACAAAAAAACTATTGAGTGCCGCTTTATTCGGTGCAGTCACAATACAGTTCTTGTTATGACTAAATAACCCTGCTAAAGCCGATTTACCGCGACCACGTTTAGCTATAACGACATTAATGTTTTGTTTACTGTTCAATAATTTTTGTAACGTTACTTGCTGCTGAGTTAAATCGTAAGCTTGCGTGTCGATGTCCGACAATGTTGATAATGGCTGATTACTGTGTGATGATAAGACAGTGTGCTCAATTGCTATATCAAATTCAGCAAGTGTTTTTAGCAAATGATTTACAAAATTCGGCACAGTAATGGGGGTATTGGCTTCATTCCAGCGTAAACTATCTTGGTCTTGCCAAGTTTCAAGTTGCTTCGGTAATAATAAAATCAGCAGACTGCCTTTAACCAATGTACCCGTTAACATTGCAAATGCATCAAGATTAAATCCTATTGTTGCATCAAATATTGCATGCAGATACTCTTGCCCTAATAGCTGTTTGGTTTTAGTAGGTAATAAAGTATTTGGCAAAAAGTCAGGCACATTTGGCTGAATGGTAACGGTGATCCAATCGCCAAAATTTGTCGTTATGGTGTGATTAAGTTGCTCGAATAATTGTGTTGCTTCACCCTGTAACACCCATAATGTTCGTGTGCTTTTAAGGCATGACATGAGTTAACTTTTACCAATCAACAGTGACAATATGCCAGCGGCAATGAGAGGTCCAACGGGAACGCCTTTGAAAAACGCCACACCTATAAGTGTGCCAATGATTAAACCATTAACAATGGTAGGATGAGCACCAATTAACGATATGCCACGAGTACCTAGCCATGACACTAAAATGCCTACAGCGATGGCAACGAGAGATTGCCATGTCGTGAATGATTTTAAAATATCAGCGACTTTTAATGAACCATCGGCTAACGGAACCATCATAGCAGCAGTTAGGATCACAATACCAATAGTTAAACCATATTTATTTAAAAATGGAAAGTAAGCCGCTAACGGTGTAAGTTTAAACATTAGCAGTAAGAGTACTGCAAAAGTCACTGTGTTATTATGAGTTAAATAACACAGTGCTGCGAGACCTAAAAGTAGAAAAAAAGAAATATCAAACTGCGCAAACATTACAACGGAACACCTATTCGTGTTGCCACTTCTTCATAAGCTTCAATAACCCCACCTAAACCTTGTCGGAAACGGTCTTTATCCATTTTTTTCAATGTCTCTTTTTCCCATAGACGGCAACCGTCAGGTGAAAACTCATCACCTAAAGTGATTTCTCCTTTGAATAACCCAAATTCAAGTTTGTAATCAACTAAAATTAAACCTGCTTTATCAAATATATCTGTCAAAATAGTGTTAATTTTGAAGCTGAGTTCTTTCATCGTAGCTAATTGCTCATCTGTCGCCCAGCCAAAAGCCTTACAGTGAGATTCGTTGACCATAGGGTCATGCAGTGCATCGTTTTTTAGGAATAATTCAAACGTTGGAGGATTCAGTACTTTACCTTCTTCAACACCTAAGCGTTTAACTAAAGAACCTGCAGCACGATTACGAACGACGCATTCAACAGGTACCATATCGAGTTTTTTTACTAAAACTTCGTTATCCGACAACAAGGCTTCAACTTGAGTTGGTATACCTGCGTCACGTAGTTTAGTCATAATAAAAAAGTTAAATTTATTATTGACCATTCCTTTACGATCTAACTGCTCAATGCGTAAACCATCAAAAGCAGAAGTATCATTACGAAATTCCAATATTAATAACTCAGGGTTGTCTGTTGCGTAAACAGTTTTTGCTTTACCACGATAAAGCTCATCCAACTTTTTCATGTTTATAACCTTATATCAATTTGCCAACAAATAATTAAGGAGCTAAGCGCTCCCTAAATTCAAACTCATTGCTACTATTTTGCTATTACTTTTTTAAGCATAAATAGCAACTGTGTATCAGTTTATAGCTAAGATCGAGTCATAAAAGCTACAAATTTCAAGCCACACTATGAATTAAAGTTATTGTGAATTAGAAAGTTATAAATTTTCATATTCACAAAATTAAACTGTTTTATCACTTTCCACGGATCTGATCTTTAAGATCCTCTTTAATCCTTTTCATGGACTCAGTATCTTTATCAGCTCCTTTTTTCGCTTCATTCCCGTTCGAGTCTTTCACTTGTGGTTCTCGAAAAGATTGCGGAGCAATATCATCCATTAACGAATTAAATAAACCAACAACATAACGCTGAACTTCAATTGGTTGTGAAGAGATATCTTCAGCACCACGAGCTAACGAATCCAAGCTAAGAGTAATAGTTTGGGTATCACCAACAATTTTACGTTTAAAAGTAAACGACGCTTCCGCTGTTTGAGTTTCATCCGCTCGAACTATAAAAGCTTTGCCTGTTTTTATAGTTAAGTTATCACTACTACTTATAGGAATGTTTTTGTTGTTTAAAGTATTTGGAATTTTATTCCATACATCAGCACTGAGTGGTGAATTAAAAGTAAGGACACCATTATTATAAATAACAAAGGAATCAGAAACGGTTGGAATAGGTACAACAGGTGCTCGAATATCAACTTGTTTACCTAAATTACCCTTAGAATCAAGTTTATAAATATAAAAATCAGCTACTTCTGCTGGTATTGTCATACCTTTGGGAACAATTAAAGGCTTTAGAGCAGGTGAGTTTAAATAATCTTCATTACCATCAATTTCGCGCTTATAATTTTGATCGCTACCACACCCTACAAGGAATAGAGAAACGATAGCCGTCAAAATAGCGGTTTTTTTTACGACATAATTACGCAATATAGTTTTATCAAACATAGATATCTGCTTTTAAATTAATAGTTGTATGAAAATAAATTACAGTAAATTAGCATCTTTTAATGCTTGCTCTACCGCTGGAATTGAAGATTCAGACAGCGATATCATTGGTAAACGGATTGTACCATTGTCTATTAAACCTAATCGAGTACACGCCCATTTTACGGGTGTTGGATTTGGCTCAATGAACAAATTGTTGTGCAGTGCTAATAGACTGTCATTTACCGCTCGTGCTTCTTGAATTTGATTATTTGCAGCTAATTTACAAACCGCTGCAACTTGTTTTGCTGCAACATTTGCAGTAACCGAAATGACGCCATCTCCACCTAAAATCATAAAATCTAAGAAAGTTGCGTCATCACCACTTAAAAGTTTGAACTGATCACCGACTAATCTTCGGGTTTTATAAACACGAGAGAGATCACCGGTAGCATCTTTTAAAGCAACGATATTTTTAATTTTTGACAAACGTCCGACTGTTTCGGGTTTAATGTCACTACTAGTACGACCTGGTACATTGTATAGGATTTGAGGTAATTCGGTACTTTCAGCAATGGCTTTAAAATGCTGATACATACCTTCTTGCGTTGGTTTATTATAATAAGGAGCCACAGTTAAACAACCAATTACACCAATATTTTCAACTTTATTAGTCAATTCAATTGCTTCTTTGGTTGCATTTGCGCCTGTTCCTGCAATGATATTAATACGCCCATCAGCATAATCGATGGTGCGCTTAATAACATCAATATGCTCATTGTGATCGAGCGTTGCTGATTCACCAGTTGTTCCAACAGAAACAATAGCTGATGTACCATTAGCAATATGATATTCGACCAATTTTTTTAAGCTTACGTGGTCTACATTTCCTTTTGAATCCATTGGTGTAATAAGGGCGACCAGACTTCCTGTAAACATAAAATGACCTCTCATATTATCTGTTTTCAAAACAGCTTTGAAGATTATAAAAACTACGAATAAGTATGCGTTATTTCTAAGTTAAATTCAACTTTTGTTATGCTGGATTATCGATATCGACAAAAATACATTGCAAGCCATAGCGACTTGCTAACCATTCACCTAGCTTTTTTATGCCATAACGTTCGGTTGCATGATGACCCGCTGCATAAAAATTAATACCATATTCACGGGCAATATGAATAGTGCGCTCGGATACTTCACCTGTAAAAAATGCATCACAACCCAGTTGAGCTGCTTGCTCAATAAAGTCTTGTCCACCACCACTGCACCACCCAATACGCTCAATGATTTGCGGTGCATTATCACCACAAAACAATACTTGGGGCTTACCATTATGTAATACTTGCTCTAACTGTTGTTTAAACTGTAAGGCTGTAAGCGGATTGTTTAAGGAACCTGTGAACATGAAATCGGTTATATCATCGTGTTTATCAACCTTGATATCCAACAAATTCGCCAGTTCAACATTATTACCCAATTCAAGATGACCATCTAAAGGCAAATGATAACTGTACAAATTAATATCATGTGACAAAAGCGTTTTTATTCGTCGATATTTTATGCCCGTAATAGTTTGCGGTTCATTTTTCCAAAAAAAACCATGATGTACCAGCACGGCATCAGCTTGCAATTCCACAGCTTTATCTAACAATAATTGACAAGCCGTAACGCCTGTAACAATTTTCTTAACCTCATTTCGACCTTCTACCTGCAATCCATTAGGTGCATAGTCTCGGTATCGACTTATTTGTAATTCATTATTAATTATTTGTTCAAGTTCATTACGATGCATTTTATCTATCTTATTAAAAGAAGTTATAGTTAATAATTATAATCACTTTTATCAATTATCTCACCAATATATTTTATTAAGTGTTCTTAAGTTATTTAATCTTCTGACATTTACAAAAATCCTAAACATTTGTTTATTGATAATATTGCTAAATTATGAAAGTTTATTTAGACTTAACGCCGTGTCAAATTATGCTGTTTTATGTACATTCACTAAAAGGATATTATTGTGCCGTTTTTAGGAATTGGATTAAGTAGCGTTATTGCATTATTTTTTATATTCCATGCAATTCGTACTCAACAGGATAGGTATTGGATTTGTATAATATTTATGGTGCCATTTTTGGGCAGTTTGATCTATTTTGCCGCCATTTGTTTACCTAAGTTACGCTCTACGCCGGTTGGTTACCAGATTGGAACAAAACTACGTAAAACACAGGATCCTGAGCGCGAATTACTCGAAGCCCAAAAAAAATATGAAGCTTCGCAAACCATCAAAACACAAATCAATTTAGGCAAAGCGTTGGTTGACAATAATCGAGCTGATGAAGCTTTGACATACTACCAACAAGCATTAACAGGTAATTATGCAACCTCACCCGATATTTTGCTGCAATATGCTTATGCGTTATTTATGGATCATCAGTATACTAAAGCGAAAGAGACGTTAAATTTTTTAAGTGAAAAAAATCCCGATTATAATTCTGATGAAAGTCATTTACTCTATGCTAGAGTTTTGGTTTCACTCAACGAAAGAGATCAAGCTAAAAAAGAATTAGAAAATTTAATTAGCTACATCCCGAGTTTAGAAGCAATTTCATTTTATTTACAGACCTTAATTGGCTGGAACCAAATCGATAAAGCAAATAATGTATTACAAATCATAGAGCATCGTTTGAGTTACCTACCCAAACATACCAAACGTTTAAATGCTCAATGGATCAAAGATATTGAACAATCTAAACAAAAATTGATTCATATGATGCAAAGATGTTAATTGATTTAACCAATGCGTGCCATTTGTTTGATTTAGGAAAGTACTTCAGTAAAGGTAAAACTAGGCGAATACATTAAAAACTGGCATAATAATTTTCATTTTTTAACAAATAAGATAACTATTGTGCCAAACGCAAAATTATGTGAACGTTTTCGGGGTTTTTATCCTGTAGTGATTGATATCGAAACATCTGGCTTCGATCCTAAACAAAATGCAATTTTAGAAATCGCCGCCATTACGTTAAAAATGAATAAAGATGGCTGGATTGAGCCTGATCAAACCTTGCAATTTAATGTCAATCCATTTGCTGATGCAATTTTAGAGCCTACCGCGCTGGCATTTAATGGGATTGATCCCAATAATCCTTTACGTGGCGCAGTGGATGAGAAAATTGCAATTGAAGCAATTTTCAAAATGGTAAGAGCGGGTATAAAAGCAAACGATTGTAACCGTGCGGTAATTATTGCTCACAATGCTCACTTTGATCATAGTTTTTTAATGACAGCCGCAGAGCGTGCAGGAATAAAACGTAATCCATTTCATCCATTTGCAACCTTTGATACCGCATCCCTATGTGGTTTAATATTTGGACAAACGGTTTTGGCTAAAGCCTGTGAAGCGGCAAAAATCCCATTTGACCACAAACAAGCCCATTCAGCACTCTATGATACTCAAAAAACGGCTATTTTATTTTGTGAAATTGTCAATCGATATAAACGGTTAGGAGGATGGCCGCTTGCTGATATATCGCCACAAGCAAAGTTAGATAATGAGTTGAATGGTGAACAATTAAGCCCAGAGTCCGATCAACAAACAGAATAATAAAAAGAGCGCATATGCGCTCTTAAATGACCTTTGAATCTAAGTTAAGTTGAGAAAAACTATCCTAAATTGGATGTTTTTCCGCTGTTTCTTTAATTAGCGTTTGCAGTTCACCAGTTTGGAACATTTCGATCATAATATCACATCCTCCTACTAATTCACCTTCAATCCATAATTGTGGGAAAGTAGGCCAGTTAGCAAATTTTGGTAGTTCTGCACGAATGTCAGGATTCTGTAAAATGTCTACATAAGCAAACGGCACGCCACATTGAGATAAAACCTGCACTGCTTGAGCCGAAAAGCCACAACTTGGCAATTTTGGCGAACCTTTCATATATAAAAGGATAGGATTTTCAGCAATCTGCTTTTTGATTTTATCAAGTGTTGTCATTTCTTCAGTCGTCATAAACGTTTTTCCTTGGTAATTAATTGCTAGCCTATTATCTTAACGTAGATTATCCACGCTTGATACCGATAATAAGCAATTTTTTTGACCTATAACAAGATTTTAAATAAATATATATAATTATCAATCACTATTCAACACTGGCGTGGATATTTTCCAACCGAAACTATAAAAAATTTTTTTAGAATCCCATAAATAATAGATGTAAATGTAATTTTTTGTAAAAATAATTCAGGAGTCTATACCGTTTTAGATTCTTTTTACTCAATTAAATACTTAATTAACTTTCACGTAACTAAACAACACAAAGAAATGCCTTATATTGAAATTGCTAAATATATAATTCTCAGTTAATAAGCAACGCAGACATGAATATTTTTTGTGACCAAAAGTATGAAAAATTTTCTATTAAAAATGAATAATAGATGAAAATAGATTTTCTGTAAAAATAATTCAGGAGTCTATACCGTTTCAGATTCCTTTTACTCAATTAAATACTTAGTTAACTTTCACGTAACTAAACAACACAAAGAAATGCCCTATATTGAAATTGCTAAATATATAATTCTCAGTTAGTGCGCAACGCAGACATGAATATTTTTGTAACCAAAAGCATTAAAAGATTTCAAAAGCATTAAAAGATTTTTTAAAATCCCATAAACAATAGATGTAAATATTATTTATTGTAAAAATAATTCAGGAGTCTATACCGTTTCAGATTCTTTTTTACCCAATTAAATACTTAGTTAACTTTCACGTAACTAAACAACACAAAGAAATGCCCTATATTGAAATTGATGAATATATCATTCTCAGTTAGTGCGCAACGCAGACATGCATATTTGTTGTAACCAAAAGTATGAAAAATTTTCTATTAAAAATGAATAATAGATGAAAATAGATTTTTTGTAAAAATAATTCAGGAGTCTATACCGTTTCAGATTCTTTATCAAATTTAATAAGTAATGAGTTATCAAGTTATTAAAAATATCTAAGAAAAATTGACTCATATTTGAACACTCAAATTCATTAATCTAAGAAAAACATTCAATTCAGATGACGTTAAAATAATTAATAATATGTATATTAGTTATTGTTATTTTCAACCAAAAAATTCCACCCTCTTTAATAACTGTCAACAATATAGTATTCTACCCTCCATCTTATTAACTCTACGAAAACCAACATTTGTGCATCCTTTTATTTTGACTTTGCGTAAAGTCTTTTACAGCAGTAACCTTCTGTTTAGCATCCGCATGCTTATTAGCTTAACTGGCTCTACTCTAGTGCCTTGGTATTTTGGTCAGACAACACTGGTTATTCCGCTCACGCTTGGTGTGGTGGCAGCTGGATTAACTGAGATTGATACTCGGTTACTCAGCCGTTGTATTAATCTAGTATTGACGTTGTTCTGTTTTGCACTGGGTACGTTTTCGGTCGAGTTATTATTTGATTACCCTGCACTGTTTATGATTGGGCTGGTGTCTTCTACCTTTATTTTTATTATGCTGGGTTCACTCGGGCAGCGTTATGGAGTAATTGCCTTTGGATCGTTATTGATTGCTGCTTATACAATGCTTGGGCATAATTTATTTGATGATAAATTCACTCTACCCTGCTTTTTATTACTCGGTGCACTGTGGTACAACGTGGTATCGCTAATTGAATCAATCATTCAACCTATTCGCACGACTCAACAGTCACTTTCTATCTGCTTTATGAAGTTAGCGCAATATTTGGATGCCAAAGCAGCAATGTTCGATCCCGATGAAACTGACGGATTTAAAAAGCAAACCTTGCAATTAACCGAAAGTAATAATCAGTTAATTGGTGCGTTTAATGATACAAAACGCTCTCTATTTAACCGTTTAAAAAGTTATCGCGGACAGTCTTACATTCGTAAACTGCTAAGTTACTATTTTGTAGCGCAAGATATTCATGAACGTGCAAGTTCAGCACATGGACAATATCAAGCATTAAGTGAACATTTTAAACATAGCGATATTCTATTTCGCTTTGCGCGAATTTTAAATTTGCAAGCCAAAGCCTGCACGCAGTTAGCAATAGCTATCAAGTTAAACCAAACCTATCAACATGATTCACTGTTTGCGCGCTATTTTACTTATCTTGAGGAAGCCATCGCTCAATATCAATTCAGCAATAGAGCTGACATGCTTTTGATTAAATCCTTAAAAAATTTGCATCAGAATCTACTCTCTATCGATCTGCTGCTAACAAACATTGATACTGAACAGCACCTCTCTAAAGAGCAAGAAGATAATCAATTGATTGACGAAGAGCTAACTAGCTTTCACGATCTATTTGCTAAAATTAAGCGTAATTTGACCGTTAAGTCTCCACTATTTCGCCATGCAGTGCGAATGAGTTTAGTCTTTTTTGTGGGATATATGGCAATTCTCTGTTCAGATTTATCGCATGGATATTGGATCATCTTAACCAGTTTGTTTGTGTGTCAACCTAACTATTCCACCACAAAACATCGATTAAAATTGCGCGTTATTGGGACTATTTTAGGGATTGTGGTTGGCATTCCGTTAACCTTTTTGTTCCCGAGTGTACCTGAACAGTTAGTGCTCATTATTATAACTGGCTGGCTGTTTTTCTTATTTAAAAATTCCCAATATGCTTATGCCACCGCGTTTATTACGTTATTGGTATTCTTTAGTTTCAGTTTGATTGGTGAAAGTAGCATATCGGTTGCTATTTCACGAATTATAGCCACATTAATTGGATGTTTTATTGCTTGGCTTGCGGTGAGTTTTATCTGGCCTGACTGGAAGTTCAGAAACCTACCTAAATTAGTGGATCGTGTTTGTCATGACGACAGTCACTATTTAGCATTAATTGGACAGCAATATCTATCGGGTAAAACCAATGATCCTCAATATCGCGTCGCACGCCGTGCCGCACACGATAGCAGTGCCGATTTGTCATCACTAATTAGTTTAATGACTAAAGAACCTCATATGAATCAAGCAATCATCGATAAAGGCTTTCGCCTGCTCACCCTAAATCATATACTAATCAGCTATTTGTCAACGTTAGGAGCACATCGAGATAAAAGTATCTCCCCCAAAACCCTTGACCTATTTGACGATTTAACGGTTTATATTATTAATCTTCTCAGTGAAAAAAAACTAGACAGTGAATATCAAGCCATTAAACAGTTAGTTGCCGAATATGTTGAAACAATCTCAATCAATGACGATCAGACCAATAGCGATCTACTGGTAATGCAACAATTAGCTTTAATACTCGATATTCTGCCGGAAATCGTCACACTTGTTAGTGAGTTGGATAATAAGACAGCTTAACAAAGCTGTTTTAGATTTCTAACATATCAATAGAAAGGCACTTAAAAATCCATTTTTGCTGGTTTTATCAATTCATAAAATCGTCATTGATTTGAAAAATGTGGATACGTAGAATCATACAAAATAGGTTCAATAAAATGCCTTTTCTAATAAATAGTCAGATAATTAATACAAACAATCAGATATTAAAAGAGCTAATACAAACTTAAAAGTTAGCCACCTACACGTATAACCATGACCATTAATAAAAGCCTTTTTTAGATTTATTATTATCTATTAACATTTACTTGTGATTCAATTCAATTAAATACAAATGCAATAATTCTATAACAACCTTGAACCCAATTAATTTTAAAGAGTTATCGATAAAAAGTAGATAATAAATTGAAATCTCAAGTGATAGAGCATAATAAACTATGTAAAAAACTTATGGGCTAATTACTTGAAATTTAATCAATTGAACTTATATTTTATAAGATTGGGAATAGTTTAAGGTATAAAAATAATGGCGTTAGAAGCTGGTGGATTTTCTGAAAAAATTGGACATCGATATGAAGCAAATTGGATAGCCTATCAATTACTTCTTTTACTTGAAGAAAAAGTCAATTCGGTGATTGTTGAACCTATTGGAAATGATGAAGTGGGTGTTGATGTTTTAACCGAACTTAAGGATGGTAAAAAACGATATTACCAATGTAAAAGTGGTGCGGGTAATAGTGAGTATTGGACGTTACCTAAACTCAATGAGTACAATATTTTAAAAAATGCTCTATTCCAAATTCAACGTGACCAAAGCGAATACCACTTAATATCGCCATTACCATGTAAAAAGATCAACGATCTTAGAATAAGTGCTCTTAATAGTAATAATCACGAGGATTTTTTAGAATACCAAATCAAAGCCAGTAAAGAGCGGGAGAAAGATTTTAATAGCATTTGCCGATATTTGAATTTAGATGCTGAGGTTGAATCAGATTTACTACAGGCTATAAATTTTCTGCAAAAATTTCATATTATTGCTTATGATATAAATACTAAAACCATAGAAGAACTTAAGAGTAGAGCTGGTAATTTATTTATGGATGATTCTAGCAAACTTATCACTTTTCTAAAAAACTATCCTGAAGATTTTAATAAATTACGACAGACAATAACAGCAACCGATTTATTAACTGATTTAAAAGACAATGGATTTGAACCCAAAATTATTCCTGATGATGACAGAATATCAACGGTAATCTCTTCTTTATCCGATGAATTTCAACAATCAATAGAACCTTTTCTTATTGGTGATACATTAATTAAAAGAGGTGAATTAACCTCAGTTATTAACTCGATTGAAAGTCATGCCATTACTTTAATTTCAGCAGAAGCTGGTAGTGGAAAAAGTGCACTATTGTTGGAATTACATAATTACTTAACGACAAACAAAATTATATCAGTACCTATTCGATTAGATAGACGCCGTCCCGAAAATAATATTAATGATTTTGGTAAGTCGCTAGGCTTTCCTTATTGTCCAATCGGTAGTTGCAGTAAATATTCTTCACAAAAAAAAATCGTATTTATTCTTGATCAACTCGATGCCATAAGATGGACCGGCACTCATTCGAGTAATGCTTTAGAAATCTGTCGTAAAATGGTGGATCAAGTTCAAAGATTAAGAAAAGAAGGAAAAAATATTAGCATCGTTCTGGCGTCAAGAGACTTTGATTTAAATGAAGATATTGCTTTATCGAAATGGTTAGAAAGTGTCAAAAAGGATCGTTTTGACCTCAAGTTAACACTTTTAGATGAAGATACTATTAAACCATTAATTTCCCCTTATGAACCTTTTAGTTCTCTTTCTACACAAAAACAAGAGATATTAAAAATTCCTTTATGGTTGGGAATATATTTAGCAATAGCTCAACGCAACCAAAAGGCACCTCAGTTTAGTAATAAATTAGAATTAATTAAGAATTTTTTAGAAGATAGATTAATTCAGATTAAGCAATGTGGTATCAATGAACAATCAGCTTCGAATTTCATTAATACGATAGTTTCATTGATGACAGGTTCATCACAATTATCCATTTCGGAAAATTTACTCGATCCAGCTACAAAAGAACAACTTGGTGCGTGCCTTTCAGTCGGATTACTTAGTAAACAAAATAATCGAATCAGCTTTCGCCATCAAGCGTTATTTGATTACCACGTCGGTCTTGCACTTTTTCAAGCTGGAATTCAATCACCTCAAACTTTATTAAATCATATTGGTAATTATGAAGAACAAACGTTAACCAAAAGAGAACATCTTAAATATGCGTTAATTATGTTACTTGATTATAGCGAAAAAGTTTTTTGCAATTGCGCTGAGGCTATTTTATTTAATAACAATATTCGTTTCCATTTAAAAATTTTAGTTTTAAATACAATCAAAGAAATTAATCGTATCAAACAACCGATAAAATTACTTATTGAGAAAATTCTTGAAACACCTGAACTATTTGACAAATTTTTAAATATCACCTGTGTTTCGAATATTACTATTATCTCTTATCTATGTGAGCAAAGAATTATTGAAAATTGGCTCAAAAGTGATAATGAAAAGTTAATCAATCATGCTATCCAACTGCTTCGTTCTACTTCAACAGTTGAACCTGACTTAATTATTAATAATTTGACTGATTTTATTGGTCAGTCTGATTTATGGAATCAAAGAGTATACTCTACTCTTCCTTGGAGAGTTGCAGAAGACAGCGATAAATTGTTCGAATTTAGAAAAAAATTATCTAATTATGATTATGTACCGTATTACATTGACTGGAATACATTAATTAAAATAAAACCATTACGTGCATTTGATTTCATCAAAATAGTAATGGAACATTATAAAAATATTGTAGATGAAGATTCATGTTTACATGCCTCAAATAATATTAATAATGCAACATATTTATATTATTGGACTAATGAGGATATTGAAGAAATAAAACAACTATCTCAATTCATACCTAACCTACTGATTGAATTGATTTTGAATTATCTAAGCAGTATTTTTAAATCAGATTGCGATAGTTCCACTAATGAGTGGCTAATTGATGATAGATATATGAACAATGGCTTTGCTAGTAGTTTTCGTAAAGGTCTAATTATCATACTTGAAAATTCCGGAAAACAACTTTACCAACAATCTGATACATTATTTGATATAATTTCGCCTTATATGAAAAAAAACAATAAGGTGATCACTCACCTAATTGCCAAACTACTATTAAATTTATCTCCAGAATACGCAGATCAAGTTATAAGTTGGTTATTAGAGTCACCAAATGAACGTTTAACGTGTGGCAATGGATCGGAAGAACCGATCTGGTTACTCCCTAGTGAACTTATCAGTAAGTTTTCGCCATTTTGTTGCAATGAGTTATTTAGGCAGTTAGAAGAAAAAATTTATAACTTTCCACCATCTAAAAATATCGAGGAAATAAAAGGGTTATTTAAATTAACTACAAAGGGAGCAAATGTTAGTTATTGGGGAGAGTTACAATATTTTCTATTACCGACATTAGATAAGCATCGAATTTCTGCAAAATCAAAACAATTAAAAGGTGTTTTAAATCGTAAATTTAGTTCTTTTACAGGCTCGGATTTTTACAAAAATAATACAACTATTGGTGGTTTTATAAGGTCGCCTTTACCTGAAAGCAATAAACTTTCTAACAAAGCATGGCAAAAAATAATTTTGTCACAAAAAATTCCTCCTAAAATAAATAGATTAGTTCAAATAACTGATGATTTAGTTTCTGAAGCAAGTATTAGACAATTTAGCCGTAGTTTAATGGAAAGTGTAACAAAAGAACCCGACCGTTTTGCTCAATTTGCATTAACATTACCTCAGAATATTGATACCCAATATATCAATGCCATATTTGATGGTTTAGCTGTGAGTAATAACCAACAAAATAACAGTGATGAGAAAGAAACTTGCCCAATATCTTTAATTGAACAAGTGATTTTTCATTTTAATAAGCCAAAATGTGAATATTCTTTAGCCCAATTAATCAAAAGTAGAGCTGAGCGTTATTCTCAACCAGTAATTGATTTATTAATAGATCTTGCTAAAAACTCTAGCAATCCTGAAGCCAGTAAATTGAGTGTTAGGTCTATTAAGGACGGAGATTCTATAAATAATGCTAATGCCGATTCCCTAACAAGTAAAATGTTAAATTGTGTTCAAGGTATAGCATATCTGGCTATCTCAAAAATTTTTTGGCACAACCAAGAATTTGCTTTACAACACTTAGGCATAATTGACAACGCAATCAATGACAATCATCCCGCAGTTAATATTGCAGCAGTTTCTCTCTTAGCACCACTCCTCAATTATAATGATGATTATGCCCATCAAAAATTTATTGAATTATGTCATAAAGATCTGCGTATGACCTGCGCTAATGACGCTTATCGATTTTTTAATCGAGGTTTCGAAACAAAATACCGTTCACAATATATTGATTTAGCAATAAGAATGGTTAATTCACACATAGATGAGGTTAAAGAATTAGCAGGAATACAAATTTATGCTCGCTGTTTTTTTAATGATTTGTTTATAGAACAGCAACAATATTTATTAAAAGATACTATTTTAAAAAAAGGGTGTGCATCCATGTTGTGTCATTTATTACGGCAAGATAATTATAATGATAAGATTCATAAAATTGAGAATACTTATCAATTATTATTAAATGATAACGATACAAATATCTCAAAGGAAGTTGGTCGTTGCATAAACGATGAAAACTATTGGAAAAAACCAAACAGTAATAAGCTATTTGAGCTATTTATCACATCAAAAGCCGCTATCTATTGCTTTGCAGATTTGGTTTATTATTTAAATAAAACACCTAAAAGTTTATTAGGTTTTGGGCAACCTATATTGAGGTTAACCAATAAGTTCGCAATGCATTACGATAAAAATAAAGCTTCAACAGACTTTTATTTTAATGAAAGGCGCTTGGTTGATTTTTTAAAAAGACTATATGATGAAGCGGTAGAAGATGAAAATAGCACCGCTATTAATACCTGCCTTGATATTTGGGATACGTTATTAAAATCGGATATTTATTCTGCAAAAAATGCTATGGAGCAATTGAATACAGGTTTACTCAATTAAGAAGATATTAATTCTATAAACATAATATTGCTACAATATTTTAAATTATCACAAAGATTTTTTTACTACAGTTAGATCATCTTGTAAAAATTATTCAGGAATCAATGCCATTTCAAATGGCATTGATAAATGATATTCAATATAAAATGCAGATGACATTAATCAAAATCTCAATAAGCGATTTTTTCCTAAACTATTTTCTGTTGTTTGAATCACGTTATCCGTTAGTATTGTTTGATTTTTGGTTATGTTTCATCTTCCCTTATTACTATTGGTAATTGATAGTGTGTATTGTTCATTAGCTGGCATAGATAGGCTGTTTGTAGAATATGTTTGATTTCTATCGGTTGGTTTTGTGCTAATTTGTTTAGGGTGTGGCTTAACGTCGTTAAGCCAAGTGTATCGCATTGGTATTGTAATTGGTTTATTTTTTGTTTATCTGCGTTAGATAAGATCAATCGCCCAGAACTGGTGATTGCTTCAAGTAATGCCAGTGTAGGTTTGATGATATATGTCGCAATAGGATCTTGTTGGTAATTGATTTGCGTCATCTGTTTTTTTAATACCGGTTCTTTGGATGCTTCAAAGGCTTTATAATTTTTTCCTTTTGGATATAACCATTCATAATCAAAATCCAAATTGGCGATGTTGATTTGGTCGGTTTTCGACTCTTTATAAATGATTGCAAAAGGTTTAAGATCTAAATTACTGTCATTTTTTATGCATTTTACCAATACTGTCAATGGTTGATGAGCCGTTCTTAGCAAAAGGTTTAGCGTATCAATGCGCTGTGAATAATTTCCATCCCAAAAAAGTTGTAATAAAAGATCATTGTTTTTATTGTCTTTTATACACCAGATTAAACTTTGATTAATTTCATCTAATACCGGTTTTTGGGTATTGGTAATATGAATAGCGATTACCTGATCAAACAAGCCGTCACTGACATCACTATTTTCTAAATAACGACTCAGTTCTTTCCAGTTTCGAAAACCATTAAAGGCTCGAAATTCTTGATAATCCAGATCAGTCCATCCTATCGATTTTATCACCACACTCGCTCCAGTACTTGATAAGTTATTGCCTTCAGCTAGAAGAGGATTGTTCAGTGAGAATCGTTTTCTCATCAATATATTTGGCATTGACTGCCATAATGAAATACGATGCCATATAGAATATTGATTAAAATTAATGTCAGCCTTATTGGATCTGGCTAGCGTTGTTTGGTAATACTGATTATCGTTAGGGTTCCAAAAGTAAAAAGTGGCACCTTGTGCACCGGTATTACTTTCCCACCAATAAGCACCTAATGGCAATAAATCTAACGTTTGCTGGTTGGTCTGGTATTGGCGTTTTTGTTTTCCTCGTAAATTGGCAAGTTGTTCACCTTCGCTATTTAATATTGTTTGCAAATGAACGGTTAAGCGAGCTAAAAGTAAGATGATATCTTGCTCTTCAATAGCGAAATGCCGATTAACTTGCATCTCAACTAATTGGCACAATTGCCTAAGCATGGCAGCCAACATTGGTAAACCTTGTGCTCGGGCTGACATATTAAGTAATTGTAATTGGTTAGCTTGGCTGGCACTTACATGCGACAAGCCATGCTCTATTAACGTGTTGATTTGATTTTGTATCTGTTTTATCAAGATAATTTCATCATCACAAAGCTGATCTTGCTGATTATTTTGCTGATGTTCTGAAATAATCTGTTCAGGCCATTGCCAGCTTTTTTGATTTTGTTGGAATAGATAAGCAATAACGGCTAAATGTACGGCCTGTTTTTGCTTATCGGGTAATTCTGAAATGATGCCAGCAAAGCCCGTACCCGCTGTGTAAATAACTGGGGTGGTACTTTGTGGAACTTGAATACGAAGTTGAACGCCCTGAGTTTGCACAGTTACCCCATCGCTTTGTAACCAATCAAACAGTAATTGATAAGCCAGTCGTATATTGGCTTTGCCCACTGTTTTAAATAACTGGCTACTCTCAATTGCTAATAGCTCGGCTAAAGGATCACTATGTGATTTAGAGGATTCAAGTGGTTGATTAAGTGTGTCACAATTTGGGGTAACTTTGGATTCATCGATAAGTGGATTTTCGTGTAACCATAACACAGAAGCTATTATGTGTTTACAATGATCACTGGCTGGACAGCTACACTTTGCCGCTTGAATACCTTGTGGTGTCAGTTTGACTTGTTGGTTATCAACCTCAAATATCAAATGTGATTGATTGTGTTCGATTAATTTAACTTTATTAGCTTCAATATCTTTGAGTGCACGTCGAATGACGCCAACATTAGCATAGACAGCCAAAGCATCTTGATCGTAATTTAAGTAGATTTGAGACCAACTCATTTCATCACCTCTGCAAGCCAAGTAGCAAAATGTTCGGGTGTTAAAGCCGCAATTTCCATTCCCCGATTGGCGAGTTCTTGGGCTACTTGCAGATCATAAACGGGGGTTGCCAAGTAATCTAATGCAGCTAAACCCAGCATTTTAACTCGATTAGCATTAAGGCGTGCAACAGTTGTATAAAGGTTAGTTAAATTCACCCCCTCACAAAAATCACTGACCACAACCATGACGGTACGACTTGGATTTATTATTTTTTGTTCCGCATAATTTAGTGCATAACCAATATTAGTACCGCCACCAAGTTGTACTGTCATGAGTATTTCGACTGGATCGCTCGCTAAATGTGTTAAATCCACCACTTGAGTATCAAAAACCAATAAATGTAAACGAACAGCCGGCAACCGTGTAATGATACTGGCACACACCGCCGAGTAGAAAATAGAGCTATCCATTGAACCGCTTTGGTCAACACATAAAATGATATCCCAAGGAAGTTGACGAGCAGCGCGAGAGTTAAAAATGGCCTTTTCAATTATGATGCGTTGTTTATCATGATCAAAATGTTTTAAATTAGCTTTAATGGTTGCTCGCCAATCAAAATTTTGGTTATTTTTAATTAATGAGCGTCTAAATCGATTTTTTTTGCCTGTCATGGCATTAATAAAATTCGTCTGGATTTTTCGTAAAATTTCATCCACCACTTTTTTGATAAGCGCTTTTACCTCATCTTGAACACTGTTACTGAGCTTACCTCGTAAGTTCATTAAAAGTCGTACAGAATTGAAGTTGGGTTGTAACTCTTTAACGGCATTAGGATCGTTTAAAATACCTTCAAGATGATATCGTTCAATAGCTTGGTTTTGCATTCGTTCAAAAGTACTTTTAGGAAATAATTTGCGGGATTGTCGCAACCAATTTACTGTATTATAGACAGAACTCTCTTTTCCGCCAGATTTTGAGCTTGATTGGTTTTTGTCTTCCATTAATAAGCCCCGAGAACGATATTCATGTTGATAAAGGTAATCTAAAGCTTGATCAATTTGCTTATCGTATATGCCTAAATTATTATTGCTATTTAGATGTTCATCGGCGTATTGACCTAATATCAAACGCCAACGCTTGACTTGCTCGTCTGTTTTGCTGTTTTTAGTTTGTTTATCGTTAATCATGCCAATGCCTACTGTTTGAACCAATCGGTAAGATGTTGCTGTTTTATTTTTTCCGTAATAAACAATTCCAGCAAGAGCGCTTTTTGTAGCTGATTTTCACTAAATTGATGCTGTTGAAAATGCAAATCAGCATCAGCAATCTGATATTTTTTAGCAATTTTTTCGGCTAACGAAGCCGTTTGTTTAGGATTTAATTGAGAAAAGGCATAACGTAAATCAGGTAAAATTTCGATAAATTGCTCAGGTGACCAATCAATCAGTAATTGATCTAAACTCTCCAATAAAATGGATGAATGTATTACTAATTCAGGTGTACATTGCATGATGCCAATAAAATAGCTAATTGCTTGTTCATTTTTAGTACCTAAATTGAAGTTAATTTTTATATTATCTTCCAATTGTTGTTGGCTTAAATAGGAATCTAAATAACTCATACTATCGATAGCACCACGAATCAAAGGTGCCTGAGTTAACTCTGGTTGCAAACGGGACAAATTATGGTAAAAATCCTGTTTAAGTTGGTTAACATCAAGCTCATCGGGCAGATAATTTAATAAATCTCTAAATGAAAGTAATACTTTTAAATTTTGCTGTTGCTGTTCATTTTCATGTTGTTTAAGTTTATTTAACAAGAAAAAACTCTGTTTAACAATTTTAGTTAATAACGTAAGTAAAGTGGATGTGGCTTTAAGTTGTAAAAAAGTTTGACCTTGCCATAAGTAAACCATACGGTGTCCACAATGGATGAGTGAACTCAATTCACCATCACTTTCAATAAAATCTGCAAAATTATCAACTAAATGGTTAAAGTAATCATCTAATCCCATTAAAGCAGCATGGGTTAACTGCTCAACGGCGATAAGACTTACCGAACCAGTCTTATCGTGTATAAGCTGCTCGGCGTCCAATTGCAATTTATTTATGGCAATTTGTTCCAGCTTAGTCCCCTGCTGAGATAATTCAATCAATCTTGCTTCAACCATTGGTGTCCAAGCATAACGCCAATCTTCAAACATCACATTTAAACGTTGGCCATGAATGTAATCAGGACCATCAAGTCGATTAGCAAAACCAACATTTAAAAAGGTCATCAAGTGCAAAAAACGGCTACGTTGTCGATGATTAGGCTTGCGATAAATATCAATATGAGTAAGTTTTGGGTTGGTATCATCCAATTTGAAACGATATTTTTTTAAAGTTAAATAGACGTCATTAACCAGTGGTGGTTGTGACGTACTAGTCGGCACTTGGCCTAGTAGATTGCCTGATAAGCAACTTTGCACTGACAACCAAAACTCACTATTCGTAGTGTCAATGCTCTCTTTAATAAAGCAAGATTGAATAGCATCGAATAAATCATATCGCCCTGCTCCAACATGTCCACGCAAATCAGCAAGTAATGTGGCTTGTTCAATGGCTGATTTTAAAGGAACAAATCCAGTTGAACTATTATAATTTGGTTGTTGGCGTAATTTATCGGCAATTTCAGACAGTAAAGCTAAGGTTAGCCGTTGGCGATATTCTCGCCCTGATTGATCTTTATTTGTCGCTTTATCATAATGCAATATCGATTGCCAAGCTGCTTGATAATAAGCGGGTGATGGCATACCCGAAGCATAACCATTTAACGCATCAAGACGATCAAAGCTGTAACGAATTAGCCATGTTTGATCGTTCGCACTATTTTTTTGTTGGCGGTTAAACTGTATAACATCTGATCTTTTAGGTAATACAAGCTGATTTTGCCATAATCCCTCTATTAACGCTAAAGTATGAAATCCTCCTGTTACTACGACAATTTTGGCTTGTGGTTTGGATTTTTTTAGCTGACCAATAGCGGTTAACATATACTGTTCGCGCTGGACAGATCCTTCCGCAATTAGCGACTCTTGTGTGTAATCAAACCTTGACATGGCACACCAAACAAACGTATCAACAAAAAACGTCTGCCAATCAGCGATTTCATCATAATCTTTTAATTCAAATAGATGCTCCCATACTTCATCATGATCTCGGCAGTGCAGTTTTTGCATTAAACGTTGTATATATTGGCTATGTTTAAGATAAGTTTCAGAAAGTAGAGAACGATTATAATCCGAATCATAATCAATACTTTGATCCGTTTGTAAACTCCAAGGCAAATCAATAAATTGTATATCAGCCTGTTGCTTTTTTGCCATTTGCATTGCCAACCACTCCGGTGAGTAATGACAAAATGGATAAAATGCTGAATAGGTAATTGATTTAGGTGTTATATCATCGGTATCATCTTCCGTTTCTGGCTCGGAACTTGTCATTAGTTGATCAATGTTTTTTTCGGTTTGACATAGCACGGCGATAGGTGGCTTTGTGTCACTATGTAATAATTGCTCGATAATAGCCTCAAAGCTAGATGGCGCTTCTATCAATATATGTGTTGGCTGAACTTCCTTTATCAACTGTTTTAATGCATAGCTGCATGCGGGACTATGATGGCGCACTGGCGCAAAATAGATCTGTTCTTGCTGTAGCGCTTTTAGGCTTTCTACCGCTTTTGATAACCGTTCTGGTAATAGTGAATGGCTGATTGTCATAGCGATTTGTTATTTCCAAAAAGTTTTTGATACTTGATAAAAACTACGCCAAATATCGGATTTTTTAGCACGTTCACGTACCACATTATCCATATAAAACTGGATTCTTTTAATATCATCCGCATTGTCTTTCAAAACAACGCCAATCAGTTGTTTGGCAATTTGTTCACCTGTCAATGTTCCATCACCAAGATAATGGGCATCTAACGCAGATGCATAGGCAATGTTCACTGCCTCGGCCGTTGACATAACTGCATCGGGTGTTTTTAATTTGGCACCCTCGGTGGTTTGACCTTGTCTGAGTTCTTGAAAGGTAGTTACCAACAATTCAATGACATCAATAGGGATAACGATTTGTGAAGTTAATTCGCCTAACTCTTGATTAAGCTGGCGTTGTATTAATTCAATTTCAAAACCTTTATCAGCAATAGGATTAACGGTTTCGAAGTTAAAACGACGCTTCAATGCCGCAGACATTTCATGCACGCCACGATCTTGTAAGTTTGCTGTACCAATAATATTAAATCCAGGTTTAGCTTTGATAACGCTGTTAGACCCCATTTCGGGAATCATCATTTGTTTTTCGGACATAATCGATACCAGCATATCTTGAATTTCAGGTTGGCATCGGGTTATCTCTTCAAAGCGGACTATTTTTCCTTGCAACATACCTTGATAGATAGGTGAGCCAATTAATGCCCGTTCAGTTGGCCCTTCGGCAAGCAGTAAAGCATAATTCCATGAATAACGAATATGATCTTCGCTGGTACCAGCTGTCCCTTGAATGGTCAAATTCGAATCACCACTTATTGCTGCTGCCAGTAATTCAGATAACATGGATTTTGCTGTACCGGGTTGTCCCACTAGCATTAAACCTTGTTTTCCTAATAGTGATACAATTGCACGATCAACTAACGGATCGTCACCAAAAAATTTACGACTAATGCCTAGTGTGTCGTTACCTAAAATAAATTGACGAACGGATTTTGGTGATAATAGCCAACCTTGGGGTTTATTATTGTCATTATCGGCTTTGCTTAACGTTGCCAATTCTTGGCTATAACGCTCTTCTGCAGTGAATCGTATTACTTGTTTCTGATTTACCATCTTTTTCATCCTTTCAATCTAAATCAAATTCGCTTGATACGTTGGCAACCGCCCTATAATCAACAAAACGCTCGGCTAATAACCCAAGCGAGATGTCATTAGTATCGATTTTTGCTGTTATCATTACTTTGAGCAACAATATCAGGCATACTAAACAGTCTATAAATCCGTTTATCATATTTATTTGTTTTTGATAATACCTTTCGATCATCAAGAACCATGGCATCTTTGTCATATAAAATTTAATGACGAATCCATTCAGGTATTAACTGTTCTAAATCATGTAATCCTGCATTGCAATCAAGAAAAACATGATCCCTCAACTTCTAGTCATGTATCCCATATCACTTTATTTTGCCAATTAGGGTCAAAACCATTGGATGCGTCGGCTACCGCCATATAATTAGCATAACCTTCGGCTAATAACACTTTGGGTAGTTTATCAAGCGCGATTGCGCTATCTTTGAAACCTTTTTTATTGCTGAAATAAAGGGTATAGAGTACTGCTGGAATATTCTCTTCAAGTAGCATGCTACCACTGAATTCAATATTGATATAGATATTGAGAGTGTCAAAGTATTTATAGTAACTATAAAAATATCCGCCATCTTCAGCATTATCACGCTCGTAACCCAATTTCTTTAAAACATCACGTAAGGTAAAACTATCCATTAACCAACCTAAACGATCATCAATAATACCATTTTTAAATTTACTCATATCGGGTAATGAAGTACTAAACTGATCAAACAATGTATTTACTTTGTATTCTTTAAGATACGCTCGCCATTGTGCGGTATCATCACTTGAGAGTAAAGCTGAATGAGCAACGGTAATAAATTGATTTTCATAGAGTAAAACTTCTGCACCATATATATTCGTCGTAAAGTAGCCTTTTTCATTAGACCTAAAACTATTGATGAGCTGACCATTTTTATCTAATTGTAACCAAACCAAATCTTGAATTAATCGACTCACCAGTGGATGATTTTGTAAATATTTTTGCCAATCCTTCACTCGCCATCGACGCTCGGCACACATGGCTTGGTAAAAACGGTTAATTAAGAGTGACACCGCTACACTTTCTTCAATACCACAGGTTAACGCTAATATTCCTTTTGCTTTAATGGCTGAGCCAAGATAGGTTGTTAATGTTTCATTTTTAATTTCTTCAAAAACCTGCTCATAAGTTATATCTTTATAGTCAGAATAAAATTCTGGATAACGCTGATAACTTAAAATACGTTGTTGCAAGCGTTTATCAGCCTCTGAACTGGCTTTGGCTTCCGCCTCTTCCAGTGTTGGCGTTCGGGTATCTTGCTTAATGAAACTTTGTAAAATAAATTCGCCTAATTGCTGCTGACTTTGGGTGCTTAACAAGCGGTTATAGATCGTTAACAGCGGATTAATTGGATCTTTTAATTTGAACGCTAAACAGATCCACCACTTAATAATTAGTGAATCTACTTTATCACCATTTTGCCAAGTTAATGTTGGTATTAAGTTAAAATCAAACCAATCAAGTCCGGCAGGTATTTTACCTTTTAAGCCTTGTTGGGCATCCGCCAATAACTTTTTCGGGGTTAAGTGCTGACTAATGTCTTCACCCATTTTTTCCAATGCTACCAATATCGCCGCTTGTACTGTTTTGCATTTCTCATTTTTTAGCGCAGCATTTAATGCATTAATTGAGCTTTTTTGTCCTAACTCAGCCAACCAATTAGCTGCGGCAATACGTACCTTTTGTTTCGGAGAAGATAAAGCTTGTTCAACTTGAATATGTATATTGGGGATCGGTTTTAAAGCATCTTGCGCTGCATATCGTACTTGATTATCTATATCGGGGATCAGTCTTAAGATAAAATATGGTTGCTCTTGTGTATATTTACTTTCGTTTAAAGCTAATTCAAACAGGTAAGCGACATATTTCGCTGGAATCGTTGAAAACATCTGTAATATTTTTATGGGATAAGTTTTATTAATAAAATAAGATGTTTGTTGAGGAGCCAAACCCAATGCTTCATCAATTAAAAATTCATTTTCAGCAAAAAAAGCCCATAATTTATAGGGTTCATTCTCATAAATGTTATAAAAATAATCACTAGATAAAAACACCCAAGCGATTTTATACTTAACATCAGGAATATTATTAATTTTTAACAACACATCAGCTACTTGTCTAAGATCGAAATTTTTAACAATGTCATATTTTGTATATACATTTTGAAAATAGTAATAATCATGTCTATCTTCAATTAAGAGTGTCATTCGAAATAAGTGGTATAAAGAAAATTCAGGTAAATTTGCTAGTCGATCTTTAGTAGCTAAAAAACTAAAATCAATTTTCTTATCAAGTTTTTTGAATAATGTTGAGTAGCCGATTTTACCATTCAAATAATCAAAGATAATATCCAGAGACTTTGATGTCACTGTTTGCAACAATTTATAACTGTTTTTTTCATAATCCCATGATGTATTATTTTCTCTGTTTTCCGCTAGCTCATTTTCCATCAATTTTTTACATTCGATAAGGTGTTCGTCAAAATTCTGTTGTAAAATATCACGAACTGTGATTGGCAATGGCGTGTCAACAAGTGGTTCAAAATCGGGAATAATTAAATTAGCTTGCTGTTTAACTGTATTGCTAGTTTCTAATTTCAATAAAGCAATTTTAATGGTAGCAATAACTGTTTCATCTCTTTCGTTAGCTAAAGCCTGTAGTAAAATTGTCGGTTCAAGAATGATTCGAGAGAGCAATATTGCGGCATGAGCACGCTCTTTAGCCGCTCCTGAAGTTAAAAAGTGTTGTAATTGGGGTTGAATCAGTTCATGTGGTAAATTAAATAGCATTTCTGTGGCTAATTGGCTAACCGGTTTGAAAGAATTTAACGCCTGCATGACAATAAAATCAACCAATTGCAACTGAAGCTTTGGATATCTTTGAATGTATCTAAGTTGTTCTACCTGTCCCAAAGGCGCTAAACCCAGTGAGGGGAGTTGTTTAAATAATTCAATGCGTTCTTGAATATAAGTCAATAACCCATCCAACTGCGTAAAATATCCGAAGAATCGATAACGTTCAACCGCAATAAAAGTAATATATTTACGATCAAAAATCGCGAACAGCAACTTATCGCCTAATCCTTCTTGTTCAATTTCAAGTAATTGATGTAATTTGTGGACTGACCAACTTTTGCGCAAATAAATTCCGTGTATACAATATTCTTCATAATAAGGTGGTAACTGAGTAATCAGTCCATCATATAACAGATAGATAAACCATGATGGGGTTTGCTTACTTATATGTTTAATAAAATCTAAATGGTCACATAAAATGGCTAAAACCCGGGCAAAACGAATGATTTGCTCTGGTGTATAAACGTCCGTCCAAAAATTATAAAAATCAATACGGGCTTTTTTCGACGGATGAGTTTTTGGTTCAAATTCATCCCATGAACTATAATAATCAGAAGGTCTTCTCAATAAGTCATAAATGTCATTAGCATTATCGGGTATTTGGCATAATTTATCAAAATCGTCTAATACATCATGTTCATCACCATGCAAGATATATTTTGTGATCCGTTCTGGTAAAGACTTGTCTAATTCACTTAATGGGTTAAAGATAGTGATGAGTAGTCCATCATATAACAGATAGATAAACCATGAGGGAATTTGCTTATCTATATGTTTAATAAAACCTAAATGCTCACATAAAATGGCAAAAAACCGATCAAATCGAATGATTTGTTCTGGTGTATAAACATCCGTCAAAAGCTTATAAAAATCAATACAGCCTTGTGTCGACGCATGAGTCTTTAATTCACATTTATCCCATGAATCATGATAACCATAAAGGCTTCTCAATAATTGATAAATTTCATTAGCATTATCGGGTATTTGGCATAATTTATCAAAATCGGTCAACACATCAAGTTCATCTCCATACAAGATATATTGTGTGATCCTTTTTGGGAAAGATTCGTCAAAGTTACTTAATAGACCAAAGATAATGCTAATTAAGTGTCTAGATTTATGTGGACTTGTTGATAATTGTTCAGTTGTTTTCATATTAAGATTCAAATCTTAGGTATCCATTTATAATTTCAGCATATTTATAACTTTTAATCGCTATTCATTCCAATCTAATGTCGCCATTTAAATAAATATAAAACTATCTAAGTCAATACACATCAATTCTTAATGTTTGATAAGTTTATTGGACGTTATCAAATAATGGCTACGAGCTGGAATTTTATATTCCTTATTAGTTTTATTCAATAAATTTATTTTTTACTTTATTGTTTTGCATAATATTTTTACGCGATCCATTTCTGTTATCTACTTAAAACTAAAATGTTTAACATCGAAAATGGTAAATAAGTATTACTACTTTTAGTAGCAATACTTTTGTACACTAATCTCGACAATCATATAACCCATAACTAAATCAAGAATGATATGTTTCATCAGATTTTGACCATGTTTTACCATATTAATTTATCTTTCCAATTAGGATCAAAACCACTACTAGCATTTGCAACAGCCATATAATTAGCATAACCTTCGGCTAATAACACTTTGGGTAGTTTATTAAGCGCAATTGCACTATCTTTGAAACCTTTTTTATTACTGAAATAAAGGTTATAAAGCACTACTGGAATATTCTCTTCAGGTAGCATGTTGCCACTGAATTCAATATTGATATAAATACCTAAACTGCCAAAGTATTTATGATAACCATAAAAACATCCGCTATCTTCAGTAGTATCACGCTCATAACTCAATTTGGTTAAAATACCACGAATGGTAAAACTGTCGGTTAACCAGCCTAAACGATCATCAATAATACCATCTTTAAATTTGCTCATATCGGATAATAGAGCACCAAACTGCTCAAACAATGGATTTACTTTGTAATCTTCAAGATGCGCTTGCCATTGAGCTGTATCATCACTTGATATTAACGCTGAATGGGCAACAGTAATAAAGTGATTTTGATCAAGTAAGATTTCGTCATCTTGATTGGTTATTAAACCGCCATCCTCAGTTGGTCTAAAACTATTGACGATCTGACCATTATTGTCTAATTCCAACCACACTAAACGTTGAATCAATCGTCCCACAATCGGGTGTGGTTGCAGATATTTTAGCCAATCTTCCACTCGCCATTGACGCTCGGCACACATGGCTTCGTAAAAACGGCTTATTTGCATAGTGAGCAATTGGCTAAGCTCTTTTTTACTGTTGCTGAACTGTTTTTTGGCCTCTTTAACGAGTTCAGGATTTTCACTTTTACGTGCTTCTGGTAATGCTTTGATCTTTTCTCCATCAGCATTTTTTAATTGCCACTTAAATTTATCATCTAAACTAGCAGTAAAGGTACGCTCACCGTAATCAAGAATTAACAGACCATTATCATCTAACCCTGCGGTCGATATGGTGCGATCGGCCAGTTCATCTGTTGTCCATCCTGAGCGCTCGGCAATACTTTCTACCAAGTGTCTGGCTTTTTCTTGAATGGATGCCGTACGATAGCGACGTGCTAATGATAATAATAGTTGAATGATCATCGGATCATCACTGTTTGCCAGTGGTTCAAGCATCGCTTCAATTTGTGCACGACGTTGATAATGATTTTTCATAAAACTGCGTAAGAGAGACACTGCAATAGAGCCTTCAATACCACAGGTTAATGCTAATATTCCTTTTGATTTAATGGCTGAGCCAAGATAAATTGCTAATGTCTCTTTTTTGATTTCGTCAAAAACTTGCTCATAAGTAATATTGTTATAGTGAGGATAAAGATTCGGATAACGTTTATAATATCCAATATATTGTTGCAATCGCATATTAGCTTCTAAACCGGCTTTGGCTTCTGCTTCTTCTAGTGATGGACTTAGCGTATCTTGCTTAATGAAACTTTGTAAAATAAACTCGCCTAATTGTTGCTGACTTTGGGGGCTTAACAATTGATTATAAAGAGTTAACAACGGATTAGCCGGATCGTTTAATTTGACCGCTAAACAGATCCACCACTGAATAATTTGTGAATCAACTTTATCACCATTTTGCCAAGTTAATGTTGGTATTAAGTTAAAATCAAACCAATCTAGTTCGGTTGGCATTTTACCTTTTACCCCTTTTTGGGCATCAGCCAATAATTTTTTTGCAGTTAAGTGCTGACTAATATCTTCACCCATTTTTTCCAGCGCCACCAATATTGCCGCTTGTACCGTTTCGCGTTTCTCTTTTTTTAGCGCAGCATTTAGTGCTTTAATCGAGCTTGTTTTTCCTAACTCAGCTAACCAATTAGCTGCAGCAATACGCACCTCTTGTTTTGAAGAAGATAAGGCTTGTTCAACTTGATTATGTATATTAGGTATCTGTCTTAAGGCATGTTGTGCTGCGTAACGTACCGGTTTACTTCCACCTAAAGCTAATTCAATTAGGTAAGCAACATATTTAGCTGGAATGGTTGGAAAAAGTTGTAATATTTTTATGACACTCTCTAGACGACTAAGGATTTGTAGAGGAGCAAAACCCAAAGCTTGATCAATTAAATATATATTTTCAGCAAAAAAAGCCCATAATTTATAGGGTTCATTTTCATAAATATCATGATAAAAATCACTGGTTAAAAACTCCAGAGCAATTTCATACTCAACCTGTGGATAGTTGAGTTTTACCATGACATCCGCTATCTGTCTTAAATCGAAGTTTTTAACAATTTCATAATAATTATATATATATCTAAAAGGATAATTACTATTTAGACCGCTCAGTAACTGAGTCATGCGAAGTAAGTGAAATAAAGAAAATTCAGGTAAATTTGCTAGTCGATTTTTGGTAATTAAAAAGTCAAAATCAATATTCTTATCAAATTCTTTCAATAATGCTGAACGATCAATTTTACCATTCAAATATTCAAAGATCTTATCCAGAGACTTTGATGTCACCGTTTGCAACGGTTTATAACGGTCTAGATAATAGGTTGATCGTCTTTTATATTTTTGGTTTTTCTCTTGCTCATCTTCCATCAATGTTTTACGTTCAATAAGGAACTCGTCAAAATTTTGCTGTATAACATCTCGAGCAATTATGGGCAATGGCGTGTCAACAAGTGGTTCATAACCAGGAATAACTAACTCAGCTTGCTGTTTGGCTGCATTGACGGTTTCTAATCTCGATAAAGCATTTTCAATGGTAGCAATAACTGTTTTATTGGTTTCATTAGCTAAAGCTTGCTCTAAAATTGTCGGTTCAGAAATGATTCGTGAGAGCAATATTACGACATTAGCTCGCTCCTTAGCAGATCTGGAAGTTAAAAAGTGTTGTAATTGAGGTTGAACCAGCTCCAGTGGTAAGTTAAATAGTATTTCTGTAGCTAATTGACTTACCTGTTTGGAAGTATTTAACGTCTGCATGGCAATAAAATCAACCAATTGCAACTGAAATTCTGGATGTCGTTGAATGTAATTAAGTTGTTCTATTTGTCCCAAAGGCGCCAAACCGAGTGAGGGAAGTTGCTTAAATAATTCAATACGTTCTTGAATATAAGTCAATAACCCATTTAACCGAGTAAAATATTTAAAATCACGCAAAGAACTTTCAAAAATATTTTGACGGTCAAAAATCGCGAACAGTAACTTTTCACCTAATCCTGTCTGTTCAATTTCAAGAAATTGATGTAATTGTTGGATTGACCAATTTTCACGATCATCAATTTTATCTTTATTTTCGCTATAAGAGGGTAAAGTAGTAATCAGTCCATCATATAACAAATACATAATCCAAGAAGGAATTTGTTCGCTTATGCGTTTAATATGACTTAAATGTTCAAATAAAATAGCAGAAATTCGGGCAAATCGAATGATTTGTTCCGGTGTATAGGCATCCGTCCAAAGCTTATAAAAATTAATGCGTGCTTTTTGCAACGGATGAATCTTTTGATAATTATATGAACTATAAAAGGCAGCGGGTCCTCGCAATAATTCATAAATTTTATCAACATTAGCTGACTTTTGACATAGTTTATCAAAATCGGCCAACACATCAATTTCATCACCATGCAAGATATATTGTGTGACCCGTTCTGGTAAAGATTTGTCTAATTCACTTAATGGTTTAAAGATAGTATTGATTAACTGTTTAGATGCATGTGGACTTGTTGATAATTGTTCAGCTGTTTTCATATTTCCTTATTCTCCCATTAAGATTCAAATCTTGGGTATCCATTTGTAATTGATTGTTATAGGGATTGTTGTTTCCAAAAAGCTTTTTATACTTGATAATAACTATGCCATATATCGGATTTTTTGGAACGCTTAGGTACTATATTATCCTTATAAAATTATATTTTTTAATATCATTCGTATCTTTCAAAACTACGTTAAACTCCACTTACATTAAACTTTCTTTTCTAATAGTGATAAATTGCATAGTCTACTGACAGATCGTCACAAAAAAATTACCACTAATGCCTAATGTTCCCAACCCAATTAAATTGAGGAACTGATTTTGATAAAAAAAACTTAAGGCTTATTATTGCCATTATCAACTTTGCTTAATGTTGCCAGTTGTTGGCTATAATGTTCTTATACAATTATTCATATTGCTTATTTCTGATTTATCATCTTTTTATCTTTTCAATCTGAATCAAATTTGCTTGAAGCATTAGCGACAGCCATATAATCAGCAAAACTTTCGGCTAATAACACCGGGGGGATGTTGTTAGCATCAATTTTGGGTTTTGTATAGACCCTTTTTTGACGAAAAGAGAGATAATAACGTTCTACTGAAATATTGTCTTGAGAAATATAATTCCCACTAAATTGAATGATGGTATACAAATTTAGGTTACTATAGTATTTACAATAATAATCTAAGCATTCACTATCTTCAATATAATCATGTTTATAACCTCTTTTAGTAAGGACATTGCGAATGGTAAACGCGTCCGTTAACCAACCTGTATAATTATTTACTATACCATCATCAATCCATTGGCTCTTTGGTAAAGGGTTAGCAAATTGGTCAAACAATGGCGTAACTTTATAGTCTTTAAGATGTACTTGCCACTGTTTTGTATGACTGGCTGGTAACAAAACATTATGAGCTAGAGTGATATAGTGATTTTGATTCAAAATGATCTCTTCATCGTTTAAATTAATCAAACTACCATCTTCAGTTGGCCTAAAGCTGTTGCAAATCTTACCTTGTTCATCAACCGCTAACCACACTAATCTTTGCACCAACCGACCGACAATTGGATGGGCAAATAGATATTGTTGCCAATTACTTACTTACCAACGGCGCTGGGTGCACATGGCTTCATACAAGCGTTCGGTTTGTATTGTAACAACTTGTGCGAGTTCTTTTTTATAATGTGAAAACTGTTTTTTCACTTCTTTGATCACTGTTGGATCTTCATCTTTACGCCCTTCTGGTAAAGTTTTTATATTGTTACCTTCCGAATTT
The DNA here is from genome assembly GCF_016101825.1 of Gilliamella sp. B14384G12. Taxonomy (NCBI): domain Bacteria; kingdom Pseudomonadati; phylum Pseudomonadota; class Gammaproteobacteria; order Orbales; family Orbaceae; genus Gilliamella; species Gilliamella sp. B14384G12. The sequence continues at coordinate 41,370 of NZ_JACFPU010000010.1, read as the reverse complement.
TTTAATTGCCATTTAAAGTTATCATCAATACTGGCCGTAAACATTCGTGCGCCGTAATCAAGCATAAGTTTGCCAGAATCATCCAGCCCAGCAGTTGAAACAGTACGTTCAGTAAGATCATCTGTTGTCCATTTTTTCTGCTCAGCAATTTGGTTTACCAAAGATTTTGCTTTTTCTTGAATAGTTTTTTTTGGATTACAGTAAGGAATAGATAACAAAAATTGAATTATGATGAAATCATCATTAACGGCGATCGCTTCTAACATTGCTTCAATTTGCTCTCGTCTAGTGTAATGATTTTTCATATAAGCTTTTATTATTGATACGGCTATATGGCCTTCAACTCCACCAGTTAAAGCCAATAAACCTTTTGATTTAATTGCCGAACCAATTAAACGAGTTTGCACTTCTTTTTTGATTCTTTCAATAACTTGTTGGAGAGTGATATTTTGATATTCAGGGTATAAGTCGGGATGATTTTTATAACTATTTAAATAGGACTGTAGTCGCACTGGTGCGGTTAATTTTGCCTCATTTTCTGCTTCTATTAAGGTCGGGGTTAAGGTATCTTGTTGGATAAAACTTTGTAATATAAATAAACCAAGCTGTTTTTGGCTTTTATCACTTAACAGACTAATATAAATAGTTAATAAAGGATTGGCTGGCTCTTTTAGTTTTACAGCTAACCATGTCCACCAAGTGATAATTCTGCGATCAACCTGATCACCATTTTGCCATGTTAAAGCAGGGATAGTATCACTAACTAACCATTCAATACCTGTCGGTTTTTTACTTTTTAAGCCTTTGATTGCATCATCAAGTAATCGAGATGGTGTTAAATATTGGCCAATATTTTCACCTAAACTTTCTAGCGCAGATAATAGTGCTGCTTGTACCGCTTCTTGTTTTTCTTGATTTAAAGCGGTATTTAAAGCAGCAATCGAAGATTTATTTCCTAATATTACCAACAGGTTAGCTGCTAAAATACGCTGTTTTAATTTATTAGAAGTTAATGCTTTTTCAACTTGACGATGTATACAAGGCGATTTACTTAGTGCTTGTTGGGCCAATAAGCGAGGTATTTTGGTATCGCCTAATGCTAACTCTAATAAATGAATATTATATTTAGCTGGAAGTTTTGGAAAGAAAGTTAAGATTTTTAGGCCACGCTTTTTATCAAAAGTATAATCACTATTTTGTGGCTCAAGGCTGGGGATTAATCCCAATGCTTCATCAAGATAGATAAGATTTTCAGCAAAAAAAGGCCAAACACAATTTGCGTCACTCTCTAAGGTTAGATCATAATAATAATTCATCAAATATGCTGCGGCAACAATACGTTTGACATCGGGCATATCGGATATGTTATTTAAAACCTGAGCGACCAAGCGTAAATCGGTATGCAGCAATATTTCATGTTTTAAAAAACTTAAAGCTAAACAAAACGCTTCAATCTTAGTATAAGTAATTTTTTCTGCGCGTAATAAGTGATACAAATTAAATTCAGGAAATGCTTGCAAACGCCCTTTATGTAAAATAATTTCATTAGTTAGCTTATTTTTAATATCAGATTGCTTTAATTCACCCTTAGCGTTTAGATAATTAAAAATCGTATCTAAATCATTGTCAGTGAAAGTAGTTAATTGCTCGTAACGTTCTTGCTCTTTCGTATATAGGCAATGATATCTTTGATTATCGAGTTTTTCTTGTTGTGCTCTATTTTGCGATTGTATTAACAACTCTTGATAATTTTGTTGCAATATATCGCGCGCTTTCACAGGTAAATCAATTTCAGTAATTGCCATAAAAGGAGGAATGATAAATTCATCCTCTTGCTGCCTAACTAACTTATCATCGTTAACGGAAAATAAAGCACTTTCGATACTTTTAATTACTATTTTATTCGTTTCTTCAGTTAGTATTTTTTCTAATATTACTTTATCAACAGACAATTTAACTAATAGCGCAATTTTTTGACAACGTTGCTTTGGTGTACCTTGTGCGAATGAAGCAATTAAATGATTTTGCGCACTTTCTGTAGAAACACTAAACAATAGCGTTGTCGCTAACTCTCTTATTTTTTTGATGCTACTGGTGGATTGTTTGACTAACAAATCCACTACTTGTTCTTTAAGTTCGGTATGACTGGCAATATATTGCAATTGTTGCAATTGACCAATTGTGGATAATTCTTGATCTGGTAAAGATTTAAACCATTCTAAGTTTTCAGTTATATATAATTTCAACCCTCTAATCGCAAAAACAGTATTAAAATAACGATAGTAATATTTTGGTACTTGTTGTCGATCAAAAAGAGCAAACATAAGTTGGTTTCCCAACCCTGTCTGCTCAATTTCGAGTAATTGATGTAATTGCTCAATGGACCAATTATCACGCTCAGCGATATTTTGCTCAGCATTGAAATTACGCCCTAAAAAAGTAGTGACCAAACCGTCAATAAACAGATATAAAAACCACAAAGGCAGTTTTGGAGTGATAACATTAATATTTATTTTCTCATAATAAACCTGTCTTTGAGGCAGGTCCAGAATATCAGTTGCTGCTAAAATTTTACCAAACCTGATGATCTGTTCAGGTGAATATTGACTCGTCCATAATTGATAAAATTTAGCTCGTATTTTTTGCAGTGGTTCATTACTTTCATCAGAAAAACCAACAAAACCAGGCATACCAAGCAATCTATAAATCCGTTTATATTTATTCGTTTTTGATAATACTTTTAGATCATCAAGAACCATGTCATCTTTGCCATATAAAATATAATGACAAATCCGTTCAGGCATTGACTGTTCTAATTTATTTAGACCTGAGAAGCAATCAAAAATAACCTGTTCCATCAAGTTTTGTTTATGTTTTACCATATTAATTTATCTTTCCAATTAGGATCAAAACCACTACAGGCATTTGCAACTGCCATATAATTAGCATAACCTTCGGCTAATAACACTTTGGGTAGTTTATCGAGCGCAATTGCTCTATCTTTGAATCCCTTTTTATTACTGAAATAAAGGTTATAAAGTACTGCTGGAATATTTTCTTCAGGTAGCATGCTGCCACTAAATTCAATATTGATATAAATACCTAAACTGCCAAAGTATTTATGATAACCATAAAAACATCCGCTATCTTCAGTAGTATCACGCTTATAACTCAATTTGGTTAAAATACCACGAATGGTAAAACTGTCGGTTAACCAGCCTAAACGGTCATCAATAACGCCATCTTTAAACTTACTCATATCCGGTAGTGGATCACTAAACTGCTCAAACAATGGATTTACTTTGTAATCTTTAAGATGCGCTTGCCATTGTGCTATATCATCACTCGTTAGTAATGCTGAATGGGCAACGGTAATAAAGTGATTTTGATCAAGTAAGATTTCGTCATCTTGATTGGTTATTAAACTGCCATCTTCAGTTGGTCTAAAACTATTGACAATCTGACCGTTATTATCCAATTGTAACCAAACTAAACGTTGAATAAATCGTCCCACAATCGGGTGTGGTTGCAGATATTTTTGCCAATCTTCTACTCGCCATTGACGCTCGGCACACATGGCTTCGTAAAAACGGCTTATTTGCATAGTGAGCAATTGATTAAGCTCTTTTTTACTATTGCTGAACTGTTTTTTGGCTTCTTTAACTAATTCAGGGTTTTCGCTTTTACGTGCTTCAGGTAATGCTTTGATCTTTTCTCCATCAGCATTTTTCAATTGCCATTTAAATTTATCATCCAAACTAGCAGTAAAGGTACGCTCACCGTAATCAAGAATTAACAAGCCATTATCATCTAACCCTGCCGTCGATATGGTGCGGTCTGCCAATTCATCAGTCGTCCAGCCTGAGCGTTCGGCAATACTTTCTACCAAATATCTGGCCTTTTCTTGAATGGATGCCGTACGATAACGGCGCGCTAATGATAACAATAGTTGAATGATCATCGGATCATCACTGTTTGCCAGGGGTTCAAGCATCGCTTCAATTTGTGCTCGACGTTGATAATGATTTTTCATAAAACTGCGTAAGAGAGACACTGCAATAGAGCCTTCAATACCACAGGTTAATGCTAATATTCCTTTTGATTTAATGGCTGAGCCAAGATAGATTGCTAATGTTTCATTTTTGATTTCTTCAAAAACCTGCTCATAAGTAATATTTTGGTATCTAGAAAATTGTTTTGGATAGCGCTGATAATATCCAATATAGTCTTGCAATCGTTTATTGGCCTCTAAGCTGGCTTTGGCCTCTGCCTCTTCCAGTGTTGGTGTTTGGGTATCTTGATTAATGAAACTTTGTAAAATAAATTCGCCTAACTGTCGCTGACTTTGGGTACTTAACAATTGATTATAAATAGTTAACAACGGATTAGCCGGATCTTTTAACTTGACCGCTAAGCAGATCCACCACTCAATAATTTGTGGTTCAACTGTCTTACCATTTTGCCAAGTTAACGTCGGTATTAAGTTAAAATCAAACCAATCAAAATCGGTTGGTATTTTACCTTTTAAACCTTTCTGGGCATCAGCCAATAACTTTTTCGGCGTTAAGTGCTGACTAATGTCTTCACCAAATTTTTCGAGCGCAATCAATATTGCTGCTTGTACTGTTTCGCGTTTCTCTTTTTTTAGTGCAGCATTTAGTGCTTTAATCGAGCTTGTTTGTCCTAACTCGGCCAACCAATTAGCGGCAACTATACGTACCTCTTGTTTTGCGGAGGATAAGGCTTGTTCAATTTGATTATGTATATTGGGGATCTGTCTTAAGGCATCTTGCGCAGCATAACGTTCCCGTTTAATTTCGCCTAAAGCTAATTCAAATAGATAAGCGACATATTTAGCTGGAATAGTTGGAAATAGCTGTAATATTTTTATGGTACAAACTCTATCAATACGATCATAACGAGACTGAGCGAATTGTGGAGGAGCAAAACCTAATGCTTCATCAATTAAAAACTCATTTTCAGCAAAAAAAGCCCACAATTTATAGGGTTCATTTTCATAAATATCGTGAAAAACATCACTGCTTAAAAACGGTAGTGCAATTGTATATTCAACATCTGGAATGATATTAATTTTTTTAAACACATCAGCTATTTGTCTAAGATCGGCATTTTTAACAACGTCATAGTTTTCGTATAATCGATTAAAATAATAAGTAACACTTGAATCATCAATTAATCGTCTCATTCGAAATAAGTGAAATAAAGAAAATTCTGGTAAGTTTGATAATCGATTTTTAATAAGTAAAAAATCAAAATCAATTTTCTCGTCAATTTCTTTGTATAATGCTGAGCGATCGATTTTACCATTTAAATATTCAAAGACCTTATCAAGAGACTTTGACGTCACTGTTTTCAACTTTTTATAACGGTACTGATTATAACTCCATGATGTATTATTTTCTTTGTTTTCCTCTAGCTCATTTTGCATCGCTCTTTTACATTCGATAAGGAACTCGTCAAAATTTTGCTGTAAAACATTACGAGCAGTGATTGGTAATGGTGTATCACTAATTGGTTCAAAATCAGGAATAACTAAATTCGCTTGCTGTTTGGCTTCATTGGCACTTTCTAATCTTGATAAAGCACTTTCAATGGTAGCAATAACTGTTTTATTAGTTTCGTTGGCTAAAGCTTGCTGTAAAATTGTCGGTTCAGAAATGATTCGAGAGAGTAATATTGCGGCATTAGCGCGCTCCTTAGCCGAGCCTGAAGTTAAAAAGTGTTGTAATTGGGGTTGAACCAGCTCATGTGGTAAGTTAAATAGTATTTCTATAGCTAATTGATTCACCTGTTTGGATGTATTTAACGCCTGCATTGCAAGAAAATCAACTAGTTGCAACTGAAGCTTTGGATATCGTTGAATATATTTAAGTTGATCAATCTGCCCAAAAAGTGCTAAACCGAGTGAGGGGAGCTGCTTAAATAATTCAATTCGTTCTTGAATATAACTCAATAATCCATTCAATCGGTTAAAATATTTAAATAAACCAACACGTATAACAGGAATATTTTGACGGTCAAAAATGGCAAATAGTAACTTTTCACCTAATCCTGCTTGTTCAATTTCAAGAAATTGATGTAATTGTTGTACTGACCAATTTTCACGTTCAATAATTCCATTTTCGTTTTCGCAATCATCATAAGATGGTAACGTGGTAATCAGTCCGTCATATAACAAATAGAGAAACCATGATGGGATTTGCTCGTTTATACGTTTAATAAAATGTAAATGGTCAATTAAAGTGGCAAAAACTCGGGCAAATCGAATTATTTGTTCTGGTGTATAAATATCGGTCCAAGACTTATACACGTCAATGCGAGCTTTAAATGATGGATGAAGTTTCTCATAACTAAAGTAATAAAAACGTGAACGATAAATACCTGAGGGGCTTTGCAATAATTCATAAAGATCATTTGCCTTATTAGGTATTTGACATAATTTCTCTAAATCGACTAATACATCAATTTCATCACCATACAAGATATATTGTGTTATCCGTGTTGGTAAAGATTTATCTTGTTCACTTAATGGCTTAAAGATAACGGTAATTAATTCTTCGGATGTGTGAGTTTTAGTTGATAATTGTTTTATTTCTTTCATATTCCTTTATTTTCCTATTAAGGCTCAAATCTTGGGTATCCATTTGTATTTGCAACTTATTTGTAGCTTTTTAATCGCGACTTATTCTAATTCAATTTTGCCATTTAAATAAATATAAAACGATGTAAATCATTACAAATCATTTCATAATGACTAGATAAGTTTATTGGGCATCATCCAAAAATGGCTACAAGTTAAAGCTATATATTTTATACTATTTTTTAGTTGTATTTAATTAAGTTATTTTTTTCTTGATTGTAATACATTAAAGATTATTTGTACTCGAGCCATTTCTGTTATCGAGCCTAAACTTAAAGTTTTTAATATGCAAAATGATAAAAAGGTATTACTACTTTTAATTACACTCCACTCACACATTAATGTCGATAATCACATCTAGGTATAAAATATTCATGTAATGGATGGATAGAGATGAAAAATGATAAGGCAAAAACATAAACAGAAAATATACTAATTTGTTTAACATTTTATTTCTTTATTCCTTTTATTAAACAAACGGTTGCAACCAAATAACTAAATGATCCATTTCTATTAAATTTTTTTAATATTATTGATTTTATTTTTAAATTAAAAAGATAGTTTTTGCCAACAACTTTTGCCATAAAAATAATAAAAAGTAATATTTATTAAGAGCAACGTGTAATCGAAAGCTAATTCATTGGCTAGATATTCAATTATATTAAGTGTGATATATGTAATGTTAGGGATAGATGGAGCTTGGTTTTGTGGCGCTTGTGAGCATAAACACCACAATTTAATAAGAGCAATAAACTAATCATCATTATTTTTTGATTAATTTGTTATCGTTTTTTTCATTCTCACTACTTAGCTTGCTCTTTTAACCAAGCAATCTCCTGAGCCCAAATATCTGGGTCAATGGTTTCAAGAATGAGCGGTATTTCGTCAATTCGCGGATCTTGCATGATAAATTTAAATGCTGTTTGACCGATGTTACCTTTACCTAAACTGTCATGGCGGTCAACATGGCTGGCGAGTTCACTTTTGGCATCGTTTAAATGCATGCCCCGTAAATATTTAAAGCCAACAATCTTTTCAAATTCATCAAACGTTTCTTTACAGGCTTTTTCGGTACGTAAATCATAACCAGCAGCAAAGGCATGACAGGTATCAATACAAACACCCACACGAGTTTTATCTTGAACTTTGTCAATGATTTGTGCTAGATGTTCAAACTTATAACCTAAGTTAGATCCTTGCCCAGCCGTATTTTCAATCACAGCAACCACGTTTTTGGTTTTATCTAAAGTGATATTTATCGATTCAGCAATACGCGCTAAACAGTCATCAACCGATATTTTTTGTAAGTGACTACCCGGATGAAAGTTTAATAAGGTGAGTCCCAACTGTTCACAGCGTTGCATCTCATCTAAAAAAGCCGTTCGTGATTTTTCGAGTTGCTCATTGTCAGGACTACCTAGATTTATCAGGTAACTATCATGCGGTAAGATCTGTTTACTGGTAAAGCCATACCGTTCACAGCGTTTTTTAAAGCTATCAATCATGGCTGATTCAAGTGGCTTAGCATGCCATTGTCTTTGATTTTTTGTAAATAAGGCAAAAGCTGTTGCGCCAATTTGATAGGCGTTGATTGGAGCATTATCAACTCCCCCTGCTGCGCTAACATGTGCACCAATGTATTTCATATTTTTATGTTCCTGATAATTGGATGTGATGATTATTTTGAACCGCTATTACGTTGTAATTGATCGCGTAAATTTGGTGGAACACCTTTAATCACTAGTGTATCAGTTTGCTGATCCCATTTAATTCGTTCACCTAATAAGTCAGAATCAAAACTTAAGGTTAATCCACCGCCACTACCTGAGAATTTTTTGAGTTGACGCAGTGCACTACGATCAACTGGAAAGGTCTCTTCTAAATCGTAATCGCTATTTTTTACAAATTCAGCAAAATTATTTTCACCATTAGCCGGCAATTCATTAGCCAGATTTTTGAGTTCGATCTCTTCGCCTGCTTGTAATTGAGCTTGACAATAATTATAGACATTTTCACGGGCGCTGGTTTTGTCTTGTTTATCAAATTGCATTTCTTGGCAATAGTCATCAACCGCTTTCACTAAAGTTTTATTTTGAGCTTTCGCATCTAATCCTTCACTGGCGCCTAAATAGTCCATAAAAAAGTCAGACACTTTGCGCCCAACTCTCCCTTTTAAAAAGGTTAAATAGCGTTTTGAATCTGGTGTGGTTTCCCATTCAGTGATATCAATTCGTGCAATAATATCGGCATGATCAATATCCAAATATTGGGTTTCGGTTATATCAAGCTGTTCATTAACTAACATACTTGAACAGCTATTTAATACTGCAATAATTAAGTATTCAACAGCTAGATAACGGTAATGACAAAAGACCACCGTGCCACCTTCGGCAAACGGGTATTTAGCGAGTTCATTGCGTAGTTGTTTGGTCGATTCTTGACTAAAATGCAAAAAATCTTGGTTGCCTAAACGTAATTCTTTAAGCGATTGTTCAAACAGACTTTCACTATTAAAGAGCCCATAAGCTTTGCTTTTATTATTATAAATACGGTTAATATCCTCAATTAAATTGACAACCGCTTGTTGATTGCTTAGCATTGAATCACGAAGTTGCAGTTCAATTTCAGTGTCATTTTTTCTGATTAATTTATGTAAAATAACTTTTTCTATTTGTACACTCATTTAGAATTCCTGTTTGGATGGCAAAAGTAAGACTACCACTATTTTATCAAAGCACTAAAAAAGTGCTATCCACAATTTATTAGTCTGATTAGATAACAAATGATAATTAGTTAGATTTTATACTAAAACGTATAGTTAACCTGAAACTTCTTTACAAAATCTAATGGTATTTAAGAAATATTAATAACGATAACTTGAGTCTTAGTGGCTAAAAAACCTCACCAACTCATTTTTGATAAGACAACTTCATAAGTGCCATTAGCATAGTGATAAATAGTGTAATTAACAATAATATTTTTTACTGAAACGTAATGTTAATCTGAAACTTTTTTACAATCTGTTATATTTGGAATAAATAATATGGCAAATCCTCAAGATATTTATAATGATTTTAAGAATAAAAAAATCAGTTTATTATTTTGGCAATATGCACTTCCCTCCATTATTGGGACAACCGTCAATACCCTGTATAACATTATTGATGGGGTTTTTATTGGGCATTGGATTGGGCGCGAAGCATTGAGTGGTGCAGGCATTATTTTACCCGTTATGAATCTTGCTGCGGGTATTGGTATGTTAGTAGGTATTGGTTCGGCGAGCCGTATTTCTATATTTTTAGGTCGAGGCGAAATCGATAAAGCCGAAAAAGTTGCGGGTACTTCGTTTATGTTAACAGCAGTACTTAGTGGTATTACTTTAGCGTTATTACTTTATTTTATTGACCCTGTTTTACATTTTATTGGTTCAAGCCCAACCAACCATATTTACGCTCGTGAGTTTTTAGAGGTATTTTTGCCGGGTAGTATTTTTATCACATTGACTTTCAACTACAACAATATGATGCGAGCAAGTGGTTATCCTTTTAAAGCTATGGTAACTATGTTTATTAGCGTGATTGCCAATATTATTCTTGCCCCAATTTTTATTATTGCTTTAGGTTGGGGCATGCGAGGCGCAGCTTTTGCAACCACCTTATCGATGTTCATTAGCTTTTTGTTTGTAATGCAGCACTTTGTTAGCAAAAACAGTAATATCAAGCTATATCGTCGTAATTTTAGGCTTGATATTACATATATTAAATCGATTCTTTCGATTGGCATGTCGCCATTTGCCATGCAAGTTGCTGCGTCTGTGGTAGTGGTATTTATAAACTGGCAATTAACTCACTATGCGCCGATTTCTCATGTTTCAAGTGACGATGCTATTGCTGGTTATTCAAATGCAAATCGATTAATAACCCTGATTATTATGATTGTCATTGGCGTTAACCAAGGAATGCAACCAATCATTGGCTATAACTATGGTTCAAAGAATTATAAACGCGTGAAAGAGACCTTTTTCTACGCAGTAAAAATCGCTACTGTGATCACGAGTGCTGGATTTATATTAGGTTGCTTTATGCCTGATGTACTGGTTAGAGCATTCAGTTCCGAAGCGGATTTAGTTGCTATATCAGCTATTGCACTAAGGTATACAACGCTTTCATTTGCGTTTGTTGGGTTCCAAATGGTGACAACAAGCTTTTTCCAATGTATTGGTATGGCTAGAGTTTCTATTTTACTCAGTCTTTCAAGACAAATTTTAATTTTATTGCCAACACTTTATATTTTACCGCTATTTTTCGATTTAGATGGAGTTTGGGCATCATCACCTACTGCTGACCTTTTATCAACCGGTATCGCTTATGCAGCACTCTACTGGTATTTTAAATCGATTAAAAGTCGGCATTATCCTAAACAAGTTAATTCGTAATATACTAAAATTAAAAAACAAAAGGGGCACTTTGCCCCTTTTAAATTTTATAAGGCCGTATTACTTATTGCTATTAACATTACTGATTATAATTTTTAATTCGATAAACAAACTCATTGACAAATTGGATGTTCTACACCGCCTTCACATCCTTTTTCAATCAATTCCATTGCTTTGTTATGATCTTTTGTTAGACCTGCTGCTCCATTTTCATACATGACCCCTAAATTAAACTGTGACTCTGGTTGCCCTTGTTCGGCTGCTTTTTCAAACCAATATCGAGCTTTATTGAGATCTTTATCTATGCCTGCACCCGTTAAATACATATCCCCTAAATGATACTGTGCATTTACAAGACCTAGTTCGGCTGATTTTTCAAATAATTCTTTTGCTTTTAATGGATCTTTAGCTACACCTCGACCTTCTTTGTATAAACTAGCAAGATTATATAGAGCATATTCATCATTTTTTGCAGCACCTTTTTCATAAAACTCTTTGGCTTTAGCATAGTCTTGGTCAACTGTTATGCCATTCTCATACATATATCCTAAATTAGATTCAGCTCCAGAATGGCCTTGTGCAGCTGCCTTTTCATACCATTGTCTGGCTTTCAACGGATCTTTTTCAACCCCCTCACCTTGAAAGTAGCGAACACCTAAATCATATTGCGCTTTTGGGTCATTATTTTCCGTTGCCATTTTTAGTACTTCATCATAAGGTACATCTTTTAATGACTCTTTAACTGCTTGTGCACCAGCAGGTCCCGCTAAAAATAGAAATAACAAACCAGAAGTAAGTAATTTTTTCATATTTATCATCCCCTTTTATTATTTGTGATTATCTATGATTTACTATATTTTGATTAAAATATAGTCTGTTTATTTTAACAACATCTATTTAATTATCCAGTATCGTAAAATATTATTTTTTAAATTCTTATTACATGTGTAAAAAGTTGAAAGGTCTATTTAATCTGTATGAATTTTATTATTGAGATAGAAAGAGTTAGAGATTTTTTCTTGATTTTAATCTGTCAGAAATAATTAATATTTTTACTATTTCATCAAAATAAGAGGTCTGTTATTTATTTTAGAAAAATATTCTTGGCTTACTTATTAAAGTAAAAAATTGTAAAAGACAAAAAACAGTATTGATGAGTAGCGGATTGAATTAATTTTTTTATAAAATAGCTAAAGAAAAAATACCAAATATTCAGTTGTTAGCCAAACTTGATAAGGTTACCATAATCAGACAAATAAAGATCAACAGCATGCCAATCCAACCAATTAATGATAAGCATTCACCCACAATTAACATAGCAAGAATCGCAGCAATAACGGGTTCAAGTAAGGTAATGGTTGTTGCCATACTGGCCGAGATTTTTGATAATCCAAAACCGTAGCAACGATAACCTAAAAACATCGGTATCAATGCCATATAAAATCCAACTGTCATGTTATTCCATGAATTAACAAAAGCAGAGCCCGTTATTAACATAACAGGAATTAATAGTAATCCCCCACAACCAAAAGTAGCGCCCATTGCCGCTTTAGTATTAACGCCTTTTAACATTAATTGCCTTGCTGACCATGAATAGAGAGCGTAAGTCAAGCCCGCAACTAATCCTAATAAAATACCTAAATTAACATGAGTATATTGGATTGTTGTACTTGCATTGTCAGAAAAAGCTAACATCACCATTCCAATAATCCCCAATAAAGCACCCATAGCCCACTGTTTATTGAGTTGAAAATCACGACTAAAATATTCAATTATCGCCGATAAAATGGGTGCTGAACCAATAGAAACAACGGTACCAATGGTTACCCCAGATAAACGCATAGAAGAATAAAATGCTAAAGGATAGATAACTACAGCAAGTGCCCCCAAGATCAAGAATCTGCAATGCACTGCCAATAAAGCACGATCATGAACAATCTTAACGGTAGCCAATCCACATTGCAAAATCCCCCCCATACCCATAGCAAACGAGCCGATAAATAAAGGGGATAAAGCTGGGGCAAACGTGGCTGCCGTACCTGTCGTACCCCATAATAGCGATGCCAAAATAACGGCTAAAATCCCTAAATACTTATTCATTGAATAACAGTTTATTCAATATTTTGTACTTGTTCTCGGATTTGTTCAATTAAGACTTTAAGTTCAATGGCGCTAGCGGTTACATCTGCATTAATTGATTTTGAGGCGATGGTATTGGATTCGCGGTTAAATTCTTGCATCATAAAATCAAGTCTGCGCCCGACTGCTTCGTTTTTCTTTAAAATTGCGTAGGTTTCTTTAACATGAGTCATTAAACGATCAAGCTCTTCAGCTACGTCAATACGTTGAGCCATCAATACGATTTCTTGTTCTAATCTTGACTTGTCGAGTTCAATATTCGCTTCAGCCAATTTGTTTTGCAGGCGCTCTTTTTGCCATTCGAGTATTTGTGGCATCCATTGACGAATTTTTTCAACTTCTGTCGTAATACTGTCTAAACGTTGGATGATAAGATCACGTAACACTTCTCCTTCGCGTTCACGCACAGTAATTAATTCATTAATGGCTTCATCCAATAATGCTAAGATTTCTTGTGATATGCTATCAAGATTTTGTTCTTTAGCTGATAGCACACCCGGCCAACGTAAAACATCAATAGGATTAACGTCACCAGATTTATATTCAGTTTTAATCCAATTAACCGCACTAAGAACCTGTCTTGCAAGATCCTCATTTAAAGATAATTCTTGATGCTGCGAAGCAGGATCGAGTTCAAAGCGTAAATTGCATTCAATTTTACCGCGTGTTAATCGACCTCGAAGTCGTTCTCGAATAATCGGTTCAAGTGTTCGAAACTGTTCAGGCATACGAATATAGGTTTCTAAGTAGCGTTGATTAACCGAACGCAACTCCCAAGAGGCCGTCCCCCATGATTGGTTAATTTCTTTTCGGGCATAGGCAGTCATACTTGAAATCATAATTGGATCCTAAATTTATAAAAAACTTGCTGGGCATTGTATCATAAATTCTGTATAATGCGCTCTTAGCTTAGGCTAAACATCAATCCTTTCTTTAATTGATGTCCTCCTAAATGATAAATTCAAACATTTTTTTATATAATAGCTGGAGAATTGCATGCGCCCGTCTGGTCGAGCTGCGGAACAAGTCCGCCCAATCAAAATAACCCGTCATTATACTAAGCATGCAGAAGGTTCTGTATTAGTTGAATTTGGTGAAACCAAAGTACTGTGTAACGCAACGGTTGAGGAAAGTGTACCTCGCTTTTTAAAAGGTCAAAATCAAGGTTGGGTTACAGCAGAATATGGCATGTTGCCACGCGCAACCAATTCAAGAACTCAGCGTGAAGCGGCAAAAGGGAAACAAACAGGTCGTACAATGGAAATCCAACGACTTATTGCCCGTTCATTAAGAGCCATGATTGATCTTAAATTACTTGGCGAATATACCATTACCCTAGACTGTGATGTCATTCAAGCCGATGGCGGAACACGAACAGCATCCATCACCGGTGCATGTGTTGCTCTTAATGATGCAATTAATAAAATGATTGCTGATGGTAAATTAAAACAGAACCCAATTAAATCATTGGTTGCAGCTGTGTCTGTCGGAATTGTCGAGGGTCAAGCAGTATGTGATTTGGAATATATTGAAGATTCCAATGCTGATACAGATATGAATGTCATTATGACTGATGACGGACGTATTATCGAAGTACAAGGTACTGCCGAAGGTGAACCATTCAGTCATGAAGAATTATTAAAACTGCTAGAACTAGCAAAAAATGGTATTGCAACAATTATTGATGCACAAAGACAAGCCTTAAAAGATTAATTGGAGAGGATCGATGAAATCATATAAAAGTGAGTTTATTGAATTTGCTTTAGATAGGCAAGCACTAAAATTTGGTGAATTCACCTTAAAATCAGGACGTAAAAGCCCTTACTTTTTTAACGCAGGATTGTTTAATACAGGTAAAGATCTGGCTTTATTAGGTCGCTTTTATGCTGCCGCATTGATGGATGCAAATTTAAACTATGATGTCATCTTCGGTCCTGCCTATAAAGGGATTCCGATTGTTTCATCAACAGTAGTGGCCTTATCTGAGCACTATAATGTTGATGTTCCTTATTGCTTTAACCGTAAAGAAGCTAAAGACCATGGTGAAGGTGGTAACCTAGTTGGTAGTACTATTTATCAACAACGTGTTATGTTAGTTGATGATGTAATTACTGCGGGTACCGCAATTCGTGAATCAATGCGAATTCTAGAAGATAATCAATCAAAACTGGCAGGTGTATTGATTTGCCTTGACCGTCAAGAAAAAGGTCGTGGTGAGCTATCTGCCATTCAGGAAATCAAACAAACTTATCATTGTGATGTGATTTCGATTATTACTTTAGATGATTTAATCCAATACCTCTACCAAGATCCCTCTCGACAAAACCAAGTTAAACTGGTCGAAAATTATCGTACTCAGTATGGAATATAAAAGGCGTCTTACGACGCTTTTTTACACCTTTTTTCAACTTAAGGTATTTTTTTTACATATCTTAAATTAAACTGTTTGTGATTTTTCGGTAGTAAAGAATTCTATTACTATAATTCAAAACAACGAATAAATAATTAACTAATAAAATAGTGGAATATAGAATGAAAAAAACATTAATATTTATTATATTACTCAATATTGGAACAAGTTTTACCTGCTATTCGGCAAACCTTAGGAATATCAATAATAATGAACCTAAAGTTGAACAATTAATATATGGCAAAAATTTAATTCCCGTTGGAGAAATTGAAGCAAGTATTACTGATTCAATTAAACTAAAACCAAATACGGTTGAGTTTTCGGTTACATTAGATACAGAGGCTTCAACCCTTGATGAGGCATCAAATATCAATGCTAAGACCATGAAAGAATTTAAGGATTATTTAGCGACACTCGCCATTAAAGATAACAATTTAATCACAACCGATTATGGCAACTATATACAGGATTCTTATGAAGAAGTCAGTGAAGATAATGCTCAATATAAAGCTACTCTCACTCTTGCTATCAATATCAATGATAACGAAAAATTTTTAGAATTAAATAAATTACTTGATAAATATAACATTAATAATGTCCAACAAATATATAATAGTGAAACAAATAATGCGTTCTCATTTAGTATTTTTGAAAATGCAGTTACTGCAAACAAAGCAAAAGACATGGTTTATCAAAAATATACAACTATAACTAACGAATTAAAAAACCTACAACTTGATAATTTTTCGATCATTCAATCAAATACCGAACGCACCTCACCAAAAAAAATCGACAAAAAACAGCATCATGTATATAACACCGTACAAATAAAGATTAACAAACTTGATGTGGTTGGTAAAATTATTACTAAAGCACAAGAATTAAAAATAAAAGTTAATGATGATATTTTTTATAGTGTTTCACCAGATGCGATTGAGCGAGCAATTAATGATCATGAAAGACTTTTATTAAATAAGTTAAGTAATAAAGTTGAACGGTTATTGACTAAACAATATTTAGTTGGTGATCCAAAATATCTCGATATGAGAAAAGCTGACTACGAACAACAGTCACCAAAAAAACGAGAAAGATTTTATGGAGCAATGAATATGGCGATGGCCCCCGGTTCAGATGATGAAGCAACAAATAAAATTAATATCTATGCTCCTTCTGATTTTGAAATACAACTCACTTTATTAGGAAAATTTGAGATAATAAAAAAAGTTACACAATAATTAACATTAAAAATCATCGATTAATAAAAAAGTTCATCCTTAATTAAGTAATACTTGAATGTATTTTTAATTAAGGAGAACTAAGCTAGGCAAACTTACTAATAAAATACATTATTAACTTGTTTAATAACCAATGAGTTACTCTGCATCGTGTTAATAAACTAAAAAGAAATCATTTAGAATTACTTTGTACGTAAAATTTAGCATTGTCGTAATGATATATAATGGTTGAAAAATCAAATGGTTCGCCTGCACTGGTGTAAAAAATTTCTTCCACACACAGGGCAGGATCGCCCACACATAATCCTAAATAGTCCGCAGTCTGTTCATCTAATTTAATCGCTTTAAAATATTTGTCAGAAAAACCAATATTAATTTTTAATATATCTTTTATATAACTGAATATGGAGTGTTCAGCAATCTCTTTGTTTAAATAGCTCACCATTTTTTTTCGATAGTAGGATCTTTCAAGCGCATAAACTTTATCTTCGAACTTACGTAACCGTTTGATAAAATAGACCTCTTCCCCATCTTCACATTGTAGGTTTTGTTTGACTTGTGAACTTGGTTGAACGATATCTACATTAAACACTTGTGAGGAATTTGGTGCATCGTTTAAATCAACACTAAAACCATGACTTTCCAAAAAATTCAGATATCCATGTTTTTGCGGTTGCCGAACAAAAATACCACTCCCTTGGACTTGATATATGACACCGTGTCTTTCTAAACAGTTCAGTGCTTTAATGATGGTCGTACGACTAACTTGATATTGATTAATTAAACCTTCGATATTAGGCAGTTGTGTATCTTTAGGCAAATTTTGTTGATAAATTGCTTGCTGGATTTTCTTTGCCACATCCTGGTATTTTAACATTCGTACTCTTTATTTTTATTGTGATAAATAGACCCCATTTTATACCTATGAATAAATTAATAAATTGAAATCATTTTAAAACGAGATCTAGATCACAAACAATAAAATTGGTCATTAACAATTTTTTATTTAGGGATAAGATAAGCTTTCTCATCTGATGAAAGGAGCTTAATGAATGTCATCTAAAATTAGAGACTATAATAAATTAGCCGTTGATATATTAAATGAATTAGGCGGTGAAAATAATATTGTTTCTGTTGCACGTTGTGCAACTCGCTTGCGTGTCGTTACGCAAACCACTCCAGAAAATGTAAAAGAAAAAATTAGCAGCTTTCCTGGAGTTATCACAGTGGTAGAAAAAGGTGGGCAAATTCAAATCGTTATTGGTACTAATGTTGATAAAGTCTATAATGCATTTACCAAATTGATAGGGAATGAGAATAAAGTTGATATTAAAAGCCAAGGCAGTATTTTGAATCGCGTTATCGCAACAATGTCAGCAGTTTTTGCACCATTTGTTTATGTATTAGCAGCATCGGGTATTTTACAAGGGATCTTGATTTTAATTAAGTTATTCTTTCCTGCATTTGCAGCAACCGGTACTTATCAAGTTTTTAACTTTATTTCTTGGGCTCCGTTTGCTTTTTTACCTATTTTTATCGCCATTACCGCATCTCAACATTTTCGATGCAACATTTATATTGCAGTAGCTTGTTGTGCCGCCTTACTTTCTCCAACTTGGGCGGAGCTTGCGGCGATGATAAAAGACGGTCAAGAGATTAATCTATTTGGATTAGCATTGTCTGAAACTACCTACACATCAACGGTTTTACCGCCTCTGTTTTTAGTTTGGTTACTTTCTTATTTAGAGCGTTTTTTAGAGCCTCGTTTACATAGCATTATTAAACCATTAGTAATGCCTTTAATCTGCTTAGTGATTATGGTTCCCCTCACTTTAGTGGCTATTGGACCAATTACTGCGGGCGCTGCACATTATATTGCTAGTGGATATAATTGGATTGTTAACCTTGCACCATCGGTAGCTGGTGGATTGATCGGTGCAGTTTGGCAGGTGTTTGTTATTTTTGGTGTGCATTGGGGTATTACACCAGTCATTATTGAGAACATAAATGAACATGGACGAGACTCTTTCCAAGCTTATCAAACCATCGCAGTTATTGGTCAAGTTGGTGCTGCATTAGGTTTTTATATAAAAACTCGAAGCAAAGATATGAAAGGGGTATCGCTATCAGCTTTTGTTACAGGTCTATTTGGTATTACTGAACCCGCTATATATGGTGTTAACTTACGCTTTAAAAGACCATTTATTTATGGTTGTATTAGTGGTGCGCTTGGTGGCATTGTAGCAGGATTCTTTACACCTTATTACTACACTTATGCTGCATTACCTGGACCTTTGACTATTGTTAATGCTATTAATATAGACCATCCTGTATCATTTATTGGTGTTGTTATTGGTTCAGCAATTGCATTATTTGGACCAGTTATTCTTATCCAAATTTTTGGCACTAATGAAAAGAACCAAAGCAATGAAAATATTGAAAATGAGACATCTGACATTGAAAACGATACACCTAAAATTGTAATTGATGAAATCGATGTGACTAGCCCAATGATCGGTAAAGCATTACCACTTAGTGAAGTACCAGACCCTGCTTTTTCTCAAAAACTTATGGGTGAAGGTATTGCTATTGAACCAACAGACAATCATGTTTATGCACCTTATGATGGCGAAGTAACCGCTGTGTTTGAAGCATCAAAACACGCTATTGGTTTGGTCTTAGATAATGGGGTTGAATTATTAATTCATGTGGGTATTGATACAGTTAATTTAACTAACAATGAATTTGAATACCATGTGAAGCTGAATGAAAAAGTGAAAAAAGGTGATCGGTTGATCAGCTTTGATCCTCAAGCAATTAAACAAGCAGGTTACCCATTAATTACTCCTGTTATTATTGTTAATACTGATCAATACCAAGTAATCACGTTAACAGAAAAAACGGAAGTAAATCTTGATGATAACCTTTTTGAAATAAAGCAATAACAAGGAACCAAAAAATGACTAAAAAACCATTTTTATGGGGCGGTGCATTAGCCGCTCATCAATTCGAAGGCGGTTGGAACGAAGGTGGCAAAGGGCCAAGCGTGGTTGATGTTATGACAGCGGGCGCACATGGCGTTGCAAGACAAATTACCCAAGAAATTGAAGCAGGTAAATTTTATCCAAACCATACTGCTATCGATTTTTATCATCATTATAAAGACGATATTAAGCTGTTTGCCGAGTTGGGTTTGAAATGCTTACGTACCTCCATAGCTTGGACTCGTATTTTTCCAAAAGGTGATGAACTAGAGCCAAATGAAGAAGGTTTACGTTTTTATGATAATGTATTTGACGAGTTAATTGCCAATGGTATTGAACCAGTTATTACTTTATCCCATTTTGAGATGCCATTACACGTTGCTCGTCATTACGGTGGCTTTAGAAACCGTAAAACAGTTGAATTTTTCGAACGTTTTGCAACAGCGTGTTTTGAACGTTATAAAAACAAAGTGAAGTATTGGATGACGTTTAACGAAATTAATAACCAAATGGATACCAGTAATCCGATCTTTTTCTGGACTAATTCAGGTGTGCAGGTTCAACCGGGCGAAAATCCACAAGAAGTACTTTATCAAGTGGCACATTACGAACTATTAGCCAGTGCCAAAGCAGTAATTGCTGGTAAAAAAATCAATCCTAACTTTGAAATTGGTTGTATGATTTCTCACGTGCCGATTTATCCGTATTCTTGTAATCCAGAAGATATGATGGCATCTGAAATTGCTATGCATCAACGCTTCTTCTTCCCTGATGTGCATGTTCGTGGTTATTATCCATCTTATGCTTTAAAAGAGTTTGAACGAGAAGGCTATAAGCTTGATATCACCGATGAAGATTTAGCGATTTTAAAACAAGGTACCGTTGATTACATTGGCTTTAGTTATTACATGTCAACCGTTGTTAAAGCTGATGCTAAAAATGATCATCGAGATAATATTGTCAACGGTGCTTTACCTAATGCTGTTGAGAATCCATACATTAAAAGCAGCGATTGGGGTTGGCCAATTGATCCAGAAGGCTTACGTTATACTCTTAATCGTTTATATGATCGTTATCAGTTACCACTGTTTATTGTGGAAAATGGTTTTGGCGCGATAGATGAATTAGAAAACGGTAATAAAGTTCATGATAAACCACGCATCGAATATCTTGGTGCACACATCAAAGCAATGTTAAAAGCTATCGATTATGATGGGGTTGATGTTATGGGATATACCGCGTGGGGTATTATTGATGTCGTCTCATTTACAACTGGCGAAATGAAAAAACGTTATGGCGTGATTTACGTTGATCGTGATAATGAAGGTAACGGTACTATGAAACGCTATAAAAAAGATTCTTTTGATTGGTATAAACAAGTCATTAGCAGTAATGGTACTAATTTAAAATAGATTTAGTATGAAGTCGTAAGTTTTGGGGGTGATGTGGTAATGCACACATCCTCTTTTTTTATCAATCTAGATAATTAAAAATTGAAGAGTAACTGTTTATCAAGTTGTGGATCGATTAATGTGACATGAAAACCAATCAAACGCACTCCACGATCATTTCGACGTTCTTGCCAAACTTTATAGGCTTGTTCAATTAAATCCTGTTTATCAAGTTTAGACCAAATATGTTCTTGGGTAGTAAGTTGGAAATCATCAAATTTAAACTTAACACCTTGTCGAGCGATTGACAAATCAGAACGAACTTTACTTAACCGAGTTTTCAGCTCTTCAAATAACGGTTCAAACTGTAATAAACACTCATCCCAAGTATGAATATCGTTAACTAAGGTGCGCTCTACCCCTACAGATTTACGTTGCCTATCATTACAAACTTCACGTTCATCAATGCCTTGACATCGTTCATATAAGACTCGCCCAAATTTACCAAATTGATTAAGTAATTTACTTACATCATAATTAACGACATCCTGACAGGTGATTAGCCCTAATTCAGCTAATTTTTTCTCGGTCACTTTACCTACACCCGGAATTTTTTTAAGTGGTAATTGAGCGATAAAGCTTGTAACAGCATCAGGTGTAATAACATATTGCCCATTAGGTTTATTCATATCTGAAGCAATTTTAGCTAAAAATTTAAGTGGGGCAACGCCTGCGGATGCGGTCAACTCAAGTTCTTTATATATCGCTTGGCGGATATCTTGAGCAATTAAAGTGGCTGAACCATGACAAAGCTTACAATCGGTCACATCTAAATAAGCTTCATCCAATGACAAGGTTTCAATTGCTTTAGTATAGCGCTGAAATATTTGATGAATTTGATTAGAAACTTCTTTATAAACAGCATGCCGACTTGAAATGACTTTAAGATTTGGACACAATTTTAGAGCTTGTGACATCGACATCGCACTATGTACGCCATATTGACGAGCTAAATAATTTGCAGTAGCAACAACACCGCGTTTGCGAGGATCGCCCCCTACTGCTATCGGCAAATTACGATAACGGGGATTATCTCTCATTTCAACTGCGGCATAAAAACAATCCATATCAACATGAATAATTTTTCGCATAAATAACTGTTTCACTGCATTTAAAATATGACTGTATAAATATACAATATCATACCTTAAATGCTGGTGTAAACAGTCTAAAGAGTTACTTCGTTAATTTATCAAAATCAATTAAGCCATTTTTATCATAAGGATCACCAATCCAGCGTTTTCCCTCATAATAATTGGGGTTGACCAAACTTTTTTCTGGCACATATAAGTTATAATTGAGTCCAGCTAAATCAGACCAAGTATGGATTAAATCCTGAGTACTAAATTTTCGATTCACATAATCTTGATAGTGATTAGGGTGAGATGCGATCCAACTTGGTGATTGCCATAACATAAACGGTACAGTATACATGGTGCGGGTTGGCACCTTTTCATTACGCCCTAAGATATCATGTGGTGAAGTTTCGTAAACATCTTCGCCATGATCAGAAAAATATAACATAAAACCATTTGTATGACTGTTTTTAAATAGATTGAATAACGTGGTTGTCACAAAATCATTATAACTTATTGCATTATCATAAGAGTTATATTCATCCACGTTCTCATCATCAATTTTAAATGGGATATTTGCATTATCTTTAAATCTATCATGTTCCCCATCTTTTGGATAACGAAACTCATATTTCATATGTGTACCGAGCAGATGAATAATGATAAATTTCTTTTCTTCTGGTTCAGCAAGCACTTTCACAAACGGTTCAAAGACCGATTCATCATATTGCCTTGAACTTTGATTACGATCGTTATTCATATAAAACTGTTCATCTGCTTGTTTAGAAAACATCGTCAACATCGTATTTCGTTTCGTCATTGTTTGTTGATTTGTTATCCAATAGGTTTTATACCCTGCCTGTTTCATTAAATGTATTAACGAAGGTTGAGTAAGGTAAAGGTCAGGATGTTGTTCATCTGCAAAAGTTAAGACTTGTTGCAAAACCTCTATGGTATAAGGTCTTGATGACACAACATCTTTAAACACTAAAAATTCAGGATTATCCTTTTTAAATTGCTCGATTTGTGGCGTTGTGTTACGTGGATATCCATAAATACTCATTCGATTACGAGTAGTTGATTCACCAATAATTAACACCAGTGTTCTGGGAGTATTACCATTGGCATCTTTTAAATTTTCAACGGGAGGTAAAGTATTCAAATGATGAATTATCTCTTCCATATTCGAAAGTTGAGAGCGATAAGCGATATAACTATTAATCAGTTGCCAAGGTACAGTGGTTTCCATTCGACCTAATAGATGTGTTGTTGCTTTTTGCAAGGAGGAATTTTTGATTGTAACACTAATAACCAGTGGCATAATTGCATAAATGGCAATTAATAATGACGTAACCCATTTGGTTGTATTTTTAACATAGACAGGTCTTACTTTTCGCCAAAGATAAATACCAATCAAACAATAAATAATCACTATAGCCATTAATTTCGAATTGAAATACTGTTGAATAAACTCATTTGATTCAGTCAAATTCGATTCAGCCATGACAAAAAATACACTTTGAGAAAATTCTTGACGATAAATTATAAAATAACTTATTGAAATCAATGATAAGCTTCCGACAATCAAACCATAGACAGTGGCAATTTTTCGGGTCTGACTTGGAAATATTAAAGCGGGGATCAACCAAATTAAACTATAGATGATTGAATCACGTAAACCTATCACATTGGCGTGTCCAGAAATGAAGATATAAAGTTGTAAACCACTTGAAAAAAAAGTAAAAAATAAAATAGTAAAGATAAGCGCTAACCAGCTAAACTTTTTGTTTTCTTGTATATTCGTCATGAAAATTTATTTGATATCATAGGTTATAGAAGTGTATAAATTACCCCTCCTACATTAATAAAACCTTAAGTGATAACAATTTTATATTTAGAAATAAATTAGCAAACAATCGTTTTAGCTTTTATTTATTGGCAAACCTAATAATTGAGCAATAACCTTATTTTCGGGTTCCTTAAGTTGATCAGGAGGATTATTAAATATGATCTTTCCATTATCAACAACTAAACAACGTGAAAAGTTTTCTAAAGACTCATCCAGATAATGTGAAACCATAAGTAACGTTAAAGCGAATTCATCACAGATATGATTAACCAGTGCTAGCATTTCAAACCGTAAAGCTTGGTCTAATGCCGAAAATGGTTCATCCAATAATAAAATAGGACGATGTTGAATTAAACAGCGAGCCAAAGCAACTCGTTGACGCTGTCCACCTGAAAGTTGATTGGGATAGCGATCATTAAAGCCCGATAAACCAACTTTAGCCAACATATCGGCAATATTTTGCTTCTCAAAAGTCGTTAGTTTTAATGACGGTTTAATGCCTAAAGCAATATTTTGCTCAACGGTTAAATGATCGAATAAGTTATTATTTTGAAACAGCATCGAAACTGGGCGCTTACCCGGTAAAGTTTGCGTCATATTTTGATTATTAAGGATGATTTGCCCGGAATTTGGAAAAATAAATCCTGCGATCAAGCTTAATAAGGTACTTTTACCCGCACCACTCGGTCCAACAATGACTACTTTTTCTTGAGCAGCAATTTGCATATTAAAATGCATCTTAAAATTATCATATTGATAATTAATTTGATTAAGTTCGATCATAATCCATCACAATTAATAAACTAAAAGATAAAATTAACAAAAATGCAGCCGTCACGGCGCTCTCTTGATAATGGTAATGAGCGATTTGTTGATACAAATAATAAGGTAACGTGGTGACGGCTTGCCCGCCAAACAATGCAATGATACCAAAATCCCCCATTGACAATAATGCCGAAAAGGCCAAGCTCAATGTAATCAGTTTTTTTAATGATTTATATTCGATTAAATAAAAATGCCTAATACCTGCAATGTTTAATGATTGACATAATTGCCAATACCGTGATGTGACATCATACATTGGCACTTCAAGATTTTTTAAGATAAAAGGTAAGGCCATTAGACCATTGCAAAGCATCATTAAACCACAGACAAACACGGCATTATCAGCATACTGAAATAACAAAATAAACAATCCTGATGCAAGTACCATGCTTGGAATGGTTAATATCAATGACCCTATTAACATTAAACGATTGCTCCATTGTTGTTGATTGCTAATCAATAGACGGCTATTGGTCCAAAGTATTAATAAAGCAAGTGACATAGCCACCACAGCTGAACCAAGGGCAATTATTAACGAATAGATAACCGCTTGCTGAAAAGCCCAATTTAACTGCGACCATTGAAAATAACCAAAACCTTCAATCAATAACGTAATCATTGGCAACAATATATACATTGCACCCAAAATCACAATAATAGCACTAACTAAACCTATAGTCACAGTGTTGGGTAAACGATATTGGTCACGAATATACTGCGCACTAAGATCGCGGTAATGATTTTTTCTTCGCAGTACCCAAACAAAACTCATACAACAAATAAGTTGTATGATTGCTAACATAACAGCTTGCATCAAATCAAAATCGCGAATCGATTGGTAAATAGCTACTTCAATAGTGGTATATTTTGGCCCACCTCCTAATGCCAACACTATTGCAAAGCTGGTAAAGCAAAGCATAAAAATCAGTCCGGACATAGGTAAAAGCTGCCGACGCAATAATGGCCATTCTACTAATTTAAAATAAGTAAAATGAGAGAAATTAAGCTGAGCAGCCAGTTGTTTTTGCTCAACAGGAACACTCGTTAATGTTTGATAAAACAGACCGCTCGCATAAGGAAAATTCAAAAAAACATGAGCCAATAAAATCCCAACCAGTCCATAAATTGAAGTTGAAAAAGATAAGCCTAAATAAGCAAAACACGTAGCAAATAAACCTTGTTGACCATAAACAGATAATAGCCCGGTTACAACAACTAATGTTGGTAATATAAAGGTAACGGGCATGATTCGTATCAGAAAGCTTTTTCCCCAAAAATCGATCATGGATAACGCTTTAGCCATAACAACGGCCAAAAATACCGACAAAAACGTCGATAATATCGCTTGCATGAAAGTGATCCAAATAATGTGCAATAAATAATTATCAATATAAACCGTTAAATTATCGGACTTTATGGCTGTATGGCAAAGTGCAAACAATGCAGTGCCTAAAACTGCTATTATCAAACTAGCAGCGCTGATACCTGGCAGTAACGTTTTAAAATTTAACATTGCTTTTTATTATAAAATTAACAATCTATTTTATTACTGACTAATGGCTGATTGCCATTCTCGTATCCAAGCTTTTTGATTATCAACCACGTTCTCTGCATCAAATTCAAGCGCTTTACTGACTTTATTAATCTGATCAAACGCAGGGGGTAATGGCGTATTTATAATAGGATACATAACATTTTTTTCAGCAAATTGCCGTTGTACCTCGGGTGTTAATAGATATTGTAAAAAGCGACGTGCTAATTGTGGTTGTTGACTATATTTGGTGATACCTGCTATTTCAACTTGACGATAATGCCCCTCATCAAAAATAGCGGCATTATAACGATAATCTTGATCATTAATTATATGTGCAATTGGCGATGTGCTATAACTCAGCACCAAATCAGCTTCACCTTTTAAGAACATACCGTATGCTTCACTCCACCCTTTAGTAACTGTAACAGTATTTTTAGCAATTTTTTGCCATGCGGATACCGCATCCTTACCGTAAATATTTTTTACCCAAAATAGCAATCCTAATCCGGGAGTACTGGTTCTAGGATCTTGATAAATAATTTTCCAATTGGCTTTATTGTCAACTAACTCATGTAATGAGTGAGGAGGATTCTTTATTTTTTCTTTATTATAGATAAAAGTAAAATAACCGAAATCATACGGCATAAAATCCTCATCCCACCAATCAGTATTAAGATTGTTAGGTTTGGCTATTTGATGAGGTGCCATGATATTAGCCTGTTTAGCTTGTCCTAAAAGATTATTGTCTAAACCTAAAATAACATCAGCATTGGTTTTATTACCCTCAAGGCGAAGACGATTTAAAATCGACACACCATCGCCTAGCGTTACAATATCAAGTTGGCAATCACACTGCGCTTCAAAGCCCTGTTTAATTGCTTCACCTGGTCCCCACTCGGAAATAAAAGAGCTATAACTATAAACTGTTAAAATAGGTTTTTCATGAATTTTAGCATTAGCAGAAGTTGCTACAAAGAATACAGAAAATAAAAATGACAGTAAGAATTTATTACAAAACATTTTGCCTCCAAAAAAGCGAATAAAAGACAAAAGGTTTGAGCAGACACGATAACTCAAATCCCTCCGCTGGAATGACCCAGTTCAGGTTCGACGAGTTGCATTAGTAAACCTAACACTCTCAGCCCATAAGGCACCCCGTTGAGAACGATATTAGTTTAGTAGTTAGTTGGAAAATTGTAAATAAAGAAAGTGGTAAGTTATTTTTAAGGTATCATTTTCTGGTAAAAAATCATCAGAAAACCCATTATTTTTAGTTAAATTTAAATCATATCAAACATTAGTAATCAGAAACTCCTCATTTAGGTATAAAAAACGGTGATGCTTAAAATAAAAATAGCAATTTTTGTAAAAAATATTCAGGAGTCTATACCGTTTCGTCTATTTTATTATTAATATTTCTAATAGAATTCATGTGAATAAAAAGACTTTTTATTACTGTTTTTATATTCAATCATCATTATCCATTCAAGTTATTTAAGTCCGTTATTATGGTTTGATATTATATTTATGTTTAATGGCAGCTAACTCTTCAAGTGATGTAGCATTAAAAGCTTCCACTATCCATTCTGGCCAACCTTCACCCTCTATTATATCTGTTTTAAATTTTCCTTCTTCATCTGTTTTGTATTCACCATCATCTATATTGGCTGATTTATAATTCACCATAAAACTGTTAATCCAACCCCAGACAAACATTCTACCTGTTGCTGCTCGTGCAGGATCTAACATAACATGGTCAATAACCTGATGTGTACCGGGTTGACATACCATTAATACCGTTGAGGTTAAAGCATTACGTGAAAAATTATGGATAATTACGCCATGCATATCATTCCAATCATACTCTTGTATACGGCGCTTTTTCGGTTGTAAAAATACTTTTGGGTGCCGTAGTACTTTAAAGTTAAAAAAGAAACTTTCATTTACATACACTTTACCCGTCTTACGATTAAATATTATGGGACTTCCAAGGCGTGAAAATGCATTTTGGTAGAATTCAGGAATAGCTAGATATAAACCAAAACAGCAAGTAACAAAACAGACTATAACAACCAGATCAACAAACTCTATTTTAGAGTTATCATGGAGAACCGCTAGCCAAAGACATCCAATGATAATTCCATTTGCCAAAATAATTGAGATAAAATAGAGACAAGTATAAAAAAGTTGGTCATTGTGATCCTGGCGAATAAACGCACAATAGTTATCATTGGCATAAATTAAACGACGGTCATGCAGTGGTACGCTATGAGGACCTTTATCTAGGTCGCCAAACCAACCAAAGATCTGGGGACGGTATTTTGAGGGCATTATTGTTTGATTCCTTATTCCTTTGCGTTCTATTTAAGTTCGTTATTATTGTTTAATATTATATTTGTGCTTAATTGCAGCTAACTCTTCAAGTGATGTGGCATTAAAAGCTTCCACCATCCATTCTGGCCAACCTTCACCCTCTATTATATCTGTTTTAAATTTTCCTTCTTCATCTGTTTTGTATTCACCATCATCTATATTGGCTGATTTATAATTCACCATAAAACTATTGATCCATTCCCAAACAAAGGTACTACCTGTACCAGCGCGTGCAGGATCTAACATAACATGGTCAATAACTTGATGTGTACCGGGTTGACACACCATTAATACCGTTGAAGTTAAAGCATTGCGTGAAAAATTATGGATAATTACGCCATGCATATCATTCCAATCATACTCTTGTATTCGGCGCTTTTTCGGTTGTAAAAATACTTTTGGGTGCCGTAATACTTTAAAGTTAAAAAAGTAACTTTCATTAACATACACTTTACCCGTCTTACGATTAAATATTATGGGACTACCAAGACGGGAAAATGCATTTTGATAGAATTCAGGAATTGCATAATTTAAAGCAAAACAGCAAGTAATAAAACCAATTATCCCAACTATTGTTAGTTGGTCACCGATTTTGGAATCATTAAATCCAAAAATAAACATAACAGTACCTACAATTAGGATGATTCCTAAAATAATTGCAACAAAATAGAGACATGTATAAAAAATCTGATCGCTATGTTCCTGACGAATAAATGCACAATAGTTATCATTGGCATAAATTAAACGACGGTCATGCAGTGGTACGCTATGAGGACCTTTATCTAGGTCTCCAAACCAACCAAAGATCTGGGGGCGGTATTTTGATGGCATTACTGTTTTATTCCTTATTCCTTCGCGTTCTATTTAAGTTCGTTATTATGGCTTGATATTATATTTTTGTTTAATTGCAGCTAACTCTTCAAGTGATGTAGCATTAAAGGCTTCCACCATCCATTCTGGCCAACCTTCACCCTCTATTATATCTGTTTTAAATTTTCCTTCTTCATCTGTTTTGTATTCACCATCATCTATATTGGCTGATTTATAATTCACCATAAAACTATTGATCCATTCCCAAACAAAGGTACTACCTGTACCAGCGCGTGCAGGATCTAACATAACATGGTCAATAACTTGATGTGTACCGGGTTGACACACCATTAACACCGTTGAGGTTAAAGCATTGCGTGAAAAATTATGGATAATTACGCCATGCATATCATTCCAATCATACTCTTTTATGCGGCGTTTTTTCGGTTGTAAAAATATTTTTGGGTGCCGTAATACTTTAAAATTAAAAAAGTAACTTTCATTAACATACACTTTACCCGTCTTACGATTAAATATAATGGGACTTCCAAGGCGTGAAAATGCATTTTGGTAGAATTCAGGAATAATTAGATATAAACCAAAACTACAAGTAATAAAACCAATTATTCCAATCAGTACCAGTTCATGATCAAATCCAAAAATAAATATAACCATACCTACAATTAATATACTCAACAAAATAATCGCAACAAAATAGAGACATGTATAAAAAATCTGATCATTATGCTCCTGACGAATAAAGGCACAATAGTTATTATTCGCATAAATTAACCGACTATCATGCAATGATAGGCTATAAGGGCCTTTATCTAGGTCGCCAAACCAACCAAAGATCTGAGGGCGGTATTTTGAGGGCATTACTGTTTTATTCCTTTGCGTTCTATTTAAGTTTGTTATTATGGTTTGATATTATATTTTTGCTTAATTGCAGCTAACTCTTCAAGTGATGTAGCATTAAAGGCTTCCACCATCCATTCTGGCCAACCTTCACCCTCTATTATATCTGTTTTAAATTTTCCTTCTTCATCTGTTTTGTATTCACCATCATCTATATTGGCTGATTTATAATTCACCATAAAACTATTGATCCATTCCCAAACAAAGGTACTACCTGTACCAGCGCGTGCAGGATCTAACATAACATGGTCAATAACTTGATGTGTACCGGGTTGACACACCATTAATACCGTTGAAGTTAAAGCATTGCGTGAAAAATTATGGATAATTACGCCATGCATATCATTCCAATCATACTCTTGTATTCGGCGCTTTTTCGGTTGTAAAAATACTTTTGGGTGCCGTAATACTTTAAAGTTAAAAAAGTAACTTTCATTAACATACACTTTACCCGTCTTACGATTAAATATAATGGGACTTCCAAGGCGTGAAAATGCATTTTGGTAGAATTCAGGAATAATTAGATATAAACCAAAACTACAAGTAATAAAACCAATTATTCCAATCAGTGCCAGTTCATGATCAAATCCAAAAATAAATATAACCATACCTACAATTAATATACTCAACAAAATAATCGCAACAAAATAGAGACATGTATAAAAAATCTGATCATTATGTTCCTGACGAATAAAGGCACAATAGTTATTATTCGCATAAATTAACCGACTATCATGCAATGATAGGCTATAAGGGCCTTTATCTAGGTCGCCAAACCAACCTAAAATCTGCGGGCGGTATTTAGATGGCATTATTGTTTAATTCCTTATTCCTTTGCGTTCTATTTAAGTTCGTTATTATGGCTTGATATTATATTTTTGTTTAATTGCAGCTAACTCTTCAAGTGATGTAGCATTAAAGGCTTCCACCATCCATTCTGGCCACCTTTCTCCCTCTATCATATCCTCTTTGAATTTTGCCTCTTCATCTGTCTTGTATTCGCCGTCATCTATATCGGCTGATTCATAATTCACCATAAAACTGTTAATCCAACACCAAACATGAAAACTACCTGCTCCGGGTTGAGCCGGATCTAACATAACATGGTCAATAACCTGATGTGTGCCGGGTTCACAAACCATTAGCACCGTTGAAATTAAAGCATTACGTGAAAAATTATGGATAATTACACCATGCATATCATTCCAATCATACTCTTGTATGCGGCGTTTTTTCGGTTGTAAAAATACTTTTGGGTGCCGTAATACTTTAAAGTTAAAAAAGTAACTTTCATTAACATACACTTTACCCGTCTTACGATTAAATATAATTGGACTACAGTGGCGTGAAAATGCATTTTGGTAGAATTCAGGAATAATTAGATATAAACCAAAACTACAAGTAATAAAACCAATTATTCCAATTAGTGTTAGTTCGTGATCAAATCCAAAAATAAACATAACCATACCAACAATTAGAATATTCATCCCAATAATACAAATAAAATAAAGATATGTATAAAAAATCTGATCATTTCGTCGCTGACGAATAAATGCACAATAGTTATCATTAGCATAAATTAATCGACGACCATGCAATGATAGGCCATACGGACCTTTATCTAGGTCTCCAAACCAACCAAAGATCTGGGGGCGGTATTTTGACGGCATTACTGTTTTATTCCTTATTCCTTTGGGTTCTATTTAAGTTCGTTATTATGGTTTGATATTATATTTATGTTTAATGGCAGCTAACTCTTCAAGTGATGTAGCATTAAAGGCTTCCACCATCCATTCTGGCCAACCTTCACCTTCTATCATATCCTCTTTGAATTTTGCCTCTTCATCTGTCTTGTATTCGCCGTCATCTATATCGGCTGATTTATAATTCACCATAAAACTGTTAATCCAACACCAGACATGAAAACTACCTGCTCCGGGTTGAGCCGGATCTAACATAACATGGTCAATAACCTGATGTGTGCCGGGTTCACAAACCATTAATACCGTTGAAATTAAAGCATTACGTGAAAAATTATGGATAATTACACCATGCATATCATTCCAATCATACTCTTGTATGCGACGTTTTTTCGGTTGTAAAAATACTTTTGGGTGCCGTAATACTTTAAAGTTGAAAAAGTAATTTTCGTTAACATACACTTTACCTGTCTTGCGATTAAATATGATGGGATTACCAAGACGGGAAAAAGCATTGTGATAAAATTCAGGAATTGCAAGATATAAAACAAAACAACAAGTAATAAATCCAATTATTCCAACAATTGTTAATTTATCTCCGATTTTGGAATCGTTAAATCCAAAAATACAAAAAGGAAAACCTACTATTAGTATAATTCCTAAAATAATTCCAACAAAATAGATACAAGTATAAAAAATTTGGTCATTGTGCTCCTGGCGAATAAACGCACAATAGTTATCATTGGCATAAATTAAGCGATCATCATGCAACGGTATGCTATAAGGACCTTTATCTAGGTCGCCAAACCAACCTAAAATCTGCGGACGGTATTTTGATGGCATTACTGTTTTATTCCTTTTCCTTATTCCTTTACTATCATTTTAAATTTTTTATTATTATTTAATATTATATTTTTGTTTAATTGCAGCTAACTCTCCAAGTGATGTAGCATTAAAAGCTTCCACCATCCATTCTGGCCAACCCTCACCTTCTATCATATCCTCTTTGAATTTTGCCTCTTCATCTGTCTTGTATTCGCCATCATCTATATTGGCTGATTCATAATTCACCATAAAACTGTTAATCCAACACCAAACATGAAAACTACCTGCTCCGGGTTGAGCCGGATCTAACATAACATGGTCAATAACCTGATGTGTACCGGATTGACACACCATTAATACCGTTGAGGTTAAGGCATTGCGTGAAAAATTATGGATAATTACGCCATGCATATCATTCCAATCATACTCTTGTATGCGGCGTTTTTTCGGTTGTAAAAATACTTTTGGATGCCGTAATATTTTAAAGTTAAAAAAGTAACTTTCATTAACATACACTTTACCCGTTTTACGATTAAATATTATGGGACTACCAAGGCGTGAAAATAGATTTTGATATAACTCAGGAATTAGAACATACATGCCGAAACAACTTACAGTAAATCCAACTATAATAACCATTAGAGTAAAAGACTCAATTGTTGGATCATCATATTCAAGAGCCAATAACCAAATAAAGCTAACAATAGCACCAGTTCCAAATATAAAACCAACAATATACAGACACGAATAAAAAATTTGATCATTATGTTCTTTGCGAATAAAGGCACAATAGTTATTATTCGCATAAATTAAGCGATCATCATGTAGTGGTAGGCTATAAGGGCCTTTATCTAGGTCACCAAACCAACCTAAAATCTGCGGGCGGTATTTTGATGGCATTACTGTTTTATTCCTTATCCTTATTCCTTTAATATCAATTTAAGTTCGTTATTATGGTTTAATATTATATTTTTGTTTAATTACAGCTAACTCTTCAAGTGATGTGGCATTAAAGGCTTCTACCATCCATTCTGGCCAACCTTCACCTTCTATCATATCCTGTTTGAATTTTGCCTCTTCATCTGTTTTGTATTCGCCGTCATCTATATCGGCTGATTCATAATTCACCATAAAACTGTTAATCCAACACCAAACATGAAAACTACCTGCTCCGGGTTGAGCCGGATCTAACATAACATGGTCAATAACCTGATGTGTGCCGGGTTCACAAACCATTAATACCGTTGAAATTAAAGCATTACGTGAAAAATTATGGATAATTACACCATGCATATCATTCCAATCATACTCTTGTATGCGACGTTTTTTCGGTTGCAAAAATACTTTTGGGTGCCGTAATATTTTAAAGTTAAAAAAGTAACTTTCATTAACATACACTTTACCCGTCTTACGATTAAATATTATGGGACTACCAAGACGGGAAAATGCATTTTGATAGAATTCAGGAATTGCATAATTTAAAGAACCACAACAAGTAATAAAACCAATTATTCCAATTAGTGACAGTTTGTGATCAAATCCAAAAATAAAAATAACCATACCAACAATCAGAATACTCAATAAAATAATTGCAGCAAAATAGAGACATGTATAAAAAATCTGATCATTATGTTCCTGGCGAATAAAAGCACAATAGTTATCATTGGCATAAATTAAGCGATCATCATGCAGTGGTAGGCTATGAGGACCTTTATCTAGGTCACCAAACCAACCTAAGATCTGGGGACGGTATTTTGATGGCATTATTGTTTAATTCCTTATTCCTTTGCGTTCTATTTAAGTTCGTTATTATGGCTTGATATTATATTTTTGCTTAATTGCAGCTAACTCTTCAAGTGATGCGGCATTAAAGGCTTCCACCATCCATTCTGGCCAACCCTCACCCTCTATTATATCTGTTTTAAATTTTGCTTCTTCATCCGTCTTGTATTCGCCATCATCTATATCGGCTGATTCATAATTCACCATAAAACTGTTAATCCAACCCCAGACAAACATTCTACCTGTTGCAGGTCGTGCAGGATCTAACATAACATGGTCAATAACCTGATGTGTGCCGGGCTGACAAACCATTAATACCGTTGAGGTTAAAGCATTACGTGAAAAATTATGGATAATTACACCATGCATATCATTCCAATCATATTCTTGTATGCGACGTTTTTTCGGTTGCAAAAATACTTTTGGGTGCCGTAATATTTTAAAGTTAAAAAAGTAACTTTCATTAACATACACTTTACCCGTCTTACGATTAAATATTATGGGACTACCAAGACGGGAAAATGCATTTTGATAGAATTCAGGGATTGCATAATTTAAAGCAAAAAGGCTAGTAATAAAACAGGCTATAACAACCAGATCAACAAACTCGATTTTAGAATTATCATGGAGAACCGCTAGCCAAACACATCCTATGATAGTTACATTCAACAAAATAATGGCAATAAAATAGAGACAAGTATAAAAAATCTGATCATTATGTTCCTGACGAATAAATGCACAATAGTTATCATTGGCATAAATTAAGCGATCATCATGCAGTGGTAGGCTATGAGGGCCTTTATCCAGGTCGCCAAACCAACCAACGATCTGGGGGCGGTATTTTGAGGGCATTATTATTCTCCTTTTTAATTACTCATCGTGAAATTTATTACTATCTCGGTTAATTATCAATGGGATTTCGTTACAATCTGTGGTATCAGTGTAGATATTGATTTGATAACTTTTTACCAGATCACAAGCGAATGTGCCTGCTACCCATGTGATCGCCGTTAAGTCACTCTTTGGCTGGTTAGGGGTTGAACTTTTCAATTCGACTTTTTCAATATCATTAAAATTGGATTCCCGTATCGCTTTACGGTTTATAATCGTTTTAAAGCTTTTACTTTCATAACGTTCAACAAAATAACTTTTTTGAGAAGTAACATAGTCTCTAATTTTTAAAGTTTCTTTATCTTTATCTTCATTTGTGTGGATTAGGATATTGTCATTTGGTGCAGGGTGCTTATTTATCTTGGTGGAGTTGATATTAAAGTTGAATTCAATAAAATCGGCATTGCTTTGGTCATTTTTGCCAAATAAACGAACTGATGCCTGCAAAGATTTGTTGGAAATGAATGTGTAATCTAAATATTGCAAATAAAAATAGATATGTCTATGATATAGTTTCATTCCATTATATAAACTTGGTTTTTTAAAAATCATAAATGTATCAATGCCTGAGATTGCAACCAAGTAATCATTAACCGAATGACCAAAACCAACAAAGGAATTTTGCTCTTCGTGATAGGCATCATATCCTAAATAGGCAAACTCTTTATGCACTCCAAAATAACAGCGGTTTAGCCAGTGATCGATAGGAGTAAAATTGTCATATTTTTTACTCAAAGCAATTAGATATATTCCTATTAATAATAATATAACGCCCCCACCTATAGCTAAAGTTGAAGTAGCTAATAAAAAAACAGCCCCAATACCTAAGATAGAAGCGCCTATAACTCTATAAATAAAATAACTTTTATCCTCCATATTCCACATGCCAAAAGCACTTTTTAATTCACCTAACGCTTCCATTACAGTTATAAAGGCAAAAGCTTCTGCGATACTTTTAGAAATAATACCATTTGATTTTAATAAATTTTTAATTTCAGGTATTGATGCTTTGGCAGTGGTGGAGCGCATAGCTTTTAATAATTGCATTTGCAATTTTATATCACGATATATGGCAACTGTATCGACACTGAGTAACGCTAATGAGCTTAAGTCGATGGCTAGTTGACGTTGTTTCTGTTTTTGGGTTTTACCCTCTTCAATTTTGTCCAATGCTTTAATGTCATCTAAAATATTTAACATGGTGATAACGCCCATTACCGCATTAACAGTATAGTTAAGTCTAGCGGCTTTCACATTTTGTCCAGTTCGTTTTGCTTGTTCATATCTCGATTGATTTTGTTCAATCTTTATTTTTTCGTTCTTTTTTTTATTCATCACTTCAGTTTCTTTTTTTATTTCATATTCACGAGTTTTATCATCTCTTTTATTTTGGTTTGATTGGTGAATCGCTTCATCATTGGAAGCTTTCTGCCGATTGGTGATGTCAATTTTGCCTTCTAAAACAGCTTGCCGATTGACTAAAGTGACATATTTAGGCATTTTTGTTGCTAAAAAATTCTTAAAATCATTTGGATTGACAATCTCTTTATTTTTCAAAAAACCTACAACTAAGCCTTTACTGACTTCATCAGGAAAACAAAGCGTAAATTTAAGCGTATGGGTTGTTGGTTTTTTTACACCAACATCATATTTTGCATCTGTCACATCAAATTTTTCTAAAAAAGCAATTTCTGGACCGGTCAAACTGTTTTCGCGGAAAAGCGCCCCTTGTAATTGAGTCAATAATGCATAAACTTGTCGAATCTTTTCCGGCCTAACTTTTTTGGTAAACTCAACTGGATAGGCACCAATGTCACCTAAGTAAGCAAGCGAATCAAGCTGTTTTAAACGAGGCTCAATAGGTTGGAATTGTTTATGTGTTCTTAAGACTGAGTATTTTTTTAATGCTTGTTGATGCAGGTATCGATTTTTTCCTACATCTGTCATTACACTGTTTCCCTCTACCATCTCGGCTAGTTGGTGGTTGATGGATGCTAAATGCTCGTTTAATTGTTTGAGTTCTTTAATTTTTTGATCTCTTATTTTTTGTAGCTTTGCATGCTCTTGTGGATTATATTTTCGATTGTTGTTTAACTCTTCTTGTTTAGCGTTGATCTCTTGCCGTTTTTTTTCAATATCAAGTTCAACACGCTCTTTCGCTTTTTGCAGTTCCTTTTCTTTGTCGGTTTGAGTATTTTGAGTCTTTTCTGCCTGATAAGTGTTATAAGCTAAAACCAACCCCGTTGATCTACTGATTACATCACGCCATTTTAGTAATGTATTATTATCTAAATTGACAAATGCTGGCGCATCAAGATTAATCCCCTGATTATTCTGATGTTCAATTACATAAAAAATACTATTATGGTTACTCAGTAATTCGTCCCAAAGGGCGTTATCTTCATCAAGACGGACTTCCGCATGGGTAGAATCAAGTAGGATTTGCAAAACTTCTTTTATATAGCTGAGAGCTCTGATACTGGTAGAAAAATCAAATTCTTGTTGCCAAAAAGGCGCTTGATTGAACGTTGTTTGCTTTATTTTACTGTACTTTGAAACAAATTGTGCATTACCAAATAACCAACGGACATAAGTAAAATAGTCTTGCGACCATTCTTGATAATATTTTTCAATATCAGCAAAAGCGGTTTCTAATTCACCTTTGAAAGAATCAATTTTTTTATTATCAAGCTGTTCGTTTATTTTTTTTATTTTTTCGGCTTTCTCTGATTCGGCTTTAGCAATGTCATTTTGTGCTTTATCTAAAAAACCATTACCTGAATCATGTGCAGCGTCAATATTTTTTATATAGTCATACCATTCTTGTAACCGGGCAATTTCAGTGTCGTAAGCATTTTCAACTGAAGTACGATAGTTCTCAATAAGCTGTAGGGTAGTACGTTTTTTAAACATATCCGGCTGATAATACTTAAATCGTTTTTTTAAAATAGGATTAACACTTTTATACAGTTGTTCACCACGTTTTTGATAAACCTGTGTTGTATCTTTTAGAGAAACGACATCACATTGTT
The DNA here is from genome assembly GCF_016101825.1 of Gilliamella sp. B14384G12. Lineage (NCBI taxonomy): Bacteria > Pseudomonadati > Pseudomonadota > Gammaproteobacteria > Orbales > Orbaceae > Gilliamella > Gilliamella sp. B14384G12. The sequence goes on along the minus strand of NZ_JACFPU010000010.1, from coordinate 2,440 downwards.
GGTCATCCAGATTACTTTTTTGGTTATCCTTATTGTCTTCTTGATTAGTAAAAATATGCAGTTGTGATAATCGTTGGGAGTTGAGTTCTTGAGCAATGCCAAATGTATCTTCTAATACAACACCACAAGATATCGGTTTATCCCCGCTATATAGTTGACTGGCATGTATAGCATATTTTTGTTTCTGACTTTTTAAACTTATAAAAGGGTGTACCGATTCAAAATTATTAAGGCCTTGCTCACCAAAACGAAACTCCAATACTTTGCTATCGTCATTATTAGATTCTTGATAACTACTACCAAAAATATCTTTAAATGGTACCGAACGATTACCTGTTGCTTCTGCTGGTGAGTTTTTAAATTGTTTTATATTAATTTTTGTAAAACGGGATAATATGTTGCTATCTTGTTGCTTTAAATAATCATTGATTGTTTTTTCGCTCCAAGGTTGCGAAGTATAAGCCACCCATGCATAAGTATAATGTTCTTCAAGATTAATAAATGATGCTGGAATGGTATGACAGGCATTTTTGCATGCTTTTGATATCGGTCTTGGCTGGGTATTGGTCAATTCATAAAGTTTTTTTAATCTAAGTGCCCCTTCAATACATTCATAGACATGAAATATTCGGCTATTAATATCATCGTCAAGTTGATGCATAACGTAGACATAACCGTCACGCAAAGTACGAAGTACATAGCTATAATACTCTAATTCTATTTCTGGTTTGCGATTGTTAAAATCTAAGGTTTTAGTGTAATCGGCTAATTCTTGATAAATGGGGTCAATGCTTTTAGTTAACAAAGATTGGGTTTTTACAACCGCTTGACGCAGTAAAAAAACCGGAATTCCGACTCGACCACAAGCAAGGCAATTTCCTTTTGCTTCGTTTTGATTTTCTTTAGCAATGTTTTCTGTTTTTTTCATCTTACACTCTATTATTCTTGTTTTATCTGTTTTTGCTATTCTTTATCAGAAAGTAATTGGCTTTCAAAATTAATATTGGCATTAATAACATGTTGTGAGAATGTACCTGGTTCTTGTTGCGCTTTTCTAATTTGCTCAAATATTTGCGGATGTTCAGTAAAAACTTGATGATACCTTAATCCGTTTAGTCCCCAAAATAAGATATCGGTAGCATGGGTTAAGCCTAATTGATAAGCCTGTTCAACCAATTGTGTTGATTGCGAAATCACATTTTCATTAAGCGGTAAATTTTTTTGTTCATCAAATTGTGACCGGTTATTCGACCATGCATTAACAAGCGTTCGAATCATCCTGAAATTTTTTAAGCGTTGACAGTAATTTGAACTCCAACTGATTGGCGTTTCGAGTGTGTTATCAGCAGTGAAACGCATAAATTTGCCACCATTAATGGATGGATAATAGTAGTTTTCAATTTGAGAAAATTGCGCTTTTAGCCATGCATTGTCTTCTTTTGAACCCACTTCGTGTAAAAATTGCATTCGAAAAGGTTCAAAAAAAGGATAATAAGGTTGTCGCAATGTTTGTGCGATATTATTACCAATCTTGATCAGTTGTTTTGCCAGCACCGACGGTTTGAGATCAGAGATAATATAAGCACAAATATAGCGTTTAGACCATAAACATTCAATTTTGGCTTGTTGGTTGATTTCATCAAGCATCGAATCGGCAAAAAATTCATTTGGATCAGCAAGTTTAATAAGTGTCGGGCATATACTTTGATCATAATCCAAATCTGTACGTAATACTTGCGTCAGTTTTTTTTCGCCAAAGGATTTATCTTCACCAAATAGATCTAATAATGAATCGCGTGATAATGGACTTAATGAGTTAAGCACCACTAAATTATCCACTAATAAATAGCGATATTTATTAAAGTTATCTTGATTGTTTAATTCAGTCAGCATTATTAATCCGTTTCTGCGCAGTGTTTAACATTCAGCTCACTTGATTTTAATGTTATTGTTCTATTTTGGGTTGCTGGCCCCATCTTTTTCATCGCATTGCATTTCAAGTAAACGTTATTATTTGTACCCAGTTCAATTCCCGCACTGCTGATTTTGACGTATGAACCACCACATATTAAGGTGATTTCTTTTGTTGCTGACCAATCAACACTGCCATCTACACTGTCTATTTTTATATCTTGCTTGGCAGCCATATTCAGGTTGGCATTTTGCGCCTGCACCTCAACATCACCTTGGTTGGCAAAGACCTTCATTCCTGATTTATGAGCAAACAGACCGATGGATTCACCGGATGAGACGGTAATGTTTTTTAATGCATTGATGTCAGTTTGGTTTTCACTGGTCATTGAAACACTGTTTGACGTTGACAGTTGGATGTTTTCCGGACTGGTTAAAGCGATGCCCTCTTGTGCATAAGCAAGAATGCCGCTTTGGGCTAATTGGGTTAATGTCGCTTTAAGTTGCTCCTGACTGTCGGTATCTGCGC
>NZ_JACFPU010000085.1:0-241 GCF_016101825.1 Gilliamella sp. B14384G12 | reverse complement strand
TACGGCATGATTTGCAACGGATTATCTTATAATTTGACATGATAACAAACCACCAAAAACAATAAACCACCCCTTTTAAAGGAGTGGTTTATATCACCAATAACAATCAAATATTATGATTGAATAATGCCATTTAATTTAGTTTGTAATAATGCCATTTAATTTAGATTGTAAAGTAGAAAATACATCAGTTAGCATATCGTGAACAGGACCACTGGTACCGTTAAAGATAACCAAAATC
>NZ_JACFPU010000084.1:0-243 GCF_016101825.1 Gilliamella sp. B14384G12 | reverse complement strand
ATTTACGGCATGATTTGCAACGGGTTATCTTATAATTTGACATGATAACAAACCACCAAAAACAATAAACCACCCCTTTTAAAGGGGTGGTTTATACCACCAATAACAATCAAATATTATGATTGTATAATGTTAGTTAATTTAGATTGTAAAGAATTAAATACATCAGTTAGCATATCGTGAACAGGACCACTGGTACCGTTAAAGATAACCAAAATCACTGCTGAAACACCTGCTGCAACG
>NZ_JACFPU010000083.1:0-246 GCF_016101825.1 Gilliamella sp. B14384G12 | reverse complement strand
CGGTACGTTTTAACCGTAAAACCGGCAAAGTCTATGTGTACGAGCCAATGTTAAGTAAACGACTTTATTATTTTCCTTTAAGGGAAATAAGAAAGCTTTATAAACCCGTTATAAAAGTCTATGACTGGCAATCAATTGACGGAATGGTTTCACGTCATGGCTTCTTTCAGCAGGAGATTTTTGCGGCAGTGATCGACCGACAAACCGATACCCTGATAGATTACTTTAGTTTATGGTTTAATGCCA